>PLDZ01000238.1 GCA_003136295.1 Candidatus Dormiibacterota bacterium
ACACGCGCTGCCTTGCCGGTGAGGATGCGTTTCATCTTGTAGCTGAGGCTGGATCGGGAATCATCGGACTCGGCTTTGAAGGCCATCCCCAGGACGCCCACAGTCAACGAGCCCAGGTCAAACCGTTGCTCGAGCTTCCCGAGCACGTAGAGGGGCACCCCCTCGTTGACCATCACCGCAGCATGACCTAGCGTGAAACGGTTCTCGGCGAATGCCGTGATCTGCATCGTGTCCTTCAGGAGACACGGTCCCGCGGTGAGGCCGGCACCCGGCAGGTCGGCGGCCCGAGGATAGTGAAAGATCACCGCCTGACGGATCCGCTCGTAGTCGAGCCCATTGTCGTTCGCGATCATGAACAGTTGATTGGCGACCGCGAACTTGAGGTAGCGCCAGCTGTTGGTGAACAGCTTGGCAAGCTCGGCCTCCTCGGGTTCGAGCTCGACGATCTCCGCGGTGAGANNTCCGGACAGAAGCTGACGTCGATGTCGCGACCCAGCTTGGCGATGAGCCGCGCAACGCGCTTGGTGACCCCCGGATACACCGTGCTGCGCAGGACGACATGGTGACCGTCGACGAGGTGGACGGTCAGAGGCGTGATCACGCGCGCGACCGCCTCCACATCCGGGCTCAGGTAGCGGTCGACGGGAGTGCCCACGACCACGACGATGTGTTCGCTGCGGTCGATCGCGGTCGCGTCGGTCGTCGCGCGCAGACGGCCCGCAGCCAGCACACGCGTGAGCGTCTCAGGCGCTCCGATTTCGGCGAACGGCATCGCGCCGCCGTTGACGACATCGACCACATCGCTGTTGGTGTCGTAGAGGACCACGTCGAGGCCGCTCTCGGCAAAGGCGAGACCCAACGGCAGGCCCACGTGGCCACACCCCCCGACAACGACGACGTCGTGCTCAAACTGCATCGGTCTTTCCATCTATGTGGCTGCGACGAGTGGCTGATGACTCGCTGTGTTGATCCGCTGTGGATGCTCTTCGGAAGGCGTGCCGTTGCGAACAATAAAGACAACCGCGAGCGTCACGGCCACGAAGGGCACCAGCTCAGTCGCCAGCACTGGCGCGGCACCCACAGGATAGGTGAGCTGCGCGACCGTGAACGCCCACCCGGCCGCGATCACCGACCATGGCTTCGAACGCGCCACCGCCATGCCGAGCGGCGCCAGGAAGAGGACATCGTAGGCGAGTGTGTGGAGGCCGATGACAACCGCGATGGCAATGGCAATGGCAGCCAAGAGCGGCGTGTCGACTCGCCGGCGAATCCGAATCAGCACCACCAACGCCACAATCGCGAGGACCAGGAAGGCAATCTCAGCCGCTACTGTCGTCCCGGTCCAGCGCGCGAGCGTGCCCGGCAGGCCGATGCCGATCTGAAACTCCCCCAGTTGTGTGGCGCTGCCGAGCCACTGGAGGCTGCACGACGGTCCGGCCATCAGAATGCTCAGCGCGCCGATTGCGCCAACTGTCGCTGCACATCCGGCCACCGCCCGCCACCGTTGATCGATCAGCAGGGCGATGACGGCGAGAAAGATGAGCTGGGGCTTGACCGCGACAAGTCCGAGCAGCAGGCCCGCCCCAAGGTCCTGATGCCGCCTGAGCAGGTCGAATGCCAGCAATGCGGCAACCAGAAGCAGCGCGTCGTTCTGCGCGAGGCTGAATTCGGTGTTCGCGATCTCGTTGAGCAACAGCCCGGCAACCACGGCTGCCACCAACAAGGGAGGCAAGCCGCCTCGCGCGCGCCACAGCAGAAAAACGCAGGCGGCCAATGCCAGGCAGATGATCACCTCCCACAGGTTCACGGCTGTGGAAAGGTGGAGCGCCGCGAAGGGTGCCGCGAGGAGCGTCATCAGCGGCGGCTCGTTGAAGTGCCAGATGAGATCCGCCGCAGCGTGCGGCGCCACCACGCCGGGAACCAGGTGCTCGCCGGCGAGCTGCACCGACCTCGAGTAGATGCAGCCGAGGCCCTTGGCCTGTGCTTGATGGGCCGCGGCTACACCGGCGAAGTCAGAGCTCTGTGGGTACGTCACCGCGTAGCGAACGGCGGACAGGGCCATCGCGATGGATCCGGTGACACTCGCGAGCGCCACGAGGTGCAGCGGTCTCCGGCGCGTCGTGGAAAGATCTGGCGGGCTTGGCGCTCGAAGTCCTTGAAGGGGCATCTGCGCGAGGACCCTACCGCCGAGAGGCGATCGACGCCGAAGACGTTACCGACTAGCTACGGGTTTGGGCGCCCCCAAAACCAGCCACCTGTAGTCTCGGCACCTCGGCACGCTCACGATTCCCACGGGTCGCGATGCAGGCGAGCGCCGCTGCGGCGACCAGCGCCCACCCGGCCAGCTGACCCGGCGGAAAGGTCGCCCCGTCGATGAGATCGACAGCGGCGGCAACGGTGATCACGGCCCAGGCGCCGAGCACGAGCGTCACGGGCGACGCGAACGTGAGCACCGAGATCGATCCGGTGCGCCGTGCCGCCGCCGCGACGCCGATCACCAGCGCCGGGGCGAGCATCACGAGGTCGTCCGGGTATGCGTGTGGCGAGGCAACCAGGGAGAGCACCGCAGCACCAACCAGGGCCGTGTCCAGCCGGCTCGGGTCGCGGCGGACGGTCGTGCCGAGCCAGACTGCGGTCGCGCAGGCCAGCAGGGAGGCGACGAGGCCGATGAGATGCGCCCCGAGCCCGTTGCCGAACAGGGATCCGACCACCCCGATGAAACTCACCATGGACGCGAGCTCCCACCGCGTGGTCGAGGAGGCGAGGACGCTCACGAATCCCGCGTCACCTCCCGGCCCCACAAGGACGATTGACGCGAGCGCGAGTCCCGCGGCTCCGGCGATGGCGCCGGTGATCACCCGGCGTTCGCGCCAGCCGAGCAGGAACGCCAGCAATCCCAGGGCGAGGTGCGGTTTGGCGATCCCGGCCGACACCACCAGCACCGCGGCACCGGTTGCGAGGTGTCCGCCACGCCACGACCGGTAGGCGAGGACGAGACCGAGGGCGAGCACGGGCGTCCACTGCGCCTGCAGGAACATCGTCCAGGTACCCATCCCGGCGAGCGCCGCAGCACCTACCGCCGTCTGCCAGATGCGCGGGGTGCCAGGGGGCCACTCCACGCTCCGCACGGCGAGCACGACGGCGAGGAGGAGCACCGCAAGCTCGAGGACCGACCAGACGCGATACGCCGCGTCGAGTGGCAGGAAGGTCGCGGGCAGCACGAGCGCGGCGGCGACCGGGGTATTGACGAACGGGAGGTTCGCCTCAGTATCCGGAGCGATCAGCGCGCTGTGCAGCGGTTGCTGCACCGCCGGGCTGTACAGGTCACCGGTGTGTCCATCGCGGAGCAGGGTCCCGCCGACATAGAACGCGGTGAAATCGCTCCGACCCATATCGAAGCTGCTGACCTGGGTCCAGATGACCGCGTATGCGATCAGCAGGGCCGCGGCGATCGCGATGATCAACCGGGCAGACCGGAGAGATCTGCTCACTTCAGGCAGCCTATCCGCTGCGATTGCGCACGCCTCGTGCGTTATCAGCCCGTCACACTGCGAGCGCACGAACCCTGAACGCCGCCAGTCGCGGGGCGCACCGACTCGAGGCGTGAGGCAGCCCCCTGCTGCGACACTTGAACAGTCCACAAAGAGGAGCCCGCCATGCCCGCCATCAATGAGAAAGGTGTGTTCGTCCTCGCCGATCGCGCGCTCGACAGAGTCGTGCAGCAGATCGGCGATGACCCCAAGGCCGCCTTCGCCTCCATCGTCGCCAGGACGAGTTGAGCCCGGTGGCGGACGCGTGGAGGGAGATCGGCGTCTTCGCCGCGGCAATTCCCGTGCCTGACGACGCGCCGCTCAGGCAGCGCTTGCCTGGGATCACCGGTCGCGATCCAGGGTGATCACCGCCACGCACTGCGTCGTATACGCGGATGATCCGGAACGAGCCAGGGCGTTCTTTCGAGATGTGCTCGAGATGCCGAACGTCGACATTCATGGAGGCTGGCTCATCTTCAAGCTCCCGCCGGCCGAGCTCGGCGTCCATCCTGCCGGCGAGGGCTCGCCTGGTGGACATCACGAACTCTTCCTGATGTGCGACGACATCGATCGAACCGTCGCCGACCTGACCGCCAAAGGGGTGGAATTCACGGGGCCGATCAGCACCGCCCGGTTCGGACGGCTGTCCCGCATGCGAATTCCGGGAGGCGGAGAGATCGGTCTCTACCAGCCTTCGCACCCCACCGCGTACGACCTGGAGTGCTGAAACGCGTCAGCATCCTCGCGTTTGCGGTGGCTCGGTACCATGAGATAGTGAGTTCCGAAACACGCTGGCACATGGTCCAGGCGCCCGACGGCCGGCAGCTCGAGGTGGTGTCCGCCGGACCCGAAAGCGGGCGCTGCTTTCTGTTTCACAGCGGGACGCCGTCAGCGGCCGGCGCGTACGCTCCGCTCGTCGCCGAGCTTGCCAGGCGCGACCTGCGTTTCCTGACGTTCTCCCGCCCCGGTTACGCCGGGTCGTCCGCCATGACGGGCCGGGCCGTTGGCGATGTGGCGACCGACGTGCAGGCCATCCTCGATGCGTTGAACATCGGCTCATTCTTCTGCGCTGGACAGTCCGGTGGCGGCCCCCACGCCCTGGCCTGTGCAGCATTGCTTGCTGACCGTGTCATCGCGACGGCGACGCTCGCCGGTGTCGCGCCGAGGTCGGCGCCAGCGCTCGACTGGCTCGCCGGCATGGGAGCAGAGAACGTCGAGGAGTTCGAGGCGGCCGCGAACGGTCGCGAGGCGCTCGAACCCTTCCTCGAGCGCGAGGCGGCTTCCTTGAAGGACGTCCAACCGGCGGAGGTCGCGGCCTCCTTGGGCGGCCTCGTCAGCGATGTCGACCGTTCGGTGCTCACCGGCGGTTACGCCGAGTTCATGGCCGGCAGCTTCCAACGCGCCGTATCGACAGGGATCTCAGGTTGGCGCGATGACGACATCGCGTTCGTCACGCCGTGGGGATTCGACGTCCCGGCCATCGAGACGCCGGTTGCCGTCTGGCAAGGAGGCGCCGATCGAATGGTGCCGATGGCGCACGGTGCGTGGCTTGCGGCCCACATCCCCGGGGCGGAGCAACACCTCCTCCCTGCCGAGGGCCATCTCTCGCTCGCAATCAATAAGATCGGTGATGTGCTGGACGGCTTGCTCGCGATGGGCGAGGCCGCGGCGCACCCGGCTCGCGCATCGTGAACACCGTATAGTCGCCGCAGCCTTCGAGGATGCGGAGAGGAGATCAAACCCATGACACCTGATGAGGTCAAGCAGAGCATCACCACCTGGTGCTCGTCGGACGATGACCTGGAGATCGCCTCCGACCGCTTCGAGCCCGGCACGGACTTCTCGTTCGGGCTGAAGGCCGGAACGCTGAGCACAGCGCCTGTCGACCTGACGGTGCTCAAGACGGACGGCGCCGATCGCGTCACCATCCGGCGGAGCGTGACGCTCACCGGCGACAACGTCGATGCCGCCAATCAGCTGGTCGCCTCGCGCCCCGGCTCCGTCACCGCCGCAGTGGAACGGTCTGGCGCTGACACCACCGTCGTGGTGCAGACGTATGTCTACCTGGACGGCTTGAGCAAGCACACGTTCGTGCAGGCGGTCGCCGAGCTCGCACGCACGAGCACGCTGCTCGATGCCATCGGTGGCGTTGAAACCGCCTCCGTGGTCGACCAGGAAGCAGCAAGCGTGGCATCCGACGCGGTTGATACCGATTTCGAGCCCGACTCCACAGCTGTCGACGAAGCGGCAGTGACCCCAACGCCGGCAATCCCTGCAGCCTCCACGTTCCAGCAGCCCGCGTTTCCGCAGCCAAGCTCGATCCCATCCGGGACCCCGGTTGGCCAGCCGCTGCCGACCCCGAGCTTCACGCCGCAGCCGTATCAGCCCGCGCAGGCACAACCGGTGCAGCCGGCCTACTCACCGCAGCCCGCTCAGGCGTACCAGGCACAGCCCGTACAAGCCCAGCCGGCGCCCCAGCCTTCCCCTGGGGGTGGGTGGGCGCCGAATCACTCGGTCCCGCCGCAGGGACTGCGAGCGTGGAGTGCCCCTGCCCCGTCCGGACCCGTCGTGGCCAACCTCGCCCCCGGATTGCCCATTCAGGTTGCCGAGGTCCGCGGAGCGTGGGCACGAGTGATCTGCTCCAACGGTTGGACCGGCTGGATCGACGGCCGCATCATCGGCGTCGCTGCCTGACCTTCGGCGTGCGATGAGCACCGGCTCGGACGACGGGTGACCGAGGATCGGGACACACCGAGCCTCGACGAGCTCACCGCGGCGCTCGCTGACCGCCGTGCACGCTCCCTCGCGATGGGTGGCGTCAAGGGCGGAGTATGCGGCGGCGGTTCGTCAGACCATCGACCCGTTCATCGCCGCCTCATGGGCTGGTCGATGACATCATCGATCCCGGGGAAACACTTCGGGTGATCATCGACGCACTCGAGGGCGCTGAGACAAAACGGCAGCGGCGCGCCTGGCGCAAGCACGGCGTGCCACCGGTATGAGGAGGGCAGGGTGACCGAGATCAAGGCCGAGCTGGTCGGCAATCTCTGGAAGATCGTCGTCGAGGTGGGGCAGGCCGTCGAGGAGGACGACACGCTGATGATCCTCGAGTCGATGAAGATGGAGATACCGATCACGACCCCCGCCTCGGGCACGGTGACGCAGATCCTGGTCAGCGAGGGCGAGGTGGTCCAGGAAGGTCAGACGGTCGCCATCATCGACTGACGCCCGCGGGTCACCGTCACGCGACGATGGTGGCGGGCGGCCGCAGCCGTGCGAGGATGATCCGGTGGAATCGGGTCAGTTCGACACGATCAGCGTCAGGACGTCGGACAACGTCACGCTGGGATACAGCATCGCGGGTCTCGGCAGCCGGCTGGTGGCACAGATCCTCGACAACCTCCTGGCTGTGCCGCTCACGCTGATCGCGATCCTGCTCTACGGTGCAGTCGCGAGCGTGTTCGTCACCAGCACCGAGGGCGCGGGCTTCGCTGATGCCGGCGCGGGATTCTTCGCCGCCTTCGTGTATTTCGGATACTTCTTCGTGGCCGAGGCGGTGACCGGAGGCAAGACCCCGGGCAAGAGCGCCATGGGTCTTCGGGTCATCCGCTTCGACGGTTCTGCTGCCGACTTCGGCGCACTCGCGGTGCGCAATGTCATCCGTATCGTGGATGTCGTCGTCGTGTTGATCGGCATCGTGGTGATGTTCTTCCAGCCGCAGACGCGTCGCCTCGGTGATCTGGGCGCGGGCACGATCGTGGTCCGCGACCGGGCGATGGTCACCCTCGCGGCGGCGGTCGCGCCGCCGCCGATCATCCTTCGCACTCCCGATGCGGGACCGCCGATCGACGGGCTCGACCGTGTCGGCGGCTTCGAACACGACGCGCTGCGAGTCTTCCTCTCGCGCCCGGGACTCAGCCCAAAGCTCCGAGCGGACCTGGCGGCGGACATCGCAAAGCGCCTGTTCGATCGGCTCGGGTTGCCGCCCGGCGCTCCCGAGCGGATCTGGCCGCCGGAATTGTTCATCGAGCGCGTCTATCTNNGCATCGAGCGATCTCGCCATCGCGCGCCGAGATCACCCGGACGCGCCGATCACGGAATACCTCAACACACTCTGCGCGCGAGCGCATCCGCTGCTGTATCGCGGCAGACCGTGGCGCATTGGGGCGGTCGGGCCGTTCTTCGCCACCGCGCTCCCCCGCTCCTTCCGAGCGGCATGGCCGTACATCGTCGCAAGCCTGGCGCTCATGGTGATCGGCTTCGTCGCCGGCTGGGTCGCGGTGGATCTGCGTCCTGACCTGCGCGCTTCGCTAGTACCACCATCGCTCTTTGACGAGATGGCCCGCGGTCAGATCGGAACCGGCGTGCAGGATGCCCCGTTTGCGGCGGCATTCATCATCCAGAACAACATCCGCGTTGCGCTCATCTGCTTCGCCGGCGGCATGTTGCTCGGCATTCCCACAGCGCTCGTGCTGCTCACCAACGGATGGATGCTCGGGACCGTAGCCGCAGCCGTCCGTCTGGGTGGTTATGACGTCCAGTTCTGGTCCCTGATCGTGCCTCACGGCGTGCTCGAACTGAGCGTGATCGTGATCAGTGGCGGTACCGGGCTGATGCTCGGCGATGCCATCCTCCGCCCCGGCCAACTCCGCCGCGGCGAAGCACTTGCACGGGTGGCGGTGCGAGCCGTGCTGCTCGTGCTTGGCGCCGCCAGCCTCCTCATCATCGCCGGGACCCTCGAGGCGTTCGTCTCGCCGAGCGCGCTTCCAGACGGAGCCAAGCTCGCCATCGGCGCCGCGGTCGGCGTGCTCCTCTATTCGTGGCTGCTGCTTGCGGGTCGAAGCCCGAGACGGCGACGATCATTCCAGTTCGACCGTCCAGCGGAAACCCCCGCGTAGACTGGAGTTGATGGAAGTCGTCCGGATCACGCCGCGTGGCTATTGCCACGGTGTGGTGGAAGCAATACGGATCGCGAAACGGGAAGGCGCGGCGCGCGCGGGCCACGAGCCCGTCACCATGCTCGGCTATCTGGTGCACAACGAGCATGTGACGCGCGAGCTCGAGGAGTCGGGCGTCGCGCTGGTGGCCGAACCGGATCGCATGAAGGCGCTCGAACAGGTCACCGAGGGCACGGTCATCTTCACCGCTCACGGCATCTCGCCCGCAGTTGTCGAAGCGGCCCGGGCGCGCGGGCTCAACCTCGTCGACGCCACCTGCAGCGACGTGACCCGGACGCACGACCTCGTCCGGGAGCTGGTGGCGAGCGGTCACCACGTCATCTACATCGGCAAGCGAGGTCATCCCGAGCCCGCCGGTGTGCTGGGCATCGCTCCCGAGCACACAACCCTCATCGAGAGCATCGACGAGGTGGACGCGCTCGTCCTGCCCGACGAGCGGCCGCTGGCGGTCACGTGTCAGACGACGCTGAGCATGTGGGACACACAGTCGATCATCGAGCGCCTCGTTGAACGTTTTCCAACCATCGAAGTGCACAACGAGATCTGTCGCGCCACCCAGGAGCGGCAGGAGGCAGCGGTGCTCGCAGCCGACGACGTCGATTGCGTCGTTGTTGTCGGCAGCGACCGCAGCAGCAACAGCCAGCGGCTCGTGCAGGTGGTGCAGGAGAAAGGTCATCGCCCCGCGTACCTCGTCGATACCGCCGCGGACCTCGACCCCTCGTGGTTCCGCGGCGTCCGCCGGGTTGGCGTGACATCAGGCGCTTCGACGCCGACGCAGTTGACGCGCGCGGTGATCGCCGCTGTGGAGGCGATGCCCGAAACCGCGTGAGGTGACGTTTCGGCTGCAAGGGTCACAAACCCGGCAAGCCTGCTAGTGTCCGGCTCGATGACCGAAGGAGGGCCGCCGCTTCCCCCGCCTCAGGCGCCCGGTCAATGGGATGGAGGGCAGTCGTACCTCCCGCCGCCGCCTCCGGTGTATCCGGTGCCCACCTACTACGCAGGACCGCAGCAGGGACCGGCCCCGGGTATCGCATATGCCGGCTTCTGGATTCGTTTCGTCGCCGCGGTGATCGACGCGATCATCGTCGGGGTTCCGCTGGTGGTCGTTCTCGTCGTCGTCGAGGGATCGGCGCTCAGCACCTTCTTCAACTGCTTCAACAACGCCGTCAACTCAGGGGTGGCGACCAACACCTGTCAGGCCTCGTATCCTGCCTCCTTCGGGTATTTCGAGCTCATCGGACTCGGTGCCGAGCTGCTCTATTTCGTCATCCTCTGGTCTCAGCTCGGCGGAACGCTCGGCCAGCGGTTGCTCGGACTGCACGTCGTTGACGCGGCGACCGGCAAGAACATCGGGGTCGGTCGAGCGCTGGGTCGTTTTGTCGGCTATGTGATCAGCTCGATCCCCTTCGACATCGGCCTCATCTGGGCTGCCTTCGACCCGCGGAAGCAAGGCTGGCACGACAAGATCGCNNATCGTGGCAGCACTGCCGCCCCAGCCACCAGGAAGCCTGCCCCCAGAGCCGCCAGGAGTCGCACCGCCCGGTGGGCCGCCAGCCGGCCCGCCGCAGGGTCCGTATTCTCCCGGTGGCGCGTACGCGGGTCAGATGCCTGTCCAGCCGTACGTCTCGCAGCCGATGCCGCAGCCCGTCGTGGTCAAGGTGCACAAGCGAACGTTCTGGCTGACGATCGCGCAGATCATCATCATCCTCAAGGCGATCCTGATCCTCCTGGTGGCAGCGGCCTCGGTCGCGATCGGCGTCTACCTCCTCGCCGCCGGGCACGCCGCTCTGCACACCATCCCGGGATACGACAACTACGCAAACCAGTTCGGTAACACATTCGTCAATGCTGCCGGAGCCCTGTTCTTCGTGTTTGCCGCCGTGCCGCTGGTCATCGGTATCGTCGATTTGATCCTCGGCATCGTCGTCGGGCGTCCGTCGAATGTCGCGCGGTGGATCATCGTCGTGCTCGACGTCATCAGCATCATCTTCGCGCTCACCGATTTCAGCCGCGTGAACACGAGCACCGGGGACCTCGTTCTCGTCGTGTACCTGGCGCTTCAGGTGATCGTTCTGTATGCGCTCCTGATCGACCCTGCAACACGAAGAAACTTCGCGGGCACGGCTCGCTAGGCTTCTCGGCGAGCGCGTTCGCCCCCTTACAGGCGCGCTCGCCGTTTGAGGTCGAGATAGCGGTTCACGAGCCGGGGTGACAGGGTGCGCGCGTCGGCGTCGATGGTCTCGACACCCGAACTGCGCAGCAATCGCAGCGTATCGTCGCGATCCGCGATGAGACCACCGGCGACAGCGCGGGCGTACGCATCGTCACCGCTTCGCGGGATAGCGTTGGCGGCATCGTCGAGCGCGGGGTCGCGGACCGTGACCACCAGTGGGAGGTGCCGGCGGCGCAGGCGTACGCACTGCCGGATGAGCGCTTTCCCCTGATCGGGGTCGAGTACGTCGGTGAAGATGACCACGAGCGATCGGCGCGTCTGCCACCTGCTGAAGAACGCCAGGGCGTCGTCATAGTCTGCCTCGGTCTCGCCGGGCTGGATCGGTCGCGTGGCATCGAGAAAGCGCCGCAGTTGCGCGGTCCCGGCGCGCGGGGGAAGCGTGCCGGTGACCGTGTCCGAGAATGCGAGCATCCCGGCGCGATCGCCGCTGCGGAGCGCGACGTGGACGAGGAGCAGCGCCGCGTTGATCGCGTGATCCAGCTTGGTGAGCTCGCCCGCACCGATCCCCATCAGGCGGCCGTGATCGAGGCAGATCACCAGCGGTTGTGCTCGTTCCGGAATCAGCTCGGTGGCCATCAGGCGCCCGGTGCGCGCGGTGGCGCGCCAGTTGATCGCGCGCAGCGGGTCGTCAGGAAACGCTTCGCGCACGCGCTCGAACTCACTGCCCTCGGTGCGCAGGCGCATCGTGCGCAGCCCGAGCTCGGCAAGCTGTCCGCGCCGCGCCAGCGCTTCGTACACATCGATAGCAGCAAGATTCGGATCGACTCGCGCGGGGCGCTGCGAGTCGATCGTGGTCTGGCGCCAGCCGAGACCCCACGGGCCGATGACCCGGGCGACAACGGGCCCGAGGGTGACGTCGCCGCGCGCCGCCGGGGTGACCGTGTACTCGACGGCGGCGGGCAGGCGCACGTTCCACCGCATCTGCGACGGATGCAGACCGGGCGGGACACGCTCGTGCAGGATCGCGGCCGCACCCGCGGTCCGGGCGCTGACCGCGAGGGTCACGCGGTTGGCGATGCCGACCGAGAGCAGGTCGTTGCAGACGCGCTCGACACGAAGGACCGCCTTGCCCGGAGCGCGTCGCGAGTCGACGACGATCGCGAAGGCGCACCCCAGGAAGAGGACGAGGCCCACGATCAACAGCGCCGGTACCGCCGCGCCGATCGCCACGACCGCGACCGGCACCAGCATCAGGCCGGCACCACGCCACGTCATCGCAGCGCCGTCACCTGGGGACCGGGACCCTGCCCACAGCGCGCTGCACGGCGGCGACCTCCGAAACACCCTGGATCTCTGCTTCGGGGCGGCGGATCATCCGGTGCCGGAGTGCGGGGATGCAGATGTCCTTGATGTCATCGGGGACGACGTAGTCGCGCCCCTGGATGGCGGCCATCGCCTTGCCGGCGAGCAGCAGAGCGATCGACCCGCGCGGACTGGCTCCGAGCGAGAGGTCCGGGCTTGTCCGGGTTGCGGTCACGATTGACGAGATGTAGCCGAGCACCTCGTCAGAGACGCGAACCGCCGCGACCTCAGCGCGAACTCTGGCGAGGGCCGCGGCGTCGATGATGGCTGTCACCCCCGCGGCCGTCAGGTCGTGCGCATTGAACCCGCTGTCGACACGGCGCAGCATCACGATCTCGGTCGCGGGTTCGGGGACGTTCACCTCGAGCTTGAAGAAGAACCGATCCAGCTGCGCCTCCGGGAGTGGGTAGGTCCCCTCGTACTCCACGGGGTTCTGGGTGGCAACCACGAGGAAGCGATCGCCGAGCGGCCGGCTCTCACCATCGGAGGTGACCTGGCGCTCCTCCATCGCCTCGAGGAGCGCGGACTGCGTCTTTGCCGGCGCGCGGTTGATCTCATCGGCGAGCAGCGTGTCGGTGAAGATCGGTCCCTCGCGGAACTCGAAGGTGCCCGAGTCCGGGCGATAGACACTGGTCCCGACAATGTCGGAGGGCAGCAGGTCAGGCGTGAACTGGATACGCGTGAAGCGCGCGTCGAGGGCCGCCGCCAGTGTCCGTGCCATCAACGTCTTGGCGGTGCCCGGGACTCCCTCGAGGAGCACATGGCCGCCGCACAGGACCGCGATGTACAGCCCATCGATGACCTGGATCTGGCCGACGACGGCGCGACCCATCGTCTCGTGCAATGCCGCGCGCAACGCCGCGGCGTCGCTCTGGGTGGCCACGGGAGGCATTGTGCCCTGCGCGTTCACGCGATCATCCAACCGGCGCACCCGTCCACTGGCGCTCGCAGGCATCAATATCGCGTGCCAGCCGTAGCAACTCGCTCTCTTCCGGCCGGCCCGATGCCAGCTGGCGAGCGTGCGCGAGCAGTGCCCCGAGTGCAGGCGCCGAGTGCGGATTGGTGAGCGAAAGCGCCGCGCAGAAGGCCGCGTCGTCGAGATGCCAGTCCACGCCCGTCGCCGCACCGACCCTTCGTTTGAGCTCATCGGCGTACCGCGCGGCGATCGGTCCGCGTTGCCGGCTGCGCGCGAAGAGCTGCCCCATCGCGGTGACGTACGCGGTGGCGCTCGGCACCACCGCCTCGCCGCCATCGCGCGAGGGTTTGCCGAGCCGGCGACCGTTCACGGCGATCGCAAGCAGCACCACGAGACCGACGAGCAGTGCCGCCAGGCCGACCGGGCCGTCGAAGATCGCGCCCGTGCCATCGGACCTGGTTCCCTCGCCGTGGTGGTACTCATCGAAGCTGATCCGGCCGCCACGGGCACGTTGCAGCAGGCTGAGCGCCAGGAACGATGAATCCCCATGCCGGAGGCCGTCATTCGACAGCGGCGCCGTGTCACCGAGGACGTAGGCGCGGCCGGCGACTCCCACGCGCACCATCGCTGCGACGACCTGGCTGTGCTCAACGAGCATCGGGACCAGCGGGGCCTGGTTGGAGAACGTCAATCCGCTCCCGACCGGTACCGAATGGACGCGATCGGTGCTGTCAAACGGCTGCGCGACCGTCGCGACTCCGCTTCCTACCGATGCGGAGGGGTTGATCTCGAGCGTGCGGAGCAACGGAGCCGCTGTGGCGAGGCTGTCAGAGGTGACCACCAGGACCAGGTCCCCACCCGAGCGCAGAAACGTCATGACGGCTCCGACGTCGGCGTCGGTGAGCGCGACCGTGGGGTCGTAGCAGACGACGACATCGCTCCGGGTGAGATCGAACGTGCCGGTCAGCCGGTCGACGTTGAGACCCAGGTTCGAGAACCACGTATAGAGCGCCAGCGTGCCCAGTGTGCCGGCGGATCGGGATGACGGGTTGGCCTGGTCGTTGGGCGGGATCGCGGTGGTGATTGCGATGACGGCGAGGATGCCGAGTGCCCCAATCAGCGTGAGCATCGCGGACAGCGGTGGGCGGCTCACGGTTGCAGCGCTCCAGCGGCGCGACGCGCAACCCGCCGCACGGCCTCGCACCGTCCTCGCGCGACGTCCCAGTCACCGGCGCCCACAGGAACTCCGCCGTACCAGGCTCTGTCGAATGACGCGGCGGCGGGCGCGACCACGGCCAGCAGCTCGGCATCCCCCGACAGAGTCGCGAGCATCTCTCGGGTGGTCCAGGCGCGATCGAGGTGGGCTCGCCGATCGGCGACATCGAGCAACGCGGAACGGAACGCGCGCCGGATCGCCTCGCGATAGTCCCCCCGCTGCGCCGATGCGAGTGCGAGCTGCCACTCGCGCTCCGGGTCGTCGCCGGCGGTTGCCGGCTCGTCCACACCGAGTGCGCGCCGCCCGCCGGCCACGCCACGCAGCCGGTAGATGACAAATGCCGTGATGGCGCCGAGCACGAGCAGGCCGAGCAGGATCGACCCCCCGCTGCCGAGCAATCCGAATAGGTGCGAGAGGATCCAGTTGATGGCCGCGCCGATCCGCTCGAGGATCGACGGGGATTGGTTCTGGTCGAGATCGGCAAAAACGGACGACGCGTACACCTGGTGGAGGGCATTCTCGGCGGCGCGGGAATCGACGCTGCACGCCGACCCGGCCGGCAACGCGAGCGTGGTGGCGATGAGGTTGATGCGCTGCCTGCTTCCGGTGACATCCGGGGGCGATGCGCGCAGCGCGGCTAGGATCGAGGCGAGCTCAGGGCTGGACGACGGCGCGAGGCCCTCCGCCTCGGTGACCGCGGCCAGCGCCGCCGGAGGCTGCGCCGGGACGGCCGTGAGCGCGCCCTCCGCGCGTCCGAGCAGCGCGAGGTACTCGAGGGTCACGCAGGCTCCGGCGGCCCGCGCGGGCGCCGTCGCCGTCACGACACCGGTCATCAGCGCGACACCAATGAGGACGGCGACGAACGTGCGCCTCACAGCGACCGTGCGAGCATCTCGATATCGAAGCCTTCTTTGCGGATGCGGATGTCGTAATAGAGGAGCGTCACGCCGATGTAGGTGATCGGGCCGACGAAGACCGCCGCGATCGCACTTGCCACCTGGTCGAAGACNNAACGTGTTGCTCGGGAGGAGTGCCGAACCGGGGAGTTCGAAGACGGCCGCGATCACCGAGGAGATGATCGACGTGATCAGCCCCAGCAGCAGCATCCGCCCGAACGTCGGCCAGAACCGGCCGCTGATCAAGCGCCAGCTCCGCTGCAGTCCGCCCCAGCCTGAGACGCGCTCGAGGACGATCGCCGGAACCGCGACGACTGTCCGCACGTAGACGACGATCAACACCGGCACGAGCGCGATGATCGCCAGCACGGCGAGCAGGGCTCCAAGGCCGCCGGCACCGGCGGTGCCGAGGAGCAGGACCAGCACAACGACCGCGCCGAGGGACGCCGCATACGCTCCGATGAGGATGCAGATCATGACGATCAGCGCCCCGAGGCGGCTCCAGGCCGCCCGATATGCCGCGAGCAGCGAGCTGGGGCGGTCGAGATAGCGGTCACTCACGGCCCGCGTCGTCGCGGCCTCCCCGAGCGGAACGATCACCAGGAGGCTGACAAGCACCAGGCCGATGGTGACCGCGAGCACGCCGAGATCGGTGTTGAGGAGCTGCTGTTCCTGCGCCCGGGTGATGGTCTGCCCAGAGAATGATGCAAAGGGCGAGCGCACAAAGGTGGCGACGCCGGTGACCTCGAAGAGCAGCCACGTGAGCAGCGCGTAGGGGATCTGGACGACGGCGCTGATCGACGCGATCAATGCGAAGTTGCGCCGGTAGAGCGTGAACGTCGCATCGAGCCACTCGCCGACCGACATCGACCGAAATCGGCCGGATCCGACCTGGGACGGCATGAACCCGGGATTCCAGCCGGGTTGCGGCGGTCCCCACGCACCGGGCGGCGCGCCCCAGCCCGGCGGTGGCGATCCCCATCCCGGAGGGGGTGAGCCCCAGCCGCTCGGTGGCGATCCCCAACCTGGCGGCGTGGCTCCCAGATCGGCGGGTGGCGGGCCGGGAGGCGGTGGCTGATCGGTCATCAGACCCATTGTCAATGCTGCACNNGCGGCCATTTCACCCTTTGGCACGCCCGATGCGGGCGCTAGTCGTCGACCCGACCCTTCTCGACCCCGGCTCCGGCGGCCGGGGTCGCGGCCGGCGCCGCCGCGCCCAGCCGAGCTCCTCGCTTCCCGTCGAGGTGCGTGACGTCAGGACCCCGGTTCCGCCCGGGCCCGGATGGGTGCTCATCCGGCCGGCACTGGCCGGCATCTGCGGCACCGATCTCGCCCTCGTCCATCGCGACCCGGTGCCCAACGTGCTCACCGCCTACGGCGCCGCCGGCACCTTCATTCCCGGCCACGAGGTCGTCGGAGTCGTGGAGCGTGCATGCTCGACGCGGTGGGCTCACGAGGGCGATCGCGTCCTGGTCGAGCCGACGCTGCGCTGCGCTCACAAGGGCCTCGCCGAGTGCCGTCGCTGCAGCGCCGGCGAGACCCACCTGTGTGAGAACGCCGACCGCGGCGGCTCGCTCTGCTCGGGCCGGTCGGTCGGTTCGAGCGAGAAGGCAGGCGGTGGCTGGAGCGAGGGCTTCCTCGTTCACGAGGACATGCTCGTCCCCGCCGACGGCATCTCCGACCAGCGCGGCGTCCTCGCCGAGCCCGCGGCCTCGGCCCTGCACGCCGTCCTGCGCTGGACGCGTCGCGGCGACACGGCCGTCGTGATCGGGACAGGAGCGCTGAGCCGGCTGATCGTGGCGACGCTCCGACGGCTGCACCCCGATCTCGACATCATCGTGCTCCACGACTCGCGGAGCGTCACCCGGCCGCGTCTCGGCCGGCGCCATCGTGAGAGCGCTCCCCTCAACGGGGATCCGAACGCAGCCTTCATGGCGATCCGATCGATCGGCGCCAATCGTGTCTGGCACGGATCGTCCGAGCAGATGCTCCAGAAGACCGCCGAGCACATGGAGGCCCGCCTGATGCGACCCGCCGGTGGTGGGCTCCCGGTGCTCGACGGTGGCGTCGACGTGGTGTTCGACTGCCGCGCCTCGGCGCTCAGCATCGACCTCGCGGTGCGCCTGCTCCGCGCCGGTGGCACGCTGGTCCTCTGCGGCCGCTCAGGCCGGCACGAGATCGAGTGGTCGCTCATCTGGGCTCGCGAGCTCACCGTACGCGGCGCCGCGTCCTACGGCCGCGAGCCGGACGGCAAGCGAACCTTCGGCACGATTCGCGAGTGGTTGAGCGATTCGAGCTTCCCGGTCGACGGCGTCGTGACTCACCGGTTTCCGCTCGATGAATACACGGCGGCGCTCGCGATCGCCCAGGCCGGCACCGCCGCGGGCGCTGTGAAGGTGGTCTTTGAAGGGCCCGCTGCCACGAGTCTGCGGCCATCGGCGGCCGCGGTCGTCGTTCATCAGCCCGACGAGCCCGTGCTCCTCCAGTCGACCGCGGCACGGGTTCGCGGCGGTCGAGTCAAAGTCTCGTAGGAGCAGCTCGCGTGGACCCGCGCCGCAACGGCGCGTGCCCGCGTGATCCGAGCGACCCGGCACGTCCGTACCAACAGATGCGCAACCCGCGAGCATGTGTCGGAGCATGAGAGTGCACCTTAGTGACGACGACATTGTTCGCTCGATCTCTGCCCACTCGCCCGAGGGGATCGAAGCTTTGTACGACCGGTACGGTGGCCTCGCTCACACGGTCGCGCTGCGCATCCTCAGCGACCGTGGTGCGGCCGAGGACGTCGTTCAGGAATCGTTCCTGGCGGTCTGGCGACGNNCACCGCACCCGGCTCGACACACCGATCGAGGGCGAGTCGATCGAGCCGGCGGTCAGCGACCCCTGGGCGGCGGTCGCTCTCGAGCTGAGCGGTCAAGAGGTCCGCAAGGCGCTCGACGAGCTGCCCGCAGAGCAGCGCCAGACCATCGAGCTCGCCTACTACGGCGGGTATTCGCAGTCGGAGATCGCCACCAAGATGGAGGTGCCGCTGGGTACCGTCAAGGGTCGGGTCCGGATCGCCCTCGACAAGTTGCGCGCCAGCCTCGCGGATCGCCTGGAGACACCATGGCCGAGCCAATGAGCTGCGAAGAAGCCACCGACTTGCTTGCGCTGGACGCTGTCGGCGCGCTCGAGGCCTCCGACCGCGATCTCGTTGAGCGCCATCTCGGCACGTGCGCATCGTGCAAACACGCTGCAGCCGAGTACGCGGATCTCGCCTCGCTGCTTCCGGCCGCGCTCGAGGTGGTGCCGCCGCCCGCTCGACTCCGCCGCCGGCTGATGGCGCAGGTCTATGCCGAGGCGACCGCCGCGGCCAGACTGCCCTGGTGGCGACGTCTGGTGGCGGCCATTCCCGCGAGCCGGACGTTCACAGCCGTCGGAGCCGTCGCCATCGTCTCGGCGCTCGTGCTCGGGATCTATGCCGTGGCCGGGCGAAACACGTCGCCGGCGCCTGTCGCCTACACCGTGTCCGGCACGACGGCCACCGGGACCCTCGCGGTCAATACCTCGGGCACCCAGGCCGTTCTGACCGTCAAGGGGCTCGCCGCCATCCCCAGCTCCGAGGCCTACGAAGTCTGGCTGATCCCTCCGCAGGGCTCTCCCAAGGGCGTCGCGTTCCTCACCCCTGGTTTTGGCGGTGGGCCCTGGACGGCTGTCGTGCCGGGAAGCCTTGCCGGATACAAGAGCATCGCGGCGACCGTCGAGCCTGCCGGCGGGAGCCCAACTCCCTCAAACACCGAGGTGTTGAGCGGTCAGCTCACCGAGTCCTGAGGGGGTGGTGCCGCCGCCTTCCGGCGCTTCTCCGCAACCGCGGGGAGCACGCGCTTGATCCCGGCGTTGTCGACGACCATGCGACGCTCGCGCTTGCGATCACGCTGGCGGATTCGTTCCCGCTCGACTTCCGGCAGCTCGGGCTCCGGGTTCATGCGCGCGCCTCAGGCGCCGAGCGCCGCGGGGTCGTGCCGCTTGCCGCGTGTGATCGCAAGGCTGACTGCCGCGGCTGCGGCCATCGTGACCACGGCACCGCCCGCGATTGCCTGCACCCTTCGGTCAAGTCCCAGGGCGCGGATGCGCGCACCGAGGCCTGACGCGCCGGCGATCGCCAGCGCCGACGCATAGATCTGCGCCCGCGTTTCGGGGTCCAGGGTCCGGGTCGCCAGCGCCGCGCTGACCTCATCGCCGGTGTCGACCAACCCCGAGAGCTCCGGAGATGCGGCGAAGGCGACCATGTCGCCCGCGAGCGCTCCGTCGAGGCGGTCCTCGACGTTCACGACCCCGACCTCGAGAGCCGCTCTGCCGGCATCGGCGCGCCGAGACGGCGCCGCAGCGCGGTCAGGGCTCGGAAGGTCAGCAGCTTGACCGCCCCTTCGCTTCTTCCCATGATCTCGGCGATCTCTCGGTTCCGAAGCTCCCCGCCGAAGCGAAGCAGGATCGCCTGACGCTGGTCGTGGGGCAGCCCTGCGACGGCGGCTCGTATCTCCTCGGCGCGATCTTTCTCTTCCGCATGCCAGGCGGGATCGGCGCCGGCGTCGGGCAGCATGCGTGGCTCGAGCTCGATCCAGGCCGGGCGGCGCCGCTCCCGGGCCACCAGGTTCCCGGCGACACGATAGAGCCAAGCCGAGTACGGGACTCCGCGCCACTCAAAGCGCGGAAGCTCCTCGATCGCCTTGGCAAAGGTTGACGCGGTCACGTCGTCGGCCTGCTCCATGTTGTTTGTGAGGGTGTAGACGTAGGCGTGGATCTGATCGACGTAGCGCTCGTAGAGCGGCGCGAATGCCACCCGGTCACGCTGCGCGGTCAGGATCTCCAGCCGCTCCTCCTCGAGTTCCGCTGCGGTGCGATGGGCCATCGCTAGCGGTGCCTGACCCGCGAAGGACGCACCTCGCAGAAGCGTGGTGGTGTCATCGGGTTACGCGTCATGGCGTCCTCCGATCAGTCCAAGACGAGTGCCAACCTCCTCGAAGGCGAGCAACGCTCGATCCAGCTGCTCGTGCGTGTGGGTCGCGCAGACGATCGTTCGCACCCGGGCCCTGCCCCGGGCGACGGTGGGAAACCCGATGCCCTGGGCGAANNCCGCACATCACCGGGGTGATCGGGGTCTCGCTCTGGCCGATGTCGAAGCCGAGCTCGCGGAGCCCGCTCTTGAAATGGCGGGTGTTGCTCCAGAGCTGCTCCATGAGCTTGGGCTCCTGCTCGAGCACGTCGATCGCGGCGATGCAGGCGGCGACGACCGCCGGGGGGTGCGAGGAGGAGAACAGGAACGGCCGCGACTTGTGGATCAGGTGATCGCGCACGATCTGCGACGAGGCGGCGTAGCCGCCCACAACACCGATCGCCTTGCTGAGGGTGCCGATATTCAGCGCGACCCTGCCGTGGAGACCGAAATGATCGGTGGTGCCGCGGCCGTTGGTGCCGAGCACCCCCGTCGCATGCGCATCATCGACCATGACCGCCGCCCCGTACTGCTCCGCCCGCTCGACCAGCGCCGGAAGAGGGGCGATGTCGCCGTCCATGCTGAAAACGCCGTCGGTGACCAGCAGGATGCGCCGATATCCCTTGCCGCGCGCCTCGCTGAGCGCGCGCTCGGCGTCATCCGCGTCGACGTGCTCGTACAGAATCCGATCGGCCTTGGTGAGCCGGATGCCGTCGATGATGCTCGCGTGGTTGAGCTTGTCACTGACAACGCAGTCACCCTGGTCGAGCATCGAGCCGATGACACCGACGTTCACCGCGTACCCGCTCTGAAAGGTGAGCGACGCCTCGGTGCGCTTGAACGCCGCGAGCCGGCGCTCCAGCTCCTCGTGCAGGGTCTGCGTCCCCGCGATGGTGCGCACCGCGCCGCTGCCCGCGCCCCATTCGAGTGCGGCGCGGGATGCCGCCTCGACCAGACGAGGATGCGTGTTGAGGCCGAGATAGTTGTTGCTGGACAGGCTGATCACCGCCTTGCCGCCGATGTCCACCTCGGGACCCTGCGCCGATTCGAGCACGCGCAGAGGACGGAACAACCCGTCGCGACGCAGCGCCTCGAGATCCTCGTTCAGCGACGCGTTCAGGGCCTGGACGGCCTTCGACGTGCCCGCACTCATCACCATGCGACCAACGATACCCCGCGCGTCGCTACTCGGGCGTGAGGGTCACCTTCCCGCATTGACCTGACTTCATCAACTCGATCGCGTCATCGATGTCGCGCATCGCGAAACGGTGCGTGATCAGCGCGCGCACGTCGATCACGCCGTCGCGAACGTACGCGGTCACCTGCTCCCAGGTCTCCGGAATGCGCCGGCCGGCGATGCCGTACAGGCTCAGGCCCTTCATGACGACATCGCTCGACAGATCGACGACGTCGGGTCCGTCGCCGATGCCGAGCAGGCTGATCCATCCCCCCGGCCGGACGAGACGCGTCGCCGACGCGACCGCAACCGGTGATCCGCTCATCTCGAGCACACAGTCGATCGCGTCGCCGGCGGCACGGCGCACGGCGTCGTCAACGGCGGCATCGGTCGCCTGGACGATCGCGTTCGCACCCATGCGCTCGGCGAGGTCGAGCCGATAGGCGTTGCGGTCGACGCCGACGACGCGAGCAGCACCCCGGACTCGCGCGACGGCGATCGCCGCACAACCGATCGGACCACAGCCGAACACCACCACGGTGCGCCCGCTGAGGTCGCCGTACGAACACGCGTGCACCGCGTTACCGAAGGGCTCCATGGCGGCTGCGACCTCCGCGGGAACCGTGTCGCCGACTGGCCACACGTTCGCGAGCGGTAGTGCGAGGTGGGTCGCAAACGCCCCATCGACGTCGACACCGAGGATGCGTGTGTTCTCGCACACGTGGAAGTCGCCGCGACGGCACTCATCGCAATGGCCGCAGACGATGTGCGACTCGACCGCGACGCGGGTTCCGAGCGGCGGATCGTGCACGCCCTCGCCCCACGCGACCACCTCACCGCAGACCTCGTGGCCCACCACCCGCGGAGGATGCACGCGCGCCGCGGCCCAGGGATTCCAGTCGTAGAGATGCACGTCGGTGCCGCACACCGACGCTGCGAGGACGTGGAGGAGGACCTGGCCTGCCGAGGGCGAGGGCATCGGGACGTCGCCGATCGCGAACCCGGGCGCAGGCGTCGGCTTGAGGATTGCGAGCACTCGCCGTGATTATGCGTTCGCGTCCCGCCCGCCCGGGTCACCGTCTGCGCGGTGTCCGCGCACCCCGAAGAGACTGCGGCGTATCGCGGCGATCACTTGCCGCTCAGCGACAGGCGCGGAGGACACACGCATGCTTGATGGCATTGGCCGGCCGGCTCCAGGGCCACGCCCTCGCCGGATCCCGGTCGAGGACCTCAGCGTCTACGAGGGTCGGGGCGGGCACACACTGCGCCGCCACGTCGACACCCGCCCTGGCGATGAGATGCGCAGGATCCTCCGCGAGGGCGTCGCCGCTGCGGGGCGATTCATCAGTCGCGCAACCGCGCAGCGGTGCGTCGACATCGCGGTCACACGGCGGAGCTCGGACATCACCAAATGGCTGGGCGGCAGAGACCGGAGCGCGCCCTTCACCTTTGTCGAGGACATGGGCGAGGTGGTCGGTCACGTGCTCACGTATGCGGAGGTCAGCCGGGGCGTGGTGGTTCCCACCCAGGTCACCGCAGTCCGGCTCGTCCTGCGCCGCAATGACGAATTGCCCGGCGGGTTCACGCTCGTGACCGCCTACCCGACCCGTTCTCCCTTTCGGGACAAAAGACACCAGGAGCGCTGACAATGAACGGCACCATCGATATCGACATCGCGATCGACAACGCCGCGACCGACTACCCGGCGCTGGCGCAGCTGCTGGCCGGCTACTACCACCAGGATTGGCAGCAGGACCACGGCACACCCGACGCTGCCCTGCACGCGTTCGTGGATGACGCGTCGGCTGACACGGTCATCGAAGCGACGGGCGACATCGACCGTCTCATCGACGAAGGGTTTGACGAGGCCGGCCTGACGCGGATGCTCGCCGACGGCTTCGACTGCAACTACGTGCCGGCAGCAAACGGCCTCGCCTCCGTGGGATGGCTCAGCCACGTCCGGGAGGTGCTCAGTACCTCGGTTGCCGACTGACCCGGCCCGTCACCTTGCCCGCGGCGACGCAGCGACCCGCTGGAAGAGCGCAACGAAATGCAGCAGCGCCGTGGGCACGAGTGTTGGGAGCGCGATGATCAGCGCCAGTATGTCGACCGGTCCCCCGAAGAGGCGGACCACATAGAGGACGAAGAGCACGACGCCGGTGAACAGCGTGTTGCGCCGTCCCCATACGGTGTAGACCAGCTCCGGGCGCCGGCCGGTGAGCAGCACGATCGGCGTCAACACCACCGGCCCCGCGTACCGCGCCACGATCAAAACCGCCAGCCAGAGCGGGACGATCCCGAGTGCCCAGGAGCCGATGGCTCCGACCACGAAGTAGAGGGCGTCGCCGAACGGGTCCATCGCCTTGCCCAGGACGGTGACCGGCCCGTAGCGGCGAGCGATGAAGCCGTCGACCGCGTCCAGAAGGCCGACCGAGCCGCCGATGCAGCCCCACAGGACGAGACCGAGGCGCCCCGGCAGCGACAGGGTTCCGAGCAGCAGCACCGGAACACACGCATAACCGCGGAGTGCGGTCAGCCCGTTGGGGATGCCATAGCGATCGACCGGGACGCCGTCCGGGGT
>PLDZ01000255.1 GCA_003136295.1 Candidatus Dormiibacterota bacterium
GTGGTGGTGGCAATCGTGGCCATCGCCATCGGCGTGAACAGCGCGAGTGCGCCACTCCCGGCGGTGCCGACCCCCACACCCGTCGCGCCGACCCCGACGCCAAGTCCGTCGCCGACAGCGGCGCCCACGATCCCATTCGCGAATTGCGCCACCACAACGTTCGGGCCGGTGCTCAAACCCATCAATCCACCGGCGAGCGTGCACATCTACAGCGCGGCGCCTGCCACGACCATCGACGCGACCAAGCTCTACCAGGCGACGATTGCGACCGCCAAGGGAAACATCGTCCTCTGCCTGCAACCGGATCTGGCCCCGAACACAGTGAATGTGTTCGTGACCCTGGCACGAAATCACTTTTACGACGGCCTCCCGTTCCACCGCGTGGTCGCGAGTTTCGTGATCCAGGGTGGTGATCCGACATGCAGCGGGCACGTGCCAGCGCCGCCGGCGACGCCGTCCGGGACGTGCGGCAGCGGCGGTCCCGGGTTTCAGTTCAACGACGAGCCGGTGCATCAGCAGTATGTCGAGGGCGCCCTGGCCATGGCCAACGGCGGCGCCAACACCAACGGGTCGCAGTTCTTCATCTGCATCGCCAATGACTCGGCGCAGCTGCAGCCGCTGTACAACCTGTTCGGGCAGGTGGAGAGCGGCATGAGCGTGGCCCTGAAGATCGCCCAGGGGGATGTCATGAAGTCGATCACCGTGCGGCAGCAGACCTGATCGCGGTGAGGGACAGCAACGCCCGCGCGCTGCGCGACCGCGCCGAGCGAGTGCTGCCAGGAGGCGTCAACAGCCCCGTGCGTGCCTATCGCGCGGTCCCCGGCGTGCCGCCGCACATCGTCCGGGCTGAGGGCGCGCACGTCGTCGACGCGGACGGCAACGACTTCATCGACTTCGTGCTCGCGTACGGGCCGCACATCCTCGGCCATCAGCCGCCCCGGGTGGTGGCGGCCGTCCGGGCCCAGCTCGAGCGGGGGATCGCTTACGGCCACACCGTGGAGCTCGAGGTGCAGCTGGCGGAGCGCATCGTCGACGCCGTCGAGTCGGTGGAGATGGTCCGGTTCGTCACGTCGGGCACCGAGGCAGCGATGTCCGCGGTGCGCCTCGCGCGCGCCGCCACGGGCAGGGATCGGATCGTGAAGTTTGCCGGCGGCTACCACGGTCACGCCGACGCGCTTCTTGCCGAGGCGGGCTCGGGGATCGCGACCCTCGGCATTCCCGGATCGCCCGGGGTGCCTGCCGCGGCGGTCGCGGGAACGATCGTGCTTCCCTACAACGATCGAGAGGCGGTGGCCGACGCCTTCGAGCGCGAGGGCCAGCAGATTGCAGCCGTGATCGTGGAACCGGTGGCGGGAAACATGGGATGCGTCCCTCCAGTGCCGGGGTTCCTGGACGGGCTTCGCGACATCACATCCAAATGGGGTGCTTTGCTCGTATTCGATGAAGTGATGACCGGATTTCGCGTGGCCTACGGCGGNNTGATGGAGCAGATCGCCCCGTCGGGGCCTGTCTATCAGGCGGGGACACTCTCAGGCAGCCCACCGGCGATGGCTGCCGGCAGCGCGGCGCTGGACGTGCTCCGTGAGGAGCCCGCGCTCTACGACCGGTTGGAGAGTCTCGGAGACCGGCTTCAGGCCGGCTTCGAGGCTGCGGCCGAGGAAGCTGGGGTTGCATGCACAGTCGGCCGAGTCGGCAGCATGGTGACGCCGTTCCTCGGGATCGACGCGGCGCGCACCTTCGACGACGTCAAGCGTGCCGACCGCGTGCGTTTCGGACGCCTCCACGAGGCGTGGCTGGAAGCCGGCGTCATCTGGCCACCGTCGCAATTCGAGACCGCGTTTCTTTCGACAGCGCACACGAATGAGGACGTGGACAGGACCGTCGAGTCGTTCGCTCGNNGTGGTGATCCTGATCATCTGGGGTCCGGGAAAGCTGCCCGACGTCGGCGCGGGCATCGGCAAAGGGATCCGCGAATTTCGCAAGGCTTCCTCCGAGACTCACGACGCGGTGATGGGGACGACGACGAGCGCAACTCCGGCGCAGCCCGCTCCCGTGCAGGCTGTCGCCTCGCCCGTGCCGGCTCCTGCGCCCGTTCAGCCGGCCGAGCCCGTGGCCGTCCCGGCCGACGCGACGACACAGCAGCCCTCAGTTTCTGGCTGACGCGCCACTCAGGCGCGCGCTGACCGGAGGCACGTAAGGTGCAGGGAGTGGCTGGCGACGACGAACGGCGGATGACGATCGTCCAGCATCTGGAGGAGTTGCGACGCGTCCTCATCTGGGTGATGGCGGCCTGGATCGTCGGAACGGCCGTCGCGTTCATCTTCAACGGGTTCTTCCTCAGTCTGTTGCTGCACCCGCTCCACACGGTGCTGCACAACTCGCACAGCATCATCCCCGGCGACCAGGCGATCATCCTGAACCCCACCGAGGGGATCACCATCCCGTTGAAGGTCTCCGCAGTGGTTGGTCTGATCATCGCGCTGCCGGTCGTCCTCTGGCAGACGTGGAACTTCGTCTCGCCGGGGCTTCGTCCCCAGGAACGGAAGTTCGTCGGGCCGTTCATCGCCAGCGCGCTGCTGCTCTTTGCCGGCGGTTCGGTCTTCGCCTACTTCGTGATGCCGATCGGCCTCAACTTCCTCACCAACTTCCTCAGTGGCAACGCCGTGTACTTCCCAGATCTCAATCAGTACATCGGGTTCTTCCTGATCATCGTGTTCATCTTCGGAGCGACCTTCGAGATGCCGGTCGTGATCGTGCTGCTCGGCCTGCTAGGATTTGTCTCCTCGAAAAAGCTCAAGGGGTGGCGGAAGATCGCCTACATCGGGATCATCATCGTGT
>PLDZ01000277.1 GCA_003136295.1 Candidatus Dormiibacterota bacterium
ACCGCCAGCGCAGAACCTCCGGCGGCCTCGACCTCCGCGGCCACGGTGTGGATGCTTCCTGGAAGCTTCTCGGTACCGCTCTCCGACTTGCCGGTGATGACCACCGAGGCCCCCTCGCGAGCCAGGCGGAGTGCCATCGCGCGGCCGATCCCGCGGCTCGATCCGGTGACCACCGCCACGCGGCCATCGAGTGGACGTTGGGCGCTCATCGGCGCGCATCATATGCGCCCCGGCGCACGCGCCTTCTGCTTCGATCTGACTGCGCGGCCTGAGAGCTAATCGATGTGCGCGCCGATCGCCTCCACCAGATGCGCAAGTTCCTCGGTCAGCGGACCCGGAAGGCGGCGCTGCAGGATGCTCGTGACGCTCCTGTAGTACCAGAGTTGCTCGTGCGGGTCCGGAACGGTGAACCGCTGCCATACCTGGTCGCCCTCGGCTCGCAGGTCGGCGAGAATCGACCCGGCGTTGTGCACCTTGTCGCAGGCCGACACGAGGAGTGCGTCCTCGTCGGCGTCGTGCTCGAGGTGGTGGAGATACCGCTCCTTGCGCTCCTTCCACGGAGGCTTGGGCTCGCCCGGGACCGCGATGGTGTCGCTGCAGGCGGTGACGATCCCGGCGACGCGCGGCCCGAAGTCCTGATCGATGCGACGTTGGGTCGCGGCGCCGTCCACCGAGTCCTCGATCGTGTCGTGCAGCAGCGCGGCGATGGCGACATCCTCGTCGGCGTCGTGCTCGAGCGCCAGCGAGCACACCGCCATCACGTGCGCTATGTAGGGCACTCGGGTCTTCTTCCGAAGCTGACGGCCGTGCACCTCCCAGGCCACGGCGAATGCGGCGGCGAAGCGCTCGGTCAGGAGTGGCGCAGCTGGCGATTCCGGCACGCCGTCATTGTGGGTGCATGCGGGTGCAGGAGGAAGAGCCCCACACGGTGGGCCAGAATGGCGCGTGCGCTTCTACCTCGGCCATCGCCTCCCAGGCGGATTCTGGGCGGGCTTCTCGACCTACGCGCGACGACCCCACCGTGCGGTCAAGCAGGCCGCACGTGCTACCGGTGGCACAGGATGCGTGGGGTTCGTCGTCCTCGTCGTCGTGCTTGCATTCGGCATCACGTACTGGTACGTCAGCGTTCCGGTGCTGGTGCTGACCGCGATCGCAGTCGGGGTGACGGTGCACCGGCAGCACGCGCATCGTGCCAGTGCGGCGGCAGCACAAGCAGGTGGTCCGGCTGTTCCCGCGGTGGGCGTGGCGTCCTCGCCTCAGGCGCCACGTCCTCTTCGCCCACCGCCAGGTCCGCCCCTGACGATGCCGGCCGACACCTTCAAGATCGGCTCGCTGGTCCATCTAGAGAAGGACGGGACTCGGGCAACCTACTTCGTCGACCACGGACGGACCCCCGACGAGATCGTTCTCAAGCGCGTCACCAGCACGCCGATCAACGCGGATGCCTGACGCGGCGCTGCTCGGCCTGGTGGTCGATCGGATTGCCACGGATCCGCCGCCCGCCGGCGCCGCCGACCTGGTCCTGGCGGCGTTTGAGGGTTCGACAGCGCTCGACTTCGCATTGCGCGGCGACCGCGAACCGGTCGCGAAAGCCGGTATGCCGCCTGCGGGATCGAGATCGACGTCGGCCGTGTATCTCACCGCCATCGAGGTCGAGGGCTTCCGCGGCATCGGACCGGCGACGACGCTGACGATCGATGTCGGGCCCGGACTCACCCTGGTGGTCGGTCGCAACGGGTCGGGCAAGTCATCGTTCTCCGAAGCGCTGGAAATGGTGTTGCTGGGCACCAACCAACGCTGGGAGCAGCGAATCAAGGTCTGGCGCGACGGATGGCAGAACCTGCACCACCGGCACACGCGGATGGCCGCGACCTTCACCGTTGACGGGAGGCGGCTGCCTCTCGAGGTGGCCCGCGCCTGGAAGGACGGCGGAGGGATTGACGCGTCGACGTTTTCCATCGACGGGAAGATCGCCACCGCCGAAACGCTTGGATGGGCCCAGCACCTCGCCGGCTATCCACCGCTGCTCTCGCACAACGAGCTCGAGCATGCGCTCGACCGTGAACAGTCGAAGTTGTACGACGCGCTCGCGGGAATCCTGGGGCTTGGCGATCTCGCAGCCGCGCAGCAGGTGTTGCGTGATGCGCGGCTCGATCGTGAGCATGCTGCCAAGGCCGCGCGCGATGCACTTCCGGCGTTGCGAGCGCTGCTGGAACGCACCGACGACGAGCGAGCGGAGGTGGTTCGTTCCGCACTGTCATCCAAGGTGTGGGAACTCGACGTGGTGGCGGCGGCCGTGGACGGCACCGCCGCCAGCGACGAGCGCAGCGTGCTTCGCAAGCTGCACGACCTTGCGGGGCTCCCGGTGCTCGATCGCGAGCGCCTCAACGCCACCATAAGCGATCTCCGCGACGCACACGCATCCGCGGAGAAACTGCGCGGCACCGATGCCGGCCGGGCACACGAGCTGGCGACACTGCTGCAGAAGGCGCTCGATGTCCACGGCCATGCGGACGGGGAGACCTGTCCGGTGTGCGGCACCGAGGGGGTGCTCACGTATCAGTGGCGGGTGACGGCGCGCGAACATGCGAATGCGCTTCTTGTGGAGGCCGACGCGGTGCCAGCCGCGCAGTCCGCACTTGCCGACACGGTCCGGAAGGCGCGCCAGTTGATCGTCGCAGCGCCGCCGGCGCTTCGCGATGCAGCTGGGGCGAGCATCGACGTCGCACCCGTCATCGACCTCTGGGACGCGTGGGCGCGCGTTTCTGTCGAGGATGACGCAATCAGCATAGCCAGCCACCTCGAGAGCCGCGGGCCCCTGCTCATCGCCGGGGTCGCCGAACTTCGCCGCGCCGCGACGGCTGAGCGTGAGCGATTGGAACGGGCATGGCGCCCCGCCGCGGACGCGATTCTCGCCTGGCTGCCACATGGTCGCCGAGCGCGCGACGCCGAGATCGAGATCAGCCGGCTCAAGGATGCGGAGCGCTGGCTCAGAGACGCTCACGACGAGATTCGCGATGACCGGTTTCGTCCGATCGCCGGTGCCGTTCAGGAGAACTGGACCGAGTTGCGTCAGGACAGCAACGTCACGCTTGGCGATCTTCGCCTGCGCGGCGCGGCGGCACAGCGAAGGCTCTCACTCGACGTGAAGGTCGACGGCGAGGATGGATCCGCTCTCGGCGTGATGAGCCAGGGCGAGCTGAATTGTCTGGCACTGTCCTTGTTCCTGCCCCGCGCGTCGATGCCCGAGTCGCCATTTCGGTTCGTCGTCATCGACGACCCCGTCCAGGCGATGGATCCGGCGAAGGTCGCCGGTCTCGCCACCGTACTGGCGCGGGCGGCGCAAGAACGCCAGGTCATCGTGTTGACGCATGACACTCGCCTCGCGGACGCGATGCGCGCGCTCGACATCGCCGCGACGGTGATTGAGGTTGTGCGGCGCGAGCAGTCGATTGTGGAGCTGCGTCGCATCCAGGATCCGGTACAGCGCTACATCGACGATGCGTTTGCGGTGGCGATGAGCAGGGACGTACCCGCTGAGGCGCTGCGCGTGATCCCCGGCTTCTGCAGGCTCGCCCTCGAGGCTGCATCGTCGCTCGCCGCCACGCGGCGTCTGTTGCACCAGGGCAAGACGTACGCGGAGGTACAGGCGACACTCGAAAAGCCGACGACCTTGAACATGTGGCTTGCGCTCGCACTTCTGAACGATCCTGAACGCAGCGGTGATGTCGCCGGGTTACTTGTCAAGCAATATCCCTGGGCTGTCGACGCTGTCAAGGAATGCAACCGCGGAACGCACACCGGGCGATTGTTCGGCGACGTGCGTGAGTTCATCCGCAGCGTCGAACGACTGACGAAGACGATGGTGAGCGAGCGTTGACTCGTTTATGAATGCGACGGTGGATGCGCATGCGCTGGTTTCCGCGGCGCGCGACCTCATCCGGGAGGATGACGCCACGACGGCCGGACTGTGGCCCCGAGCGGCTGCTCTGCTTGCACGTCAAGGCATGGAACTGGCGATGGTGCGCCTCTGGGAGGTGACCGCCCCCGGACTCGAGCGAACCTCGACGCGCTGTCAGCTGCTCTGCGTCGGTGACATGCTCAACAACCGAGAGTTGGGGGGCCGAGCGACGCTCACGTGGAATTCGCTCTCCAACGCATGCCACCACCGGGTGTACGAACTGCCGCCGACCGCGAGCGAACTCAACCTGGCGCTCGAGACGGTGTGGGATCTGGCCGAGGCGGTGGAGCGGCTGCGCGGGCAGATCCACCAGGGCTGATCCTGGGGGCGCAGTACGCGCCCGGACCTGCAAACATTTGTTCTGTGATACTGCAATGTGTGATGGCGAAGACAGGAACACGGCGCTGGAGCGGCTCCTCCAGCACGAAGGCGGCTGGCAGCTGGTTCGCGCCGAGCATGGACGGGTGCTCGCGATCCCGCCGTCGCACACCTACGGATCGTGGACCCGAGCCCCCGATGGGGTCGTGGTCTAGTCGCGAGGACGTGGTCCCGGTGAATCGTCACCAACTATCCTTCCGCGCATGCACGCCGTCATCAACACCCTGCGCTTCAAGAATTCAGTCGACCGAGCCTTATTTATGCGAGCCGAGCATGAGCTGGCTGACCAGATGCGCAGCATCGAGGGATTCCAGGGCTTTCGGGTCGTCCAGGTGTCGGATGATCAGGTCGTCCTGGTGATCTTCGCCGACGCTTCGGAGGTTCTGGATCGCATGGCGGCTGAGCTGGGCAATGGGTGGATGGGTGAGCACGTCGCCCCGTTGCTGGACCGGCCGCCCGACCGGCGGATCGGACCGATCATCGCGTCGGTCAGCGTCTAACCTAGGGCTCAGATCGTCGTGAGGGCGTGGGTCCGCGGTCTCGTTTCGCGCCGTAACTGCCACCGCGCCTTAGCACTCACCCCCGCCACCCGCTAGCAGTCAGGCACCCCGAGTGCTAAACTAGCGCCTGGAACCCTAGGCTAGAGGATCAAACCAGGAGGAACCATGGCCAAGCAATTGCTGTTCGACGTCGAAGCCCGTGCCCATCTCAAACGAGGGGTCGATCGGGTGGCCGACGCCGTCAAGATCACCATCGGCCCCAAGGGCCGCAACGTCGTGCTGGACAAGAAGTTCGGCTCGCCGACCATCACCAACGACGGAGTCACGATCGCCAAGGAGATCGAGCTCGAGGAGCCCTTCGAGAACATGGGCGCTCAGCTGGTCAAGGAAGTGGCGAGCAAGACCAACGACATCGCTGGTGACGGGACCACCACCGCCACGGTTCTCGCCCAGGCCCTGATCGCGGCCGGGCTGCAGAACGTGGCCGCCGGCGCCAACCCGATCCAGCTCAAGAAGGGCATCGAGCTCGGCGTTGAGGCGATCGTCAAGGCAATCAAGGAACAGTCGATCCCGATTTCCGAGCGCGAGAAGATCGCCCAGGTCGCGTCGATCTCTGCCGCTGACCCCACCATCGGCGAGACCGTCGCCGACGCGATGGAGAAGGTCGGCAAGGACGGCGTCATCACCGT
>PLDZ01000103.1:0-273 GCA_003136295.1 Candidatus Dormiibacterota bacterium
CGACGTCACCGTCGATGGTCCCGCCGGAGTCGTCGTGAACTGGGAGAAGCTCAAGACGGCGGAGAAGCGCGAGCGCCTCTCACTTCTCGACGGCGTACCGGCGGCGATGCCGGCTCTGGCCCACGCCCAGGGAGTCCAGAAGCGTCCCGCGCGCGTCGGCTTCGATGAGACGCCGACCGTGCCGGTCGCGCTCGACGCCGTTCGGGCAACGCTCGGGCGGGTCGAGGAGATCGCCGGTGGCCTCGCCGAGGCGGAACGCGGCGAGGACTGGGC
>PLDZ01000103.1:409-836 GCA_003136295.1 Candidatus Dormiibacterota bacterium
AGGCGACGGCGTCCTGACCGAACGGGTGTTGGTCCCTTGTCAAATCCGCGTCTGGGCCGCATCCTATCCCGGCACCCGGCGCCACTTCGCCACATACGTCTCACACCGCGCCGGAAGAGGGCCGCACCATCCGTCCCACTCCACGTCTGACGATCGACAGCCCGATCACGCTGCGCCGGATTGCAGTCGTGCTCATCGCAGGCATCTGTGGACTGGTCGCATTCGCGGTGTACGGACAGGTGGCGCAGAGCCGCCATCTCGACTCTCAGGTGAGCACGCTCAGCATCCAGAATTCGGCGCTCGCGCAGCGGATCTCGGATCGGGAGCGCGAGATCGCCGACGCCCAGACCGTCGCCTGGCTGGAGCAGCAGGCGCGCCAGCTCGGCTACATCTTCCCGGGTGAGCAGCTCTACGTCATCGTTCCTCC
>PLDZ01000103.1:861-4593 GCA_003136295.1 Candidatus Dormiibacterota bacterium
TGGATTCGCGCCGGGAGGGCAATGCCACCTGCGGTATCCTCTGAGGGCGGCGTGGAGCAGTGGAAGCTCGTCGGGCTCATAACCCGAAGGTCGTCGGTTCGAATCCGACCGCCGCAACCACCCTCCCCAGGCCCCAGCCGGGCGTGCCCATTTCGGGGGTACGCGAGTGCTAGCCTTTGCCCCCTCATTACTCGGGACCGCTCGGCCATCGAGTCCGGATGGCATGTACATCGGGGGTCCCAATGGAGGGCTCGGGATGACGCAGGTCAAGTCGAGGGCGTTTTTGGGAGCGCTGGCGCTCGCCGCGGTGCTGCCGGTGGCGGCTATGAGCGGCGTGGGGGGCAGCGTCAAGGCTGCGTCCCCCCAACTCGCGCACATCAGCTGCTACAACAGCGCCGGAATCTGCACGGAGGTGGGGAACTCCGAGGAAGTGTTCGGCGAGGACCACTACGTGGGTCACGACGAGCCCGGCGTGCACTTCTTCTCGGATCAGCCCGGAGCGGGAAACCAGTTCCAGTCTCAGCTCACGCTTCCAGTGGATCCGCCCGCCAGCAACCCGAACCAGCCTGGCAAGTCATACGCATTTGAGCTGAACAGCGGGTCCTGGTACGGCATGACGCTGTGCGACACCCAGTCGTATCCCGAACAGGTCAAGACCTGCAAGCCCGACAGCGACAGCAACATCGTTGATCCGGCTATATCGCCGAAGCACCCCGGCGCAGCATTCCTGGAGCTGCAGTTCTACCCGCCGGGATGGATCCAGTGGCCCGCATGGCAGGTGGCCGTGGGCACCGGTTCCTGCGATCCAACCAAGTGGTGTGCCGCGTTGAACGTCGACAGCCTGCTCGAGGATCCGGTTGCGGGAACGCTGCAGAATGCGACGTGCGCGGCCAGGGTCGGTGTTGAAACGATCAACTTCGCGTTCCTGACTCTCAACGGCAAGTCGACTGGGCCCGCGAACCCGATTGATTCGACAGTTGGGACGTTCACACCTGATCCCACACGCGACCTCTTCATGAACTCCGGCGACAAGCTCGCTGTCACCATCCACGACACGGCCAACGGACTCCAGACAATCATCCGGGACAAGTCGACCGGTCAGACCGGATTGATGACGGCGAGCAAGGCCAATGGGTTTGCGCACATCCAATACGACCCGACCGGGACGAGCTGCAACGCGCTTCCCTACGACTTCCATCCGATGTACAGCACCTCATCCGAGAAGACGATCCTTCCGTGGGGCGCGGATCAGGACAACATCGCGTTCACCGACGAGATCGGTCACGCTTCCCTCTGCCACGGATCGACTCCGGTGCCGGCCAGCCAGTTCGGGCTGGACAGCAGCGGCAACCCCATCACGTGCCCCACGACAAACTTTGAAGAGTCCGGTGTCAACTCCGAGCCGACGGACGCCGACGACGACTTCTGTTTCCCGGGGTCAGAAGCACCACGCATTCACGTGAGCATGTGCACTGACACCAACACCGGCTTCGATGGGCAGACGTATCAGCCGGTGTGGCCTGACGGCAACACTGCTCTCCACCCCACGCCGTACCAGTTCTCCAGCCCGATGACCGGAAGCTCGTACAACATTCGCTACAGCCGCGCGGTCTTCGAGGTCGATCTGCCCGATATCGAATCGACTGCGGCAGTGAATCCATGCGATCGGTCGACAGGCGCAAATTGCACGCACTTCCCACTCACCGACGACGGTCAGCCGGTTGCGTTCTATCCGTTCTTCAGCACAACCGGCACGGGTGCCGCCTGCCGCTGGCAGTTCGGTAATCACATTCCTGGCTCGGCAAATGACTTTGGTCAGAACGCCCAGTACGGGCCGTTGCTCAACGCCAACTACATTCTCTTCGGCGGTGGGGGCACGACCGTGACGCGGTTCAACTCTTTCCGCAAGATCCTCTCGACGAACCCCTGCTGAGCCGCTGAATTCGACCGCGATACAAGAGAGCCGCCTCCGGGCGGCTCTCTTTTTGCGGTCACGTCGGCCCTCACGGGCCTTGGCCGGGTAGGATGATCACTTGCGGTTCGCGTGTCTCTCGTCCGTGCGAACTCCTTCCCCAGCAGATTGCTTGGCGGTTTAGCTCAGGTGGTAGAGCAGCCGGTTCATACCCGGTATGTCCCTGGTTCGAATCCAGGAACCGCCACCATGCCCGGAGCTCCCGGCCGGCTCGCACCGCGCGAGCGCACCGCCGCCGTGGCGCGCGTGCGGCGCGCTGTCGCGACCGCCGCAGACCGACGTGCTGTCATCGCTCCCGGCGAGCACGTGCTCATCGCCTGCAGCGGGGGACCGGATTCGACAGCCCTGCTCGACGCGCTGGCGCGTCTCGCGCCACCACGTGCCTGGCACCTGTCGGTCGTGCACGTGGATCACGGGCTCCGGTCCGGATCGGCGCTCGAGGCCGAGCTGGTGGCACGTCTCGCCGGCGATCGTGGTCTCGCGTTTCGCGCGGTGTCGGTAGAGGTCGCCGCGGGGGGATCACTGCAGGATCGCGCTCGCACGGCGCGCCACGCCGCGCTCCGCGCCGAAGCGTCACGCGTCGGCGCCGGGGTGATCGCGCTGGGTCACACGGCGGACGACCAGGCGGAGACCGTCCTCATGCGCGCGCTCTCGGGTGCATCCCCGGCGGGCATCCCGGCGATGGCGGAACGCGAGCGAGGGCTGGTTCGGCCATTGCTTCGAGTCTGGCGCGAGGCGACAGTCGCGTACTGCGCAGCGCTCGGCATCGAGCCGCTCGATGACCCGAGCAACTCCGACCCGCGATTCCTCCGCAGCCGGGTTCGTCACGAGGTGATTCCCGCGCTCGAGGCGGTGTTCCCCGGCGCCCGGCGGAGACTCGTCATGCTCGCCGAGCGCCAGCGGCAGCTGCTGACGTCGATGACCGCTGTGACCGACCCACCTCCAGGCGCGGGGGTTGAGATCGTGGACCCCTGGTAGACTGAATTCGTGCCCACGTCGCGTCGCAGCGTCACCTACATCGTCATCGCGCTCGCCGTGATCGTGCTTGCGGCGATTCTGTACAAGACCTTCCCGAGCAGCAGTGCCCAGACGGCATCGGCGGGACAGCTCGACCAAGCGATCCACAATTACACGCCCGGCGGTGCCGACCCGACCCAGATCAGCAACAAACAGGGGGCCGAAATCCAGAGCGACGGGCAGACTGTCGTCTGGTGGTCCCAAGGCGGGACTCAGTACACAACCGTCGTTTCGTCCGCAGACACCGTCGCGAAGGAGTTTCAGAGTGTCGGCTATTACAACTACAAGGTCGACTCCGCCGGTGGGGGGAACTTCTTGCTGAGTGTCATCCTTCCCAACCTCATCCTCTTCGGGCTCATGGCGCTGATCCTGCTCTGGATCTTCCGCCAGACCCAAAGCGGCAACAATCAGGCGCTGTCGTTTGGGCGCAGCCGCGCCCGTCTCCTTGCCGGAGACAAGCCGGCGATCACCTTCGTCGACGTCGCCGGTGTCGATGAGGCCAAGCAGGAGCTGAACGAGATCGTCGAGTTCCTCAAGTACCCCGACAAGTTCGTCGCGGTGGGCGCGCGCATCCCCAAGGGCGTGCTCCTGGTCGGGCCTCCGGGAACCGGCAAGACCCTGCTCAGCAAGGCGGTGGCCGGCGAGGCGGGGGTGCCGTTCTTCAGCATCAGCGGCTCGGAGTTCGTCGAGATGTTCGTCGGCGTCGGCGCAAGCCGCGTTCGCGACCTCTTCGACCAGGCCAA
>PLDZ01000086.1 GCA_003136295.1 Candidatus Dormiibacterota bacterium
AAAAGAAGGGGCCGGACTGAGCCGGCCCCAAATAAATGCACCGTTTCTTGATACGGCAGCCCGGTAGAAATTCCCGGGCTCTTGGTGGCACCGCAACCGGTGCCCGGTTCGGAGAAACGCCCGGGCCGAACCTCCAGCCCGCACAACGCACACTTGCCCATTTCAGGCCATCCCGGGGGACGCCGATTGCCCAGCGACCTCGACGGGGGCGCCATCGATGTGCGGTCAGGGGCCCGTCAGCCGGGCCTCAACCCTCCGCTCGGCCGTGCCGGAAACGCTGCCAGACGGTTTTCAACATTGGTATGGCTACCTCCGTCTGATTGCCGATGCTCCCTCTAACGATAGACCTGTCGCGCGCTGACCACAAGGACCGCGAGGCCTAGACTGGGTTCCGGGCTGCGCTAGAATCGGAACGCCTGTTCGTCTCGGAGGATCCATGTCCGGTCACAGCAAGTGGGCTGGAATCAAGCACAAGAAGGCGATCGTCGATGCCCGTCGCGGCCAGGTGTTCACCAAGGTCACGCGCGAGCTCACGGTCGCCGCACGCGAGGGTGGCCCTGACGTCGAGGGCAATTTTCGGCTGCGCCTGGCGATGCAGAAGGCCCGCGAGGTCAACATGCCCGCCGACAACATCGAGCGCGCGATCCAGCGCGGAGCAGGCGGGAAGGATGGCGTGCAGCTCGAGGAGGTCCGCTACGAAGGGTATGGACCGCACGGCGTCGCGGTGATGGTCGACACGCTGACTGACAACCGCAATCGCACGGTGGCGGCCATCCGCAATGCGTTCACTCGCGCCGGGGGCGCGCTCGGCGAGGCGAACAGCGTCGCGTGGATGTTCAACCAACAGGGGGTCATCAGCATCGAGGCCGGCGCGCGCGACCCCGAGGAGCTCGCGCTCGAATTGCTCGACGCGGTCGACGTGGGCGAGGACGGCGACGTCAGCGTCGACGGTGACGAGGTGGTCGTGACCCTGGCGCCGTCCCGCTTCGAGGCGGTCCGGCGCACGCTCGAGGAGCGGAACTACCCCGTCGACTCCGCGGAGGTGACCATGAACCCGACCACCTCGGTGGTGCTTGACGCGTCGCAGGCACGTCAGGTCCTCCGTCTGCTCGACGGGCTCGAGGAGCAGGATGACGTGCAGCAGGTCTACGCCAACGCCGAGATACCGGACGACGTCCTTGACGCTGTCAGCTGACCACTGCGCCATCCGACGCGGATGAGGGTGCTCGGGGTCGACCCGGGGCTCGCGCGCACCGGCGTGGCCATTGTCGACGGCACGCCCGGACACCTGGTGCTGCTGCACGCCGCGTGCATCGAGACCGTGCCGCAGACCAGTGAAGCCGCGCGGCTCGCGATTCTGTTCGACCTCGTCGTCGACGCCTGCGCGTCCCTGCGTCCCGAGGTCGCCGCGGTGGAGGAGTTGTTCTTCTCGACCAACCGGCGCACCGCCATGCGAGTCAGCGAAGCGCGCGGGGTCGTCCTCTGTGCGCTCGCCCGCGAGGGTGTCGCGATCGCCGAGTACACGCCGACACAGGTGAAGGAAGCCGTGTGCGGCTATGGTGCGGCGCGCAAGCCGCAGGTCGCGCGGATGGTTGCCAATCTGCTTGGCGTGACAGACATTCCGGGACACGACGATGTTGCTGACGCGTGCGCTGTCGCGGTGTGCCACCACCATCGCGGACGCCTCGGCGCGCTGACATCGCGAGCGCAACGCCATCGCGAAAGCGCGCTCGACGTCGCGGTGAGCCGCGCGCGCGCAGCACTGGTGCGCAGCGTTCCATGATCGCGCTCATCCGTGGGGAGCTCGCCGGCATCGGTGACGACCACGTCGTGGTCGATACCGGCGGCGTCGGCTATGAGGTGTTCTGCCACCTGCGCACGATTGCGACGCTGCACACCTCGCACGAGCCGGAGGTGACCCTGCACGTGCACACGAGCGTGAGCGCGGACGCGATCCGCCTCTATGGTTTTGTCACCAGTGACGAGCTGCGCCTGTTCCGCCTGCTGATCGGCGTCGAGCGCATCGGTCCGAAGGCGGCGCTCGGGATCCTTGGACGGGCAGAGCTGCCCACGCTCGTCCGGGCCATCGCCGAAGGGGACATCGCGCTGGTCGCGACCGTTCCGGGCATCGGCCGCAAGACCGCCGAGCGAGTGATCCTCGAGTTGCGCGACAAGGTCGGTGCCCTCGAGCCGCCGGGGACACATCACCCCACCACAACGGGCGAGAGCGAGGCTGTCGCGGCTGCGATTGCCGGGCTCGTGGGTCTCGGGTTCCGCGAGACCGAAGCCCGCCATGCGGTCGCCGCGATCGCCACCGACGGCGACGGGCACGACGTCGCCGACCTGGTGGGTGCGGCGCTTCGCCGGCTCGACACAGCGGGTGCCGGACGGTGACCGACGATCGGGTGGTCAGCCCCGACGAGTTGGAGGCGGAGCGGGTCGCCGACACGGCGCTGCGGCCGCGCACCCTCGACGACTTCGTCGGCCAGCCCGCCATCAAGAACCAGATCCGCATCCTCGTTGAGGCTGCCAGGCAGCGCGGCGATGCGCTCGATCACGTGCTCCTCTACGGGCCCCCGGGGCTCGGGAAGACGACGCTCGCGCAGATCATCGCGGTGGAGATGGGGGTGAACATTCGCCTGACCAGCGGACCCGCGCTCGAGCACCAGGGGATGCTCGCCTCGATCCTGACCAGCCTCGAGGAGCGCGACGTGTTCTTCATCGACGAGGTGCACCGCCTCAACCGCGCGGTGGAGGAGGCGCTCTACCCGGCGATGGAGGATCTCGCCTTCGACTTTGTCGCGGGCAAGGGGGCGGGGGCGCAGACGCTCCGACTGACGCTCAATCGCTTCACGGTCATCGGTGCCACGACCCGGGCCGGCGCGCTCGGTGCCCCACTCCGCGATCGTTTCGGCGTCACCTTCCGGCTCGATTTCTACGACACGGATGACCTCGTCGCCATCGCCAATCGTTCGGCGCGACTGCTCGGAGTCGATCTCGACCCCGAGGGTGCAGCCATGATCGCCGGACGCTCCCGCGGGACCCCGCGCATCGTCAACCGGCTCCTGCGACGCGCTCGCGACTACGCGCAGGTGCGCGCCGCGGGCCGCATCGATGTCGGCGTCGCCGCCGCGGCCCTCGACGTGCTCGGCATCGATTCCATCGGGCTCGACGAGCTCGATCGCCGCGTGCTCGGCGTGCTCTGCGGGACGCTGGGCGGCCACGCGGTCGGGGTCCAGACCATCGCGGTCAGCGTGCAGGAGGATCCGGACACCATCGAGGACATCGTCGAGCCCTTCCTGATCCGCCGTGGATTGCTGGCGCGCACGCTGCGTGGCCGGCTTGCCACAGCCGCCGCGTACCAGCATCTCGGGCTGCCCGTGCCGGCCGGAGCCCCTGGGGCGGCGGAGGCGCAGACCGCGCTCTTCGAGCGTTGAGGGCCGCCGACTTCGACTACCCGCTCCCGGCGGAGCGGATCGCCCAGGAGCCCCTTGCCGAACGCGACGCATCCCGGCTGCTGCACGTGCTCGCGGAGGGCCGCCTCGAGGACCGCGAGTTTCGCGACCTCCCTGAATTGCTCCGTCCGGGCGATCTCCTGGTGGTCAACGACACGAGGGTCCGGCGGGCGCGGCTTCACGGTGTCGACGGCGCTGGACGCGATATCGAGCTCCTCGTGCTGACTCGCGAGGCGAGTGGCGACTATCAGTGCCTCGCGCGCCCCGCGCGTCTGGCCACGCCAGGCGCCGTCATCCGCGTCGGTGCCGATCTCCACGCCACCGTCGTCNNCCCTACATCCACACCGACCTGCGCGACCCTGAGCGCTACCAGACGATGTATGCCGACGGAAATCCGGACTCCGCCGCCGCCCCGACGGCGGGGCTGCATTTCACCGCCGCTGTGATCGAGCGTCTGCGCGGCGCGGGCATCGGGTGGGCAACCCTGCGCCTCGACGTCGGCCTCGCCACGTTCGCTCCGATCCGCGCCGACCGTGTCGAAGATCACCCGATGCACGCGGAGCGGTACGCGCTTCCAGGCGCAACCGCTCGGGCGATCGAGCAGACACGCCGCGATGGTGGGCGCGTGGTCGCTGTCGGCACCACCGTCGTGCGTGTGCTCGAGACGTGCGCACAGGACGACGCAACACTGCGTGGGGCGAACGGCACCACCAGCCTCTTCATCCAACCAGGGCATCACTTTCGCGCGGT
>PLDZ01000247.1:0-10897 GCA_003136295.1 Candidatus Dormiibacterota bacterium
CGAGGAGACGGACGTCGACGAGGCGGGTCAGCGCGCTCATTACGCGGCAATCGACGAGTGGTTCGCGGAGATCGGCCGCGACGGCAAGCTTCGCGGCGGCGAGGAGCTACAGGCGTCGAATACCGCGACGACCATTCGCTTTCAGGAAGGACGGCCGCTGGTCACCGACGGGCCCTTCATGGAGAGCAAGGAGAACGTCGCGGGCTTCGTGACCATCGATGTCGCGGACCTCGACGAGGCGATCGCCATCGCCAAGAAGTGGCCGCCAAAGGACCAGGCGGTCGAGATCCGCCCGGTGGTGAGCCACGAAGACATGCCCCACCATCCAGTCGGCTGAACCAGGGAGCTTGCAGCGCCATGGCGAACGACCCGACCGTCGAGGCGATGAACGCCGTCTTCCGTGCCGAGGTCGGTCCGATGTGCGGCTCGCTGGTGCGGATCACCGGTGATTTCGACCTGGCCGAGGATCTCGTGCAGGACGCGGTGGTCGTCGCGTTGCAGCGGTGGCCGGTCGACGGCGTGCCGGAGCGGCCCGCGGCATGGCTCCTCCAGACCGCCAGGCGACGCGCGATCGATCGCCTGCGTCGCGATTCGACCTACCGGGCGAAACTGCAGTTGCTGACCGACGGGTGGGCGCCGGACGTCCGCTCCGATCCCGACGACCGTCTCCGGCTCATCTTCACCTGCTGCCACCCCGCCCTGGCGCGCGACGCCCAGGTGGCGCTGACTCTTCGGGCGGTCATGGGCATGACCACGACCCAGATCGCTCACGCCTTTCTGGTCTCGGAGGCGACCATGGCCCAGCGCATCGTGCGCGCGAAGCGCAAGATCGTCCACGCCCACATCCCGTATCGGGTGCCCGGCGCCGATGAGCTGCCGGAGCGGCTCGCTGAGGTGCTCGCGTCCCTCTACATCGTGTTCAACGAGGGCTACCTGGGCAGCGGACCGGACGTCTCCACGAGCCGCGACCTTTGTGTCGATGCGCTCTGGCTCTGCGGGCTTGTCGCCCGGATGCTGCCCGAGGAACCCGAAGTGCTCGCCCTGCTTGCCTTGATGCGCCTTCACGAGTCGCGCCGGGCGACGCGCTTCGATGAGTGCGGCGCGCTCGTCCTGCTCCGCGACCAGGACCGAACGCGCTGGGACCACGCGGCGATCGCAGAGGCGGGTGCGCTGCTCGAGCAGGCGCGCCGCCTCGGCCGCCCCGGCGCCTACTGGCTGCAGGCCGCGATCGCTGCCTGCCACGCCGAAGCGCCCGCATATGAGGACACCGACTGGCCACAGATCCTTGCGCTCTACGGCGCGCTCGTGCGACTCAATCCCGGCCCCGTGGTGCGCTTGAACCGCGCCATCGCGCTCGAGCACGTCGCCGGCCCGGTGCCCGCCATGGAGGAACTCGACGCCCTGCGCGCTGAGCTGGACGGCTACCACCTCTACTGGGCGACACGAGCCGAATTGCTTCGCCGCTTCGGCAGGCTGGATGAGGCGGCCGATGCCGATCGCCGCGCCATCGAGCTCACCGACAACCCATCGGAACGCGCGCTCCTCGAGACGCGTCTCGAACCCACGGTCATCCGCGCCACCGGCGCGAACAGCAACTGACCAACCAAGGAGGCAGGACATGGCGAAATACGTGCTCGTCTACCACGGCGGAGGTATGCCCGAGGGCGAGGAAGCTCAGGCCAAGGTGATGGCAGCCTGGGGNNGACGGAGGTGGCGCCAACCCGGCGAGCGGTTACAGCCTGATCGAGGCCGACAGCATCGACGCCGCCGTTGCGCTGGCCAAGGGATGCCCGGTGCTCGAAGGCGGCGCAACCATCGAGGTCGCGGAAACCTTCAACGCCATGTAGTCCACGTCGGACCACTACTCCCGGTCCGTCGTCAGGGATGCCCGCGTCCGCGCCCCGCCCGGCGCGGAGCGCGGGGGATCGCCGTCATGCAGCCGACAGCCCGAACTGGCGACAATAGAGCGAGCATGAGCGAGGAGGAGGTCCCCGCCGGTCCGCCGGCGTGGCCTGGGGGAACGGGTTCGAGCGACCCATGGGGCGGCACGGGGTGGACATCGCCACCACCCGCGCCCGGCTGGTGGCCGCAGCAGTACTACTTTTATGAGCCTGCACCCCCACGGAGGCGTGCATCGCGCCTCCTCTTGCTCGGAGTCGCTGTTGTCATCTTTGTTTTCGCGGCGAGCGCTGCGGCGACGGCGGTCATCGCAACCCGTGGCCTCGGCGGGTCGGGGAACACCGCCGGCGTCGAGGCGGCCGTCGTTGACATCGACACGTCGCTTGGCGGCGGAGCTGCCGCCGCGGGGACCGGCATCGTGCTGACCTCTTCGGGAGTCGTGCTCACCAACAATCACGTGGTCGCACTCGGGCAGGCGATCAGCGTCACGCTCACCGCGACGGGCGCGACCTACAGCGCGAGCGTGATCAACACTGATGCAAGCCACGACGTAGCGGTGCTCCAGCTCCAGGGAGCGGCGGGGCTGTCGACGGCCCCGATGGGCGACTCCTCGAGCGTGCGCGTCGGGGACAGTGTCACCGCGCTGGGCAATGCGCAGGGGCGGGGAGGCGCGCCGGCAGTCGCCGCCGGCACCGTGACGGCAATCGGGCAGTCCATCACCGCAGCTGATGAGTCCGGGCAGCACTTCGAGTCCCTCAACGGCATGATCCAGACCAACGCGCCGATCCAGCCGGGGGACTCGGGCGGCCCGCTGGTCAACAGCAACGGCCAGGTCGTCGGCCTCGACACGGCGGCGAGTGGTGCGCGACGGGGTCCCGAGTCGGGCGCCGTTCAGGCGTTCGCGATCCCAATCGATACCGCCCTCAAATACGCGCACCAGCTGATGGCAGCGCCGCATCAGGCGCCGCCGGCAGGCGCGCGTCTCGGGGTCTGTGTGGAGGACAGCACCTCACCTCTCGGTGCGCTGTTGTTCACAGGGGCGGCTCCCTGCACCGCGGCTGTCGCGAGCGGGAGTCCCGCCTCGAAGACGGCGCTCGCCGCGGGAGACGTGATCACATCGCTCGACGGCAGCTCGGTCGTTTCCAAAGCGTCGCTTGTCCAGATTCTCCAGGACGAGAGTCCGGGGCAATCCGTGGTCGTCGTCTGGTTCGACCCGTCCGGCCGGCAGCACCAGGCCACGGTCACACTCGCCGCGGCCACACCCTAGCGCCAAATTCGGCGGTCGCTGCCGGGCGCGCCCCACACGTTGCCATCGAGGTGATGCTCGGCTCGACGACAATCCTCGGGTGGAGGAGTCCCTGTCCGATCTGCTCGTTGAATATGAGCTCGCGGCTCGCGCGAATCTGAACCCTGCGGCCTTCGACTTCATCGCCGCCGGCGCCGGTGATGAGCTGAGCCTGGAGGAGTCACGCGCGGCCTGGCGGCGCTACCGGCTCCGTCCGCGCATCTTTCGTGGTGGCACGGCTCCCGACCTTTCCACCGATGTCCTGGGCGCGCATCTCGCGATGCCGCTGATCGTGGCGCCGACCGCGTATCAGGTGGTCGCGCACGCCGACGGCGAGGTGGAGACAGCCCGGGGAGTCAGCGCCGCGGGTGGCCTCATGGTGGTGACGACCCGAGCGACGCGTACCCTCGAGGAGATCGCCGCGGAACTGCACGGCCCGTGGTGGTACCAGGTGTACGTGGTCAAGGAGCGTCGTCTCACCGAGGAGCTGGCGCGCCGCGCAGCCGGATCGGGAGCCACCGCGCTGGTGCTCACCGTCGACACGCCGTACCCCGGCTTCAAACGTCGTGGCCATGTCGCGCCGGTCAGCCCGGAGCAGCACCTTGTGAATTTCGGCACGCACCTCACCCCTGGGGCGGCGTTCGAGGAGGTCACAGTCGGCATCGACCAGGACGCGTCGATCAGGCTCGAGACCATCGCATGGTTGCGCGACATCGCCGGTCTCCCGGTGCTCGTGAAGGGAGTCCTGCGCGCCGATGATGCCGTGGCCTGCATCGACGCCGGCGCGGCCGGCGTGGTGGTGTCCAACCACGGGGGTCGCCAGCTCGATCGCGCCATCGCCACGGCCGTCGCACTCCCGGAGATCGTCGAGGCGATCGCTGGGCGCGTACCGATCCTGGTGGACGGCGGCATCATGAGCGGTACTGACGTCTTCGTGGCGCTCGCGCTCGGCGCCGACGCGACGATGATCGGGCGGCCCGTTCTCTGGGGTCTCGCCGCCGCCGGGGCGCAGGGGGTGCAGCGGGTGCTCGACGGGTACCGCACCGAGCTCGGGCACGCGATGGGCCTGGCGGGCGTCGTCGCGACCGGCGATTTCAGCCGCGACCTCGTGGTCTGACGGCGATCGCAGCCCTTTCGCACTTTGTAACGTCGACGCCTGACCCGCGAAGCAAACGGACTCGTACGATACCCGCGACCCCCAGTCCGCCGAGCCGTAGCGAAGGAGCCGCCATGGACACGAGCGACACCGGACCATCGACATCGAGCCGATCGCGTGGGCGTCGTGGTGCGGCGGCACCGGCAGCGCCGGAGACAGCCAGCATGGTGGTACTCGGGCCGCGCGACACGCTCGTCGGCACCCTGACGGTCGAAGGCGATGTCCGGATTGAAGGCACCCTTGACGGCGAGGTGTCCGCGACCGGCGAGGTCAATGTTCATTCGTCCGGCACCGCCCGGGCGCAGATCTCGGCTCGGGACATCATCGTGGGCGGACATGTCGAGGGCAAGGCGGTCGCGCGCGAGCTGGTGGCGCTGGGAGAGGCGGCATCGTTCGCAGGCGAGGTCCACGCCGGGCGCCTGCGCGTGGACGAGGGTGCCACGGTGAACGCCACCATCACGATGAGCCCGAGCGGTGACGCGCCGCCGGCGCGACGTATGGACGAGCACGACCCCGATGCCGCAGTTGATGTGACCGGCTCAGCGGTCAACGGCGAGGGCGACCACGGAGTCTACGGCGACGAGCCGGCGGGCTCCGAGTCCGATGCGTACAGCGACGAGCGTACCGCGGAGACGTCCGGCGTCTCCTCAGGTGCGGACTCAGAAGTGGGCTGAGCCGGGGACTGGTCGCGAAGCCGCCCGGTAGCGAGGGTGAATGCGCCGTGAAACGCGTAATCACCTTCGCCCAGGCGGTGCATCGTGCTATCGAGCTCCTCCTCAAACGTGGCCCGAGCACCCGGGCTCAGGAGCCCGATCATCGCGTGTGGCCACGGTCCGGACCACTCCATCATCTCCGTCCATTCGTGCACGTCGTTGGCACGCACACCGACGAGCAGCTGGGTGACCCGGATGTCCACGAATCCGGCCATCTCCAGCATGTTGGTGAGCACCCACGGTTCACCGAAGAGCGCGTGATGCGACGGCGTGCGCGCGCGGCGGATGGCCAGACGTTCGAGTCGTTCAAAGAACACGCCCTGCGCCGGGGTCGACAGACTCCTGCAGCGGCACGACACCGCGATGCGGCCGTTCGGTCGCAGCACGCGGCGGATTTCCGAGAACGCCTGCCATGGATCCTCGAGGCACGCAAGCGACTGTCCGAGGACCGCGACATCGAACATGTCGTCATTGAAGACGAGGTGATGCGCGTCCATGACCGAGTAGTCGACACCACGATCGCTCTCCGCCTGTTCACGCGCGTAGGTGACCATGTCCGGGGAGAGATCGAGCGCCATATGGTTGAGGTCCGAACCGCCAAGCCTCAGTGACCGGCTCACCAGACCCGTGCCGCAGCCGATGTCGATCACTCGCTCGTGCGACTGGACGTCGGCAAACGCCGCGAGCCGTTCGGCGGCACGAACGTTTGCGCCCCCGGCCCACGAGTCGTATCGACGCGCCGCCTCGCGATAGAAGTCGAGTTGCAGCTGCCGGAATGTGTCCGACGTTGGGGTCACCGTCACAGAGTCGTCTGCCCATTCCACCCGCGAAAGGGCCACAGGATCAGTACGATATGCGTCGAGCAACGGACGAGAAGGAGAGGACACATCCATGGAAAACATCACTGAAGTCGAAGAGGCAGCCATCCCACGCGGAGGTCACCGCAACGGCGCGGCAGGCGCCAAGGGCGTCACCCTCGGGCCGCGCGACGTCCTCAACGGGACGCTCACCATTGAAGGCGATCTCCACATCGAGGGGACTGCTGACGGCGAGATCACCGCGTCCGGGGACGTCGACGTCGAGGCATCGGCCACAGTCCGCGCGGGGATTGACGGACGCAACGTCACGGTCCGTGGGAATGTGACCGGCAATGTGGTGGCGCGTGCTCGCCTCACTGTGGCGGGGAGCGGCGTGGTGCTCGGTGACGTACGCGCTTCGAGGCTTCGCGTCGATGATGGTGGCACCGTCAACGGCAGCATCACCATGGGTGCGACCGAGTAGGCGTCGTATACCCGGCCTGATCGCATCGGCGAATTATCCGCCGTTCGAGGGCCGACGCTTCAGGCGGGCTTCTGCAGACCCTCGAGCAGGCGTGCGGTCGCGGCGGTCACCTCCAGCACAGCCGCGTCGAAGGCCGGCTGGTTTGCCTTGGAGGGCGCCCGGTAGCCGCTGATCTTGCGCACGAATTGCAGTGCGGCGGCCCGAGTGTCATTCTCATCCGCAGGAGGTGCTGCACCACGGAGCGTCTTGATGCTTCGGCACATGCCTCGAGAATAGCGCGGCAGACGGGACGTAACGCTGCGGCGTACTCATTGCATCGTCCACAGCGGAGGTTCTCACTATGCAACGACTTGTCCTGACCCTGGCAGGCGCCGCGATGCTCGCCGCCTGTGGCGCCGCCAGCCCGGCCGGCACGGCGCCGCCGACCACGAGCGGGCCGAGTTCGACCGGCACCACCGTCACCACGGCGACCACGTCGCTCGGAACGGTGCTGACCGACTCGAAGGGCTTCACGCTCTACTACTTCCTCCCCGAGAAGAGCTCGACCATCGGCGCCTGCACGGGCAGCTGTTTGACTGCCTGGCCGCCCCTGGTGGTCACCGGAGCGCCGACAGCCGCCGCCGGCGCCACCGGGACGCTGGCAACGGTGTCGGTCATGCTCAACGGCGCGGCCGCGACCGAGGTCACCTACAACGGCTGGCCGCTGCACACCTTTGCGGGTGACACCGCCGCCGCCCAGACGAACGGGCAGGGCGTCATGGGCAAGTGGTTCGCCGCGATGCCGAGCACAAGCTCGACGGCGACCGGGTCGACGACGGGCTCGAGCTCGACACCGACACCGACCCCAGGAGGTTATGGATACTGACGCCTCACAAAAGTGAGCGTCTTTCAGTACATCTCCGACAACTGGGACCAGATCGGGCCCCAGATCCTCACCCACCTCGAGATCGTCGGCGAGTGCATCGCCATCACGAGCGTGGTCGGGCTGGGGCTCGGCATCGCCGCCGCGCGATCCGAGCCCCTGTCAACGATCATCCTGGCCGTCACCAGCACGATCCTGACGGTGCCGAGCTTCGCGCTCTTCGGGCTGCTCTCGATCTGGTTCGGGCTGGCCAACCCGCCGGTCGTCATCGGGCTCATCTTGTACGGCCTGCTCCCGGTGACCCGGAATACNNCCCACGCCAGGTGCTGCTGAAGGTTGAGCTTCCGCTCGCCGTGCCCGTGGTGCTCGGAGGCATCCGCCAGGCGACGGTCATGATCGTCGCGATCGCCACGGTCGGCGCGACGGTCGGGGTCGACGATCTGGGCCAGACCATCCTTTCGGCGATCGGCCGCAGCACCGGCACCCTCGACGCGGTGCTTGCAGGGATCCTGCCCGTCGCCGCCATCGGCATCCTCGCCGACCTGATCCTGGCGGGCATCCAGCGCGCTCTCTCGCGCGGACGNNTCCTTGAAGATGATCAACCGGCTGGTCGAGCCCACCGAGGGGACGATCAGCATCGACGATCGCGACACCCGCACCTATGACGTCAACGACCTGCGTCGCTCGATCGGCTATGTGATCCAGCAGGTGGGGCTCTTTCCCCATCAGACGGTGGCCGAGAACATCGCGACCGTGCCGCGCCTGCTGGGGTGGACAAAGCAGCGNNGAGTATGCGCGACGGCTGCCCTCCGAGCTGAGCGGCGGTGAGCGCCAGCGGGTCGGTGTTGCCCGGGCGCTCGGCGCGGATCCGAACATCCTGCTGATGGACGAGCCGTTCGGTGCCATCGACCCGATCGCACGGGAGCGCCTGCAGAACGAGCTGCTTCGCCTTCAGAGCGTGGTTCGCAAGACGATCGTCTTCGTGACGCACGACATCGACGAGGCGGTCAAGCTCGGCGACCGGGTGGCCCTGCTCTCCAGGGGCGGCGTGCTCGAGCAGTTCGCCACCCCGGAGGAGCTGCTGGCCAATCCGCAGTCCGCGTTCGTCACCGGATTCCTCGGCGAGGGTCCCCTGGTGCGCAGGCTGGCGCTGATCCCGATCTCCGAAGTGAACCTCCAACCGGTCAACGGCGCGGCGCCGGCCGAGACGGTGGATGCCGCCGGGACGCTCCGGGACGCGCTCGATGCGGTGCTGCGGTCAGCCGATGGGCGTGTTCGAGTGATCACGGGTGACCAGACACTCGGACTCATCGACGCCGATGTGATTCGTAGAGCATCGATGAGGGCGCGTTAGATGCCGCGCCTGCCGGGATGGATGCATCGCGTCCGCCTCTTCGCGGTGCCGATCTGGGTGGCGATCGGGATCCTCGTGTCGATCGGCGTCTATCAGACACTGCTCGGTAAGCAATTCGACTCCGAGATCCTCAATGCGCCGAACCTCATGAGCGAGACGATTCAGCACGTGTATCTCTCGGGGATCTCCTTCGCGCTGGTTGCGGCGATCGGTGTGCCGGTGGGTGTGGTGATCGCGCAGGCGGGCCGAGCCGTTCGGGTGCCGGTGTTCCTCATCGCGAACCTCGGACAGGCCGTCCCCGGGATCGGTCTGCTGGTGCTCCTCTTCGCGATTCTCGGGCTCGGGGTCGCACCCACCGTCATCGCGCTCGTCGTGTACGGCCTGCTGCCCGTGCTGCGCAACACAGTCGCGGGTATCCAGGGCGTCGATCCTGCCGCGGTTGACGCCGCACGGGGAATGGGCATGACGCGTTGGCAGGCTTTGGTGCGAGTGCAGTTGCCACTCGCGTCCCCATTGGTCTTTGCCGGCCTGCGCACTGCCCTCGTGCTAATCATCGGAACCGCTACACTCGGAAACTTCATCGGAGGCGGAGGCCTCGGTGACGTGATCGCCGCAGGCATTAACAACAGTGATCGGATGGTTTTCGTCGGAGCCGTAATGGTGGCATCCCTCGCTTTGCTCGCGGACTGGGGGCTCTCAATGATTGAGCGGCTCGCAGTCCCAAAACAGGTCAGCAGTTGAAACAGGTCAGCAGTTGAACATGTGGAGGAACACATCAATGAGGCGCAAGCTACTCGCGGTCATCGCGCTCGCGATACCCGGGACCCTTGCTGCGTGCGGGGGTGGAAACTCCGGCACTGGCAACAATCCGTCGACCAGTGCGGGCACGACGTCCACCTGCCCAACCGGCACCCAGACCAGTGGCCACGGTGCCACGCTTTCGATTGGCAGCAAGTCCTTTGCCGAAGAGGAGTTGTTGGCACAGATGACCGCCGACGTGCTCGGCGCGCACGGCTTCACCATCACCAACACCTTCCAGGCGGCGGACAAGGCGATCGGCACCGCGCTGACAACCGGGGTCATCGACATGTACTGGCAGTACACCGGCACAGAGCTCGGTGACTACCTGGGGCTCACCGGTTTCCCGACCGCGCTGTCCGCGGCATTCACGTACGTGCAGCAGAAGGATGAGGCGAACAAACTGTGCTGGGTCGCCCCGACACAGTTCGACGACACCAACGGCATCGCCATCAAGTCGAGTCAAGCCGCGACGTTCGGCACATCGCTTGCGGCTTTCGGCACGTATCTCACATCCCATCCGAGCACCAAGGTGTGCATTCAGTCGGAGTTCCTCACCCGTCCCGACGGCCTTCCAGGCCTCGTGAGCACGTACGGCTGGCCGCCTGCCTCGAGCTTCCATTACCAGCAGATCGGCACCACCGCTGAGAAGGCGATCGCCAACGGCCAGTGCGACGCCGGCGAGGTGTACACCACCGACTCGGCGATACAGGCCAACAACGAGGTGACGTTGACGGACGACAAGAACCTGTTCCCGCCGGACAACGCGGGGCTGGTGGTCCGGTCGGACATCCTCCAGAAGTACCCGTCGATCGGCGCCTGGATGGCCCCGGTAGCGGCCAAGCTGACCACGCCGGTGATGCTCGGGCTCAACGCCATGGTCGAGATTCACAGCCAGACCGTCGCCAACGTCGCGCACACGTGGCTCGTGCAGAACGGATTCCTCTCGAGTTGATTCCCGGGTAGCAGTCGCCGCAGCGATGCGGCGACTGCTACCGACGACTGACCGCCGGGCTCAGCCGGTGCACGCCTGGGTGGATACCTCGGCCGTGCGGTGCTCGCCGGCCTGGAGGTCGGGATACACCTCGGGAATGGTCAGGGCATAGCCGACGTTCGACTCGGTGGTGCTCGCCGCAAAGACCACCCCGATGACCTGACCACCGACATTGACGATCGGGCCGCCCGAGTTGCCCGGAATCACCTGGGCGGCGAGGACCTCGATGTTTCGCGTCACCAGCGTGTCGCCGTAGATGTTGTACCCGGTTGCCGATTCAGTCCCGCTGACGGCCGCTGGGACAACCTTTTCCGCGCCGCCCCCGGGGTATCCGATGACCGCGCCACCTGTCCCGCGCACCGGGGTGCTGTCCACAACCGCGAGTGGGCGCAGCGACAGTCCCGGGGAAAAGAGCACGGCAAGGTCAGCGTTCGGGTCGAAGAGCACCACCCGGGCGGTGTGCCGATCGCCGTTGGGCGTGTCGATCTCGACGCTGTTCGAGCCGGCGACGACGTGGGCGTTGGTCACAAAGTACCCGGGCGCGAGCGGCCAGGA
>PLDZ01000247.1:10916-13999 GCA_003136295.1 Candidatus Dormiibacterota bacterium
CGGAAGAGGTTGCCGATGGTCGCGAGAAACCCGGGCGGCCGGGGCATGAACCGGTCCAGCGACCGCTCGATGCTGGAGTTGCTGATCTGGTTGTCCAGGGTGACCCACGGGCTCTGCGAGAACATGAGGCCCAGGTACCACGCGGTCGACAGCGCGGCCAGGAGGCCGAGCACCGCGCCCACGCCCGAATCGGCCTTGCCGAGGAGCACGGTGCGCTGCGTGCGCCGCCGGATCCGGAAGCCGATCGCCGCGCCGATTCCCTCGACGAGGAGCGCAACGCCCACGAAGATGCCGATCGCGAACAGCGGCTGGGTCGTCCGGTCCTGGGTGATCGCGCGGGCGATCGGTGGCGCGATCAGGGCGCCGAGGAGGAGGCCGACCAGGAGACCTGCCAAGGAGAGCGCGACCCCGGTCAGCCCGCGCCGCAGACCCGAGACGGCGAAGGTGATGATGAAGACGACGATGATGACGTCGAGGATGTCCACTGGGAGAAGAGTGTGCCCTGGGGGGCCGTCGGTAGGTCGCGAGCGCCGGAGCTTGGTTCGCCGGATCTAGGCGGAACTGGCGCCGGCCGGCCAGGAATGTGGCGTCGCGAACGACCCGAAGCGCCATGCTGCGTCGAAGGTCTCCCAACGTGTCGGTGCTGGCGGCGACCCGTCTTGTCGGAGCGCTTGGGCGGCGAGAAGCGAGCCACTCGCTCGGCAGTCAAATGTGCACTTCGGGTTATTGGAGCCGACGCAATACATTAGGCAGTGCGGGTTGTTTGCTCCGTAGCAATGGTTCAGACACTGACTGTTGTTGTTTCCCAGGCAGTACATGGTGCATTGCGGCAGGCTGTTGTTGGAGCAGTTCTGCTTGCACTTGGGTGAGGTGTTTTTGCACGTTGGGCAGAGCGACTGCGGTGGCGGTGTCGGTGTCGCTGTCGGCGTCGGGTTCGGTCTGGACGTCGGCGTCGCTCTCGGGGTTGGCGCTGACGTCGACTGGGGCTGTGGGGTCGGTGACAACGTTGCGCCTGGGGCCGCGGACGTCCCTGGCGCCGCAGGGGTCTGACCAGCCGAGGTAGACGGCGGAGCGGAGACTGTCAGCCCAGGCGAGCTCAAAGCCTGGCCAGGGACTGTGGATCCACTGGGTGAGGGTGCCGGCGGTGCAAATCCGCCCACCGTGAGGACGGTCGCGGTGACGGCGCTCAGCGCACCCGTCCCCGCCCAGGTGCCGAAGCTGCCAAATTCCTGCCAGAGGCGGCCAAGGTTGGGAATCTGGCCGATCCACGCCCCAATCCCGACGGTGCGCCAGAGGCGACCGATCGAGATGTTGAGGAACGCCCGAACGATGGCTGGATCCAGCTGGGTGCCGGCGACGCGGGTCAGCTCCTGACGGGCGTCGGCGACACTCATGGTTGCCTTGTACGGACGGGGAGAGGTCATCACCTCGTAGACGTCGGCCACCGCCACGATCCGAGCGGCCAGCGAGATCTCGGTGCCCCGTAACTGATGCGGGTAACCGGTGCCATCCCAGCGTTCGTGATGTTCAGCGACTGCCCGCCCCGACTCACCGAGCCAGGCGAGCATCGGCGCCACCAGCCGCGCGCCCTCCTCGGGGTGGCGGCGGAGCACCTCCCATTCCTCAGCGGTGGGCTTGCCGGGCTTGTTGAGCAAGGTTGGGGAGATCTCGAGCTTGCCGATGTCGTGCAGTAGTGCCGCCCATCGCAATCGAGCCTTGTCGCCCTCGTCGATCTTCAGTTCGTCGGCAATCATGTCGGTGAAAACCCGCACGCGCTCGGAGTGCCCGCGCGTGGGCTTGTCGTGAACGCTGAGGGCAAGCACCAACTCGATCACCGTTTGCATTCCGTTGGCGTCGTCCTGCTGTCCGGCGGCGCGCGCCCGTGCCAGTTGCTCTCGCAGCTGACGGGGGCTGCCGGTCCTGCGTGCCACCGCAAATCGGGCGGGCGCCTTGTCGGGAAACAGCAGCGAGACGTTGAGCAACGCTGCCAAGGGAAGAAGACGCCGAGCCGCGCGCTCGAACACGACCAGCGTGAGGAGGGAGCTCCCTCCGACGATCGCGATCCAGAGCGCCGCAGTGAGCGGGCCGCTGGCGCGTGGAAGCAGGTGACTGAGCAGGGCCGCGATCAGGAACGAGGCGCCGATCGGCCCGACGACGATCGCAACGCGCAGGGCTCGGCTCAGAGCCGGACGGCGCCGCCAACTGGCCCCTTCCGTACCCTCGCCCAGGCGGCGTCGTCGAAGCTTCAACCGTGACCTCATCTGGATTTCTGGCATGGCTCGCGCCGATGTCCAGGCCTCAGCTTGTCAGTCAGGTAGAAGCAGGAGCGGGGACATTCCCGTCACGATCAGGTGCCGATCGTGGACTCGCCCTCCGCCGCGCTCCGCCTCGGGTGCCTCAGGAGGCGCGCCGCATGCCGTGTTACCTTTCGGGCCTGATTTCCAGCCAAAACGCCTGCGCGGAATAGGAGCCACACGAGGGCACCAAAGGAGCGGCAGAGGAACCAGCTGGATCAAGAACCGTCGGGGCGTGGCGCAGTGGTAGCGCACCTGCTTTGGGAGCAGGGGGTCGCTGGTTCGAGTCCAGTCGCCCCGACCATCGACCAGAGTCCCCTGCTCCTAGGTTGGTCTTGTGGGAGCACCCTCCGAGCCCTCCCGGCAACGTATGGATCCCGGTAGCGAAGGATCAGCACTGATGTCCCTGCCGCGCGCACGAGTGCCATTCGCGAGCGCCTTTGTATCTGAAAGATCACGCCGGCGGATCGAGTAAGCCGTACGCTCGCCTAGCAATAGGAAGCGCTCGCGAAGGTGTTGATCCGCCATCGCCAAGCGAACCGGGAGGCAGCACCATGATTGTTCAGATCTTCGAACGCCGATTGGTGAGCCCAGAACCACCTTCCCCGCACAGCTGGTTTTGGGTCGCGGCTGGTGCGGGGGCGATGACGGCGGTGATCGCGATTGCAACTGCAAGAGCTTCGGTGGCTCTCGGGACCGGGACGGGTCACTACAGTGACCGATAGGTGAACTGCCATTCCAGCACCGAGTGATCGCGCGTTTTAGGAGTCGCAAAAGGCACGCGGAACG
>PLDZ01000261.1:0-1343 GCA_003136295.1 Candidatus Dormiibacterota bacterium
GTCATGTAGTCGTCGGCGCCGACGCGGAGACCGACGATCTTGTCCAGCTCGCTGTCGCGGGCGCTCAGCACCAGCACCGGTGTGGTGGTCTCCTGCCGGAGGATGCGACATACCTCGAGGCCACCGAGCTCGGGGAGCATCAGATCGAGCACGATCAGGTCGGGCCGAAGCTCCCGCGCCTTGTCGAGCGCCTCGATCCCGTTGGAGGCCTGGCTTACCTGGTATCCCTCGCGCACGAGATTGAAGCGGAGGGTCTCTCGGATCACCTCCTCGTCCTCGACCACCAGGATGTGCTTGGCTCCCACGATGCGGGCTGAGCCTAGTCTCCTCCAGCTTATGGAGGGGTTAAGGAAAGGTCAAAAAACGGGTGTCTCCCGGTACGTACCGAAGACCGTGCGCAGCGCCTCGACGATCTCGCCCTCGGTGGCGCGGGCGCGCACGCAGTCGATGATCGCGGGCATCAGGTTGTCTGTGCCGCGCGCGACCTCCTGGAGGGCGTCGAGCCGGGTTGCGACGCTGGTGTTGTCTCGACTCTCGCGGAGCTGCTTGAGGCGAGCCGCCTGTGCCACCTCGACCTCCGGATCGATCACCAGCGTCGGCGGCTGCGTGGTGTCGACGCTCTGCTCGAATGCGTTGATGCCAACAATGACCCTTTCTCCGGTCTCGAGCTGGCTCTGATAGCGGAAGGCCGCATCGGCGATCTCTCGCTGCGGAAACCCTTCGGCGACGGCGTCGAGCATCCCGCCCCGCTCGGCGATGGCCGCGAAGTAGTCCTCCGCCGCCTGTTCCATCCGGTTGGTGAGATCCTCGATGAACCAGGAGCCGGCGAGCGGATCGACGACCGAGGGGACACCCGTTTCGTAGGCGAGGATCTGCTGCGTGCGCAGCGCGATCTGCGCAGCCTTTTCCGTGGGCAGAGCGAGCACCTCGTCCATCGAGTTGGTGTGCAGCGAGTTGGTGCCGCCGAGCACCGCCGCGAGCGCCTCGAACGCGGTCCTCGCAACGTTGTTCTCGATCTGCTGGGCGGTGAGCGAGCATCCGGCGGTCTGCGTGTGAAAGCGCAGCTTGAGCGAACGCTCGTCCTTGGCACCGTAGCGCTCGCGCATGTGCCGCGCCCAGATGCGGCGGGCGGCGCGGTACTTGGCGATCTCCTCGAAGAAATCGATGTGGGCGTTGAAGAAGAACGACAGCCGCGGTGCGAACTCATCGACGTCGAGCCCGCGCTCGATTCCCGCCTCCACATACGCGAAACCGTCGGCGAGCGTGAAGGCCAGCTCCTGCGCCGCGGTGCTTCCGGCCTCGCGGATGTGGTACCCGCTGATCGAGATGGGATTCCAGCTCGG
>PLDZ01000261.1:1397-38066 GCA_003136295.1 Candidatus Dormiibacterota bacterium
GCGAGGTACATGGCGAAGAGGATCGGCGCAGGGGAGTTGATGGTCATCGACGTTGTGACCGCTCCAACATCGATCCCCTTGAAGAGCGTGAGCATGTCCTCCACCGAGTCGACGGCCACGCCGCAGCGTCCGACCTCACCGAGCGCCTGCGGCGAGTCGGAATCGTGGCCCATGAGCGTCGGCATGTCGAAGGCCACCGAGAGGCCCATCTGGCCCTGGTCGAGCAGGAATCGGTACCGCTCGTTGGTGTCCTGCGCACTCCCGAATCCGGCGAACTGCCGCATCGTCCAGACCTTGTCGCGGTACATGGTTCGGTGCACGCCGCGCGTGTACGGAAAGGATCCCGGCTCCCCAAGATCGCGCTCGACGTCGATCGCGGAGTTCTCGGGACCGTACCAGGCTGCGAGCGGCAGCCCGCCAAGCGTGTCCGGGGGGATGGGCGGGGGAGTCCGAGGCTCTGGCGAGTCGGACGAACCCTGCGGCACCCCCGCCCTGTCGATCGACTGGGTCATTGCTCCTTGGACTACGTGGTGTGCCCGTTGAGAATGCGTTCGGCCAGGGCGTACGGGTCCACCCGGCTCAGATCGCCGTCGAGCTCTCGACTCATTGTGCCCTCATGCAGCGCACTTCGCGCTCGCTCCCCCGCTCGCTCGACCACGATCGCCTCAACCTCCGCTCGAAGACGCGCGATCCGCCGGCGCTCAAGCTCTCCGGATGCTGCGATCGTGTCGCCGTGGCTGTCGATCGCCGCAACGAGATCGTCGATGCCCTGGCCGGTCTCCGCGACGGTGGTGAGGACCGGTGGCGACCACCCGGTACGCGTGGTGCCGTGGCGGACGAGTTCCTTGAGGTCACGAACGACTCGGGAGGCTCCGGGGAGATCGGCCTTGTTGACGACGAAGATGTCCGCGATCTCGAGGATGCCTGCTTTGAGGATCTGAACGGCGTCCCCGGTCGTGGGGGTCGTGACCACGACGGTCGTGTCAGCCGTCTCCATGACCTCGAGCTCTGACTGGCCGACGCCGACCGTCTCGATCAGGCATCGATCGCGGCCGGAGGCATCGATGAGCCGGATCGCCTCCCGGGCCGCCGCAGCGAGGCCCCCGAGATGACCACGAGCCGCCATGCTCCTGATGAAGACTCCGGGATCGAGCGTGTGGCGCACCATCCGGACGCGATCGCCCAGGATCGCCCCCCCGGTGAAGGGGCTCGAGGGGTCCACAGCGATGACCCCCACCAGGTGTCCCCGGGCTCTCCAGCGCTCGATCACCTGGTCGCAGAGGGTGCTCTTGCCGCTTCCCGGGGGGCCGGTGACGCCGACGACCCTAGCCTGGCCGGCTCGCTCTCGCACCTGCCGGAGAAGCTCGGCGATGCCCGGATCGCGATCCTCGACCATGCGGATCGCGCGTGCCAGGGCGCGCGTGTCGCCGGCCATCAGGCGTTCGGCGAGCGGGGGAGCGGACATCGCTCGAAGTCTACCGGCGCCCCGAGTTCATTCTGCCCACCGTAACCCTGACGTCAGCCGAGTTCGTTATAAAGCCTCAGGTGAGACGACAACGCGCCTCGTTGCGCCGCCGCCATCGCGTCAGGCGCAGCCGGGTCTTTCTCGGGTTCCTGATCGCTCTCGGCTTCGTGCTGTCCGGCGCCGTCGGTGCGGTGGCGTACTTCATGCCGGCGATCGTGACCGCGTTCCAGGATACCGGGCACGCCATCGACCGCAACTCCACGACCGCACAGGCCTCGGCAAGCGCATCGGCTGCGGCATCGGCGTCTGCCGCGGCGTCGGCGCCGGCGGTGGAGGCGCCCCCTGGGCAGCCCTTCACGGTGCTCCTGCTCGGCTCCGACAACGACGCCAAATTCGGCGGCACCATTCTCACCCAGTCGATGATCCTGGCACGGGTCAATCCGAAGACCCGGCAGGTCGTGATGGAATCGATCCCCCGCGACCTCTGGGTCCCGCTCTCCAGCGGCGGCAGCGCGAAGATCGATGCCGCGTACCTGCACGGTGGCGCGAGCGCGGCGGTGGCGACGGTTGAGGAGGATTTCCACATCCACGTCGACCACTACGCCTGGATCGGCTTGCTCGGCCTCGTGAACCTGATCGACCAGGTTGGCGGCATCGACGTGGTTGCCACCAACCCGGTCATGGACGATTTTTATCCGAAGGACCTGACCGGCAAGGACCCCTACGCCTTTGAGCGGGTCGCCGTCCTGCCAGGTCCGCAGCACATGAGCGGCTTGCAGGCGCTGATGTACGTGCGGTCGCGTCACGGCGACCTGCGCAGCGATTTCGGCCGTTCTCAGCGTCAGCAGCAGGTGCTGCTCGCGCTGCGCGCCAAGGCCAAGTTGCTCGGCATCGCCGACCTCCCGGACATCGCGACGGCGATGTCCAATGATTTCTCGACCGACATGAGCATCAGCGAGATTGCCTCGCTACTGCCGATCGCGAGCAGCGTGCAGTTGCAGAACGTGCGGCAGGTGATCCTGGCGTCGCCATACTCCACGCCCTTTGTGGTGGGCAACCAGGACGCACTCCAACCCAACTGGAATCTCATCCTGCCCCTGACGCACAGATACTTCCCGGCGGTGTAGGCGACGACCGTGAGGCGAGCGCTGACCGTCATCCTATTGCTCGCGCTCATGGCCGGCTTCGGTCTCGGTGTGAACCGGTTGATCGCGTCGAGAAAACACAACATCCCGACCGAGTCCAGCGTCTTCATCCCCTCCGCGACGCGCCCCAAGATCGTCCTGCCCGGAACGCTGTACCTGGCGCAGAACGGGGACATCTACCGTCTGAGCGACGGGTTCTTCACCGATCTGCACCTGTCGACGGCTTCGGGATCGTGGATGCAGCCGGCGTACGTCCCGAATTCGCAAGACATCGTCGCCGTGCTTCGCGCGGCTGAGTACTCGAACCTCTACCTGCTCAACAGCCAGGGCGCGATCATCCGCCGGCTCAGCAACAACGCCAACGTGCATCTCGACACCGTGTATCTCAACCATTGGATGTTCTATCCGCACATGGGCGCCGATGGCAAGACCCTCTATTTCAGCTACGACCAGCCAAAGAATTCGGGCTCCTATGCGGTTGACTTCTCGGTCTGGTCGGGGACGCTCAGCGGCAAGCTTGCGGCCGCGCAACTGACCAACTCCAATCCGTTCACTGGCGGCGACGTTGCTCCGACGCCGATGGCCAACGGCGCGATCATCTACTCGAAGTACGCGATCGGCAGTGGCAACGCGTTCTCGCAGATCGCGTTACAGGTCAAGCCCCTGGGCAGAGCGATCATCCTCACCACGCCCGCGCAGGACTGTGGTCAGCCGGCGCCGTCACCCGACGGCACCAAGGTCGCGATGATCTGCATCGACGGCACCGGCCTGCAGAGCACGCGCCTCGAGATTGCGAGCCTCAGCGCAGGAAAGCTCGGAACACCGCAGACCCTGGTCAACAACTGCCTCTGCTCGGCCCCGGTGTGGGCACCGGATGGGAGCGGGCTCGTCTACTACAACACCGCCGATGCCACCGGGCATTTCGAGCTGTGGTGGATCAAAGGAGCGTTGAGCGCAGCGCCCTCGCCACCTCTGCAGGTGACCACCAAGCTCGACTTCGACGCGTCATCGCCGCCGAGCTGGTCGCCGCTCAGCAGCGTCCCCGTGATGGCTCGGTAGCCCGCTTTCGGTCGGCGCTCTAGTAGAAGACCTGGGCGAGCTCGTAGAGCTCGCGAGGCACCCGGCGCTGCTCCGCGACGACGTCGGCGATGCTCGAGACGTTGACTGTCCCGTTGGTCACCACCGGCATCTCCCCGAACAGTCCCTCGACAACGAGGTCGTATGCCTTCGCCCCGACCCGAGTCGACCAGATTCGGTCGTAGGCGGTCGGGGAACCACCGCGTTGCACGTGCCCGAGCACCGTCGCGCGAGTCTCGTGCCCGGTTCGGTCCTCGATGATGCGCGCGAGGTTCTCGCCGACGCCGCGCCGCGAGAGCTGGACATGACCGAACGCGTCCCGAGCTCCTTCGGCCTCGTCCTTGGACCGCAGTCCCTCCATCTCGACGCCCTCGGCCACGACGATGATGCTGAAGTCGCTCCCGGCGCTGCGGCGCACCTCGAGATGCGCAACAACCTCGTCCACCGTGACGCCGAATTCGGGGATGATGATCATGTCGGCACCGCCCGCGAGGCCGCCCATCACCGCGACCCACCCGGTGTCGCGCCCCATTACCTCACAGACCATCACGCGGTGATGCGACGTTGCGGTGGTGTGCAGGCGATCGAGCGCCTCGGTGACGACGCCGACCGCGCTGTCGAAACCGATGCAGTACTCGGTGACGCTGAGGTCGTTGTCCATCGTCTTGGGCACACCCACCACGCGCGCATGCTGTTCGGCCAGTCGCGCTGCGACACTCAGCGTGTCATCGCCGCCGATTGCGACCAGCGCGTCGAGATGCAGGCGCTCGAGATTGCGCATGACCTGCTCCACGCCACCTTCGAGCTTCATCGGATTCACCCGCGAGCTACCGAGCATGGTGCCGCCGAGTTGCAGAATGCCGGAGAGCTGGTGACGCTCCAGGATGAACACGTCGCCGTCACCGATCAGGCCGGCCCACCCGTTGCGAATCCCAAATAACGAGTCACCCGCCGCAAGCGCCCGTCTGCCGATCGCGCGAATTGCAGCGTTGAGACCTGGTGCATCACCGCCGCCCGTCAGGACGGCAATCCTCTGTCCCACTCTTGGCGTACCTCAGTGCGGAGCTAGTGACCAAACCCGGGATTACCGAGGAACGACTGCTCTTCGGCGCTGCCGAGTATGACGGTCACGCCGCCGGCCGCGGCGGCAGCCGGAGTGGCCGGCGGCGTCGTCACCGGCGCCGTCGGCACGGGTTCGGTGGTGACGCTCACGCCGAAGTACGTGGCCANNGCCCAGCGGGTGGTCGCGTCGTTGTTGCGCCCGCTCGCATTGATGAACGTGACCGGGGCACCCTCAGCGAGGGCTGTTGGCGTCGGGAAGATGTCCTGGACGAAATGCGAGAGGGACGTGAAGCTCTGGTCGTTCGCGTAAAGGTAGTAGCTGCCACACCGCGTCGGATACCCGCAGTCATACAGGAAGTTGGTGTCGTCGATGCTGATGTGCTCGATGCTCGCCGGGTTGACGCCGTTGACCAGTCCGTACAGCGACTCAGCGTCGCCGATGGTCAGGTCGGTGAGGACGTTGCTGCCGAGCGCATTGATGACATCCGGAAGCTTGCCGAAGCCACCGATGCTCTCGATCTGCGACTTGAGCCCGACGATGATCTGCTGCTGGCGGCGGCTGCGCGCGAAGTCCGATCCCTGACCGTTGTTTCCGTGGCGCGAGCGCGCGTAGATGAGCGCAGTCGCACCGTTCATGTGCTGCATCCCGGCATTGAAGTGCACGGTCTCGTACCCGCAGTTGCCGAGATCGCATTCTCCAGCGGGGTATTGGTGGTCGGTGAAGGCCGCCGGAACATCGACGTTGATGCCACCCACCGCGTCGACCGCCTGCTTGAAGGCGTTGAAGTCGACGCCAACGAAGTAGTTGATGCCGATCCCAAGGAGATGTGCGAGCAGCGGGTCCGCGACGGCGGCTCCGGCGTCCACCGCGCTCGCGGGCTGCGGTCCCTCACCCAGCATGCCGGCGGCGTACGCAAAGTTGATCCGCTGTGCTGTCGACTTGCCATTGCGCAGAGGGATGGTCACAAACCAGTCGCGCGGGATCGAGATCTCGGCGATCTGCGGCGGATGGCCCTGCATCGGCATGATCGAGATCACCATGATCGAGTCGGTGAGGAAGGCGCCGGAGTGCTGGCTGCCGCCATACCCGTAGAGAACGATGTTGATCCGCTGGTACTGCTGGCGTTCTCGGTCGATCCCGGAGCCTCCGCCCCCCTGGAGTGCGCCGATCGCCGCGCTGATCGGGTTGGTATGAAAGGTCTTTGCCAGTGCGAGCGAGAGACGNNGGCGCGTTTTCGCGTGACCCAGCTGGGGACGACGCTGTACCGCGACCGGCGCCTGCGCCGGACCGATGGATTGCTGATTGTTGCCATGGTTGAGGTGTTGCTCTCGACTTTCCGAACGGGTGTACTGACCGCCGCAGGGCTGCGGGGCCGGCGCGCCACGGTGGGCTTCCTGTATNNGGTGCGCGCACAGCAGGTTCAGGGCCTCGAGGGCCCGTCTGGTCTGCATCTGGTCGAGGTCGACGAGCCGGAGGATGCCGGTCGCGTCGTCATCGAAGTTGCGGCCGCCGGCGTGAGCTTTCCGGACCTTCTTCTCACCCGTGGCGAATATCAGATGAAGCCTGCGCTGCCGTTCGTGCCCGGCGTCGAGGTCGCGGGTCGCGTCCGTTCCGCGCCTCAGGGTTCCGGATTCAAGGAAGGCGACCGCGTGATGGCCTTCACCATGCTGGGCGGTTTCGCTGACGTCGTGGTCGCCGAGCCGTCGCTCACCCTCGCAATTCCGAACGGACTGAGCATCGAAGCGGCATCCGGATTCGTCATGAACTACCACACCGCGCATTTCGCCCTGGCGCGCCGGGGACGCGTCCTGCCCGGCGATCGCGTCGCGATCCACGGCGCGGCCGGCGGGGTCGGCACAGCGGCGATACAGGTTGCCCGTGGGCTCGGGGCGGAGGTGATCGCGATCGCCGCCGGTCCCGACAAGATGCACATCGCCGAGCGAGCGGGCGCGCATCGAGTCCTCGACGCCGAGGGCGACTGGGTTGCGGCGTTGCGTGCTCAGAACGACGGTCTCGGTGTCGACGCGATCCTGGACCCCGTGGGCGGTGAGCGATTCGACCAGAGCGTTCGGTGCCTGGCGCCCCAGGGTCGCCTCATCGTGGTCGGGTTCACCGAGGGCAGGATTCCGAGCCTGCAGGTGAACCGTGTGCTGTTGCGCAACATCGACGTGGTCGGCGCCGCGTGGGGTGCGTTTCTCGGGGTGGAGCCCGCCATCTTCTTTGAGACACAGCTCGCCCTCAACCCGATGATCGACGCCGGCACGGTGGCCCCGATCGTCGGTGCGAGCTATCCGCTCGAGCAGGCGCCGGCGGCGCTCAATCTGCTCGGGCAGCGGCGGGCTCGCGGCAAAGTCGTCCTGACGATGTAAACGCCGGTCGCTACGCGCGAAGCAGGTCTCGAGCGATGACGACGCGCTGGATCTGGCTTGTGCCCTCGTAGATCTGGGTGATCTTGGCGTCACGCATCATTCGCTCGACCGGGTATTCGTTCACGTACCCGTAGCCGCCGAGAATCTGCACCGCGTCGGTGGTGACCTTCATCGCCGTATCCGCGGCGAGCAATTTTGCGATCGCCGCGAAATGGCCGACCTCGGGGCTCTGGTCGTCGATGAGCTGCGACGCCCAGTAGACCATCGCGCGCGCGGCCGCGGTCTGCGCCTCCATGTCGGCGACCATGAACTGGATGCCCTGGAACTCGGCGATCGCCTTGCCGAACTGCTTGCGCTCTTTGGCGTATCCGACCGCATAGTCGAGCGCTCCCTGGGCAATGCCGAGCGCCTGCGCAGCCACGCCCGGCCGGGAGCGGTCGAGCACCTTCATCGCAATGCGGAAGCCGTCGCCTTCCTCGCCGAGCCGGTTCGCCGCCGGGATCACCACCTCGTCGAAGTGGAGTTCCGCGGTGTTGCTGCCGCGAATGCCGAGCTTGCCGTGGATCGTATTCGCCGCGAATCCCTTGAGATGCTGGGCATCCTCGAGCACGAACGCACTGACCCCCTTCGCCCGCTCATCCGGATCGGTCTTGGCGAAGACGGTGATCGTGTCGGCGATGCCGCCCCCGGTGATCCAGATCTTGCTGCCAGTGATGACGTACTCATCGCCGTGACGCTCGGCGCGTGTCTCCATGCCCGCGGGGTCGCTGCCGGCGCCGGGCTCGCTGAGGGCGTAGGCGCCGAGCTTCGCGCCGCTCGCCAGGTCCGGAAGCAGCCGTGCCTTCTGCTCCTCAGTGCCCGCGATCATCAGCGGATATCCCCCGAGCGCCTGGACGGCGAGGATCAGCGCGCTTGTCGCACAAACCTTGGCCACCTCCTCGATGGCGACGTTGAGGGTCAGCGCGCTCCCGGAAAGACCGCCGTACTCCGGGGGAAAGGGCAGCGTGAAGAGATCGTGCTTGCGGAAGAGATCCACAACATCCCAGGGGAATTCGCCAGTGCGGTCAATCTCCGCGGCGCGTGGCGCGATGCGATCGCGAGCGATATCGCGCACCGTCTCGCGGATCATGGCCTGCTCTTCATTGAGACGGATGTCCATTCGGCTGATGCTACCAAGCCGTCGGAGGCGAGTCGGGGTCAGTCCGTGAGGAGATGACGGGCGATGACGACGCGCTGGATCTGATTGGTCCCCTCATAGATCTGGCACGCCTTCGCGTCGCGGAAACGCACGGCGGCGGGATGGCTGTCCGATCCCGACTCGGGCGCGCACAGGTCCACGGCGGACTGCGCCACCGCCACGCATGCATCGGTCGCATAGAGCTTGGCGATGGCCGCGTCGAGGGTCACGCGACCGCCTGCGTCAACCAATGCCGCGGCATATCGGGTCAGCTGGCGAGCCGCGGCCGTCAGGACCTCCATATCCGCTATCGCCGTCACGTCCACAGCCGATCCGGCGCCCGCACGCCTGCGCGACGTCTCGAGTGCGGCGTCGAGCGCTGCCTGCGCGATGCCGACAGCCTGCGCGGAGATGCCGACTCTCCCGCTGTCGAGCGCCGACATCGCCACCGTGAAACCCACGCCCTCGTCGCCGAGACGGTTCGCCGCGGGCACGCGGACACCGTCGAGCACGAGCTCTCCGGTCCAGGAGCCGTGCAGTCCCATCTTGGCGAGCGGCGCGCCGGCGCTGACACCCGGCCATGCAGCCTCGACGAGAAAGGCGCTGATCCCACGTGCGCCATCGCCGGTACGCGCCATGACGATGTAGAGATCGGCGTCTCCTGCCCCGGTGATGAACGCCTTGGCACCGTCGAGAACGTAGGTATCACCGTCGCACACTGCGCGGGTCCGCATCGCGACTGCATCACTGCCTCCGCCAGCCTCGGTCAGGGCGAATGCCGCGAGCCATTCGCCGCCGGCGAGCTTGCGCAGATACCGCGACTTCTGATCATCGTTGCCGAAAATCAGCAGCGGCTCGGTGCCGACCGACAGGTGGACGTCGAGGATCACCGCGCAGCTGGCATCGGCGCGCGCAACCGACTCGATGAATTGAATGAAGTCGCGATGAGTCCCGCCGGCACCGCCGAACGACGCAGGTGTCAGGATCCCGGCGAGACCAGCTTCGCCTGCCGCCTCAACGATTCTCCGGGGAGACGGACCCTCGCCGCGGGCCATGGCGGGTGCGATCGGCGTGATGACGTCGTCGACAAAGCCTGCAATGCGGCCGGCGAGCCCCGTGCCGCTGATGTCAGTCGACACGGACGAGCGTAGCCTCGCCCTGGGCGATCCCGCTGCAGATCCCGGCGGCACCATACCCGCCGCCGCGGCGGCGCAGCTCGTAGAGCAGGGTCATGAGTATCCGGGCACCACTCGCACCGATGGGGTGACCGACGGCTATCGCACCGCCGTTGACGTTGACGCGGTCCGGATCCACCTCGAGCATCCGGGTGCTCGTGATGGCGACCGCCGCAAAAGCCTCGTTGATCTCCACCAGGTCGAGCATGCCGGCGTCCACGTCACCGCGTGTTTTGGCAAGCGCGGCTTCAATGGCGAGCGCGGGCACGGTCGCCAGGTAGGGATGCTCAGCGGCCGATTCGCCGTACGTGAGCCAGGTGCCGAGCGGTTTCAATCCCTCGGCACGCGCACGTTCCGCGCTCATCAGCAGGACGGCGCTGGCACCATCGTTCATGCCAGGCGCGTTGCCGGCGGTGATCGTCGTGCCATCGCCGAAGGCACCTCTCAGCACCGTGAGCTTCTCGAGGGTCGTGTCCGCGCGCGGTTGTTCATCCCGCGTGACCGCGGCACCGCTGACGCTCACCGGTACGATCTCGTCCGCGAACCGCCCCGCCGCAAGTGCCTCCTGATAGCGCAGCTGGGAGCGGAACGCCCAGACGTCCTGCTCCTCGCGACTCACCCCGAGTTCGGAAGCCACATCGCTGCCGTGCACGCCCATGAGCACACCGTCGACGGGGCAGAACAGTCCGTCGCGCATCATGCTGTCGACGGCGACGCGATCCCCGAAGCGGCTGCCGAATCGCTGATCCTCGAGGAGGTACGGAGATCGCGACATCGACTCCATGCCGCCCGCGACGACGACGTCAGCGTCGCCCGAGCGGATGAGCAGGGCACCGAGATTCACTGCCTTGAGGGCGCTGGCGCAGACCTTGTTCACCGTGAACGACGAGACGCTCGCCGGAAGCCCGGCGCGCAACCCCGCCTGACGCGACGGCACCTGCCCCTGCCCGGCGGCAAGGACCATGCCCATGATCAGCTGATCCACCGACGCGGGATCGGTGCCGGTCCGCTCGAGGACCTCACGGATGACCCGCGCGCCGAGGTCGACGGCGGGTACCGACGCGAGCGCGCCGCCGAGCTTGCCGAACGGCGTTCGTGCCGCCGCGACGATGACGGCGTCAGTCGCCACCGTCGGTCTCCAGGACCTCGTAGGGGCGCAGCAGGTGACGAGCGATCAGGATCCGCTGGACCTCGCTGGTTCCCTCACCGATCTCGTTGATCTTGACGTCGCGATAGAGGCGCGCGACAGGCGATTCCTCCATGAACCCCATCCCGCCGTGGATCTGGACCGCCTGGTTGGCGCAGGCGGTGGCGACCTCGGACGCGTGCAGCTTCGCCATCGAGGCGTATGGCGCGGGACTCTTGCCCGCATCGATGGCCGCGGCAGCGCGCCAGGTCATCAGCCTCGCCAGCTCGATCTGCGTTCCCATGTCGGCGAGCTTGAACTGCGTTGCCTGGAACTTGGCGATCGGCACACCGAACTGGCGCCGGGCCGCCGAAAAGGCGAGCGATGCGTCGAGGCATGCCTGGGCCACGCCGACCGAGAGCGCCGCGATTGCCACACGCCCGCCCTCGAGGATGTGCAGGAATTGAGTCAACCCATCGCCAAGTGCGCCGACGAGGTTGCCGGCCGGAACCCGGCAGTCCTCGAAGATCAGCTCGCGGGTGTCGGACGCGTGCCATCCGAGCTTGCGGTACTTGGGAGCCTGCGAGTACCCGGGAGTCCCCCGCTCCACGGCGATCGTGCTGATCTCCTTGTGGCCGTTCTGCGATCCCGTGATCGCGGTGATGGTGACCCCTGCGCTGATATCGGTCCCGGCATTGGTGATGAACGCCTTGCGGCCGTTGATGACCCAGTGATCACCGTCACGCACCGCCCTGGTCTGCGTGGCGGCGGCGTCCGATCCCGCATCGGGCTCGGTGAGCCCGAACGCCCAGAGCCGCTCGCCGGCCATGAGCGGTGGGAGCCAGCGCTGCTGCTGTTCCCGGGAGCCGAATCTGGCGATCGGCGAGATCCCCAGCGAGACCGCCGCCTCGAGCGTGATCGCGCAGCTCGCGTCGGCGCGAGCGATCTCCTCCATGGCGAGGCAGTAGGCGATGAAATCGCCCCCAGCGCCGCCGATCTCCACGGGAAATGGGAGTGCAAACAACCCGAGCCTCGCCATGCCCGCGACCAGCTCGTAGGGAAACTCCCCCGTCTCGTCGTAATGGGCGGCTGCCGGTGCGATCTCCGCCTGCGCGAAGTCCCGTACCACGTTGCGAATGTGCCGTTGCTCGTCACTGAGATCGAAGTTCACTCGAACCTAACGGTAGCGCGGCGGGATGGCCTCGATGCGCCTCTCAGCGAGAGTGGGTGCCCAGCCTCGCCGCGGTCAGGCGTACCACGTCTTCGATGGTGTCGGCAATCTCCGCGCCGACGGCGCTGAGAGCGTCGAGCTTGCTCTGCGCGCTGCCCGTATTGCCACTGATGATCGCGCCGGCGTGACCCATGCGCTTGCCCGGTGGGGCAGTGCGGCCGGAGATGAACGCAATGACCGGCTTGTCGAAACCGGTATCGCGAACCCACGCTGCCGCGGTCTCCTCGTCGGAACCACCGATCTCGCCGATGAGCACGACCGCGCGCGTCTCCGGGTCGTCCGCGAAACGCTGCAGAACATCGGGAAAGCTGAGGCCCATCACCGGGTCTCCGCCGATCCCAACTGATGTGGACTGGCCCATTCCCGCCTGACCCAAGCCCTGGATCACCTCGTAGGTGAGCGTGCCGCTGCGGCCCACGATCCCCACCGGCCCCGGCGTGTTGATGTGGTTCGGGATGATGCCCACCTTGCACTGACCGGGGGTGACGATCCCCGGACAGTTGGCTCCGAGCAGCTGGTGGCCCGTGCGGATGACGAACTCCCGCGCTCGGATCATGTCGTGCACCGGGATGAGCTCGGTGATACAGACGGTCAGCTCGATCCCGGAGGCAGCCGACTCCATGATGGCGTCAGCGGCGAATGCGGGCGGAACGAAGATCCCCGACACGTCGGCGCCGCTGGCGGCCACCGCGTCGGCGACCGTGTCGAAGATGGGGACGCCGTCCTGATCGCCGCCACCCTTGCCAGGAGACACACCGGCGACGATATTCGTGCCAAAAGCACGCATCTGAGCCGTATGAAAGCTCCCCTCGCGCCCGGTGATGCCCTGAATGACCACGCGGCTATTCCTGTCGACGAGCACGCTCATGGCGCGCGCCTGGTGGGGAGGGCATGAACGGAGCGGGGCCATCTCGCAGCCGGGGCTACCCCCCCCGGCGAGAGTGAGGGGCGGGACGGCGAAGGCGTCACGACCCCGTGGCCCGCGCAGTTCATGTCCTCCCCACCGCGGTGAGCTGAACGATGCGTTCTGCGGCCTCGGTGGCGTCCTTCGCGGGCACGATGCCAGCCGCCTGAAGCAACTGCCGCCCCTCTTCTTCCATCGTCCCCGTCATGCGCACCACCAGAGGCTTGGTGATGTGCAGCTGGTCGCGAGCGGCGATGATTCCTCGCGCGACCTCGTCGCCTCGAGTGATACCGCCGAAGATGTTGATGAACACACCGCGCACCTTGGGGTCGAGCAGCACCATCTCGAGGGCGTTGCGCACGCGCTCCGCGTTCGCGCCCCCGCCGATATCGAGAAAGTCGGCCGGCTCACCGCCGTGTTGCTTGACGAGGTCGAGCGTGTTCATGGTGAGGCCGGCACCGTTGCCGATGCAGCCGATGTCCCCGTCGAGGTGCACGTACGTGAGCCCGCGCTTGCGCGCCTCGACCTCGAAAGGATCGTCCCCACTTCGACCATCATCACCGGTCTCGTCGCGAGCAAGCTCTTCGGCCACGTCCTTGTGTCGGTAGTCGGCGTTCTCGTCAATCTCGAGCTTCCCGTCCGCGGCGACGAGCATCCCGTCTGACGTGAGCACCAGCGGGTTGATCTCGCAGGTCACGGCATCGAGCGAGGTTGCGACCTCATGGAGGCGAGTGGTCAGCATGACGAGAGCGCTCACCAGCTTCGGCACCCGGTCGCGAAGTTCGGGCGCGTGCGCGAGTCCCGCGAACGCCAGCTGACGGATTTCGTACGGCTGCGGTCCCGCGAACGGATCGGGCCATAGTTTCGCGATCCGCTCCGGCGCCTCGACGGCGACCTGCTCGATCTCCATCCCGCCGGCGGCCGAGAAGATGATCACGAGGCGACGGCGATCGCGATCGAGGGTGATGCCGAGGTACAGCTCGGCGTCGATGCTGAGCCCGGTCTCGCACCAGACGCTTCGCACCGGGTAGCCGCGGATGTCCATCGCCAGGATGCGCGCGGCTTCACGCCGCGCCTCCTCGGGGGTGTCGACGACGGCGATACCGCCCGCCTTGCCCCTCCCGCCGATGGGCACCTGTGCCTTGACGGCGATGCGCCCGAGCTCAAGAGCGGCAGCTACCGCCTCTTCGGGAGTCCGTGCCAGCCGGCCGGGGGGGACTGAGATGCCGGCGGCTGCGAACCGTTGCTTCGCCTGGTACTCGAGGAGCTTCATCCGCGGGCCTGCCGGGGACAGACGTGACGGTTCATCGGCGAGGAGCGACCCGATCGAGCTCGGCCAGGTCGGCCGCGCTCGGGCGCCACCGGCCGGCATGAGCGTTTGCCCGCACCTGCTCCGGCGACATCGCCCCGGCGATCACCGAGATCACCTGCGGCTGCGCGGCGAGGCCCCCGATGGCGACATCGAGCAACGAGACGCCACGCGCACGGGCGAAGTCTTCCAACGCCTCCACGATGTCGAAGTTGTGATCGGTGAGCCATCGATCGGCATTGGCGCCCGCCGCCGTGGCGAGTCGCGTCCCCGGGACGGGCGGCTGGCCACGACGATGCTTCCCCGTGAGCAGGCCGTTGGCAAGCGGGCTGTACGGAATCATGCCGATGTCGAAGTGTGCGCACGCGGGGATCACCGCTCCCTCGACGGATCGGTCGAGCAGGCTGTACGCGTTCTGCGAGGTCACGAACCTGGTGAGGCCCCGTGTGCGCGCCATCCAGTCTGCGTCCGCTATCTGCCAACCCAGCAGGTTCGACGAACCCGCGCACCGGATCTTCCCCTCGCTCACCAGCTCGGTCAGTGCTTCGAGCGTCTCCTCGACAGGTGTCGCAGGGTCGGGGGTGTGCAGCTGATACAGGTCGATCCAGTCAGTATCGAGGCGGCGAAGACTCGCCTCGACCGCGATGCGGACATAGCTGCGCGATCCGCCACTGTGCCCCTCACCACCCGACGAATGGCCGAACTTGGTGGCAATCACGGCCTCCTCGCGGCGTCCTTTGAGCGCTGCGCCGAGCATCTCCTCACTCTGTCCGCCGCCGTAGATGTCAGCCGTGTCGAAGAACGTGATCCCCTCCTCGAGCGCCGCGCTCACGATGCGCGTCGTGCCCGCTGCGTCCATACGGCGCCCGAAGTTGTTGCAACCAACGCCGACGACTGTCGCCTGGAGAACGCCCCCGGCGACAGGACGAGTCTCGAGATCGCTCACGTCGACAGGGTACGCAAAGGATGTCTCTCCACAGCAGCCGGAGGCTGCTAGGCTGACCCGGTTGGCAAGACGCGTCGTCGGGACTCCACCAGACCAAGCTCCGGCGCCTGAGCCGGATCAACCTCGACCGGGGGCGGCTTCCGACCGCGTCGCCACCGAGCCGCAGCAGACCCCGCGTCGCGAGGGCGTGAACGTCGTGTCGGTGCGCACGCTCGTGAGCGCGGCGCTCATCGTGCTCGGCATCGTCGCGCTGGTTGCATTCCTCGCCACCATCATCGGCATCGTCCTGGTCGTGCTGGTCGCGATCGTGTTCGCCGAGGGTATACGGCCGCTCGTGGCGGAGCTGCAACTTCGACGAATCCCGCGGCCGGCGGGCATCCTCATCGTCTACATCGCCGTCCTGGCGTTCATCGCCGTGATGGTGCTGCTGCTCGTGCAACCGATCGTCACTGAGGCATCGTCGCTCGCCACGAATTTTCCGACCTACCAGAAGGACTTTCTCCACTGGTTCACGGGCGTCGAGAACCAGTTCCACTTCAACGTCGATGTCGCCAAGCAGGTCAGCTCGGTCATCGACGCCACGCGGAACATCCTCTTCGCCATCGGTGGAACGATCTTCAGCATCATCGTCGACTTCGTCCTCGTGCTCGTGGTCGGGTTTCTCTGGTTGGTGAGCAGCGACCGTCTCAAGGGATTCACGGTCGACCTGTTTCCTGAAGCTCACCACGACCTGATCATCGACATCTTCCGGGAGATGGGATATCGCATGGGCGGTTTTCTCCGTGCTGTGGCGATCAACAGCCTCGCCGTCGGGCTCGTGGTCGGAGTCGCCTGCTGGCTCATGGGCCTCCCCGACTCCGTCATCCTCGGCATCTTCGCCGGTCTCACCGCGGCGATTCCGATGGTGGGCGGGATCATCGGTGTGGTTCCCGCGGTGCTGCTCGGCTTCACGATCAGCCCGGAATATCCGATCCTGGTGCTCGCCGTGCTGCTGGTCATCCAGCTGGTTGACGCCAACACGGTGGTGCCGATGGTCATGAACCGGGTCGTGTCCCTCCCGGCACTGGGAGTCGTGCTCGCGCTGCTCGTCGGCGGGGCGATCCAGGGCTTGATCGGAGCGCTGCTCGCGGTTCCGGTGGCGGCAGCGCTGCAGGTGCTCCTGGTGCGCGCGGCGGTCCCTGCGATCCACCATGCGCAGGGTCGCACCGACCGAGCTTACGCGAAGGCGTACGTGCCGCTGTCGGTCAGCCTGAAGGACTCAGCACCACGGACGGGCGGCCGGCGCATCAATCCGCGTTGAGCGTCAGAGCGGAATGTTGCCATGCTTGCGTCGCGGCGTCTGCACCTGCTTGTTGCGCGCCATGCGCAGCGCGGCGATCAGCGCGCCGCGCGTCTGTCGCGGCTCGATCACATCGTCGATGTAGCCCCGCTCCGCGGCGAAGTACGGATTGGCGAACTGCTCCCGGTATTCCTCAATCAACTCCTCTGAGCGCTGCTTCGGGTTGGCCGCCTGGGAGATCTCGCGTTTGAAGATGACGCTCACTGCACCCTGCGGTCCCATCACCGCGATTTCCGCGGTGGGCCAGGCCACGTTGTAGTCGGCGCGGATGTGCTTGGAGCACATGACGTCGTACGCACCGCCGTAGGCCTTGCGCGTGATGACCGTGAGCTTGGGAACCGTCGCCTCGCAGTACGCGTAGAGGAGCTTGGCGCCGTGCCGGATGATGCCGCCATATTCTTGGTCGGTGCCCGGAAGGAAGCCGGGAACGTCCACGAACGTGACCAGCGGCACGTTGAACGAATCGCAGAAGCGCACGAAGCGCGCCGCCTTGATGGAGGCTGCGATGTCCAGCGCGCCCGCGAGCACGCGCGGTTGATTGCCGACGACGCCGACCGGATGCCCGTCGAGCCTGGCGAACCCACAGATGATGTTCTCCGCGTGATACTGCATCACCTCGAGAAACCGGCCCTCGTCGACGACGCGGGTGACCACGTTGCGCATGTCATACGGCTGATTCGGATTGTCGGGGATGATCGCCTGCAGCTCAGGGTCCTCGCGATGCGGGTCGTCGAGGGTCGGCCGGTACGGCGGCCGTTCCCGGTTGTTGGGCGGCAGGTATGAGAGCATCTCGCGCATCTGCGCGAAAGCCTCGTCCTCGGTGTCGGAGATGAAGTGGGCGACGCCGCTCCGCTGGTTGTGCACATCGGAGCCACCGAGCTCCTCGAAGGTGACCTCCTCTCCGGTGGTGACCTTGATGACGTCGGGACCGGTGATGAACANNCCATGAAGATGAAGTCGGTCATCGCCGGTGAGTAGACTGCGCCGCCGGTGCACGGACCGGCAATAAGCGAAAGCTGCGGGACGACCCCGCTTGCCTCGACGTTGCGATAGAAGATCTCGGCGTACCCCGCGAGCGAGACGACGCCCTCCTGAATGCGCGCGCCCCCCGAGTCGTTGATGCCGATGCACGGACATCCCGTTCGGAGCGCGAGGTCCATGATCTTGGTGACCTTCTCCGCGAACACCTCGCCGAGCGAACCGCCGAAGACCGAAGCGTCGTGGCTGAAGACGAAGACCTGCCGGCCGTCCACCGTCCCCCAGCCTGTGATCACCCCGTCGCCGCGAATTCGCCGTTGGTCCATGTCGAAACCGGTGGTCCGGTGAAGGGCGAACATATCGAGCTCCGTGAAGGACCCCGGGTCGAGCAGGCGGTCGATGCGCTCACGCGCGGTGAGCTTGCCCTTGGCATGCTGGGATCGCTCCGCGGCGCCCCCACGGTGGACCGCGTCGTAGCGCCGCTTGCGCAGCATGTTGATCTTCTTGCCCGTGCCGCCACTCGACCCACTCGACGACGCGCCGTCGGCGTCGGCCGGTCCGGTGGGAGGTGCCGGCGCGGCAGCGTCGCTCGCGCCGACGGGGGGCACGCCCTTACGCGCCTGTCTGGTCACGCCCTCAGGCTACCAGGGGACTCGAGGGACCACCGGTTCAAACGGTGACCGCCGGACGGTAGACGCCAAAGATCTCGCGGAGCGCACCGCACACTTCGCCGACCGTTGCCTTCGCCTCGAGCGCGCTGCGCATCAGGGGCAGCAGGTTGTCCGTCCCCTCCGCACCGGCACGCAGTGCATCGAGCGCCCGGTTCACTGCTGCTGCCGATCGAGCGGCGCGCATCGCCGCGAGCCGCTCGATTTGCGTGGCTTCCAGGGACGCGTCGAGGTGGAGGATCGGCACTGCGGGTTGCGACGTCTCGGTGAACCGGTTGACACCGACGATGACTCGTTCGCCCGATTCCACGAGGCGCTGATGGCGATACGCGGATTCCTGGATCTGCTGCTGGTAGAAGCCGGCCTCGATCGCGGCGACGGCGCCTCCCTGCTCCTCGACGCGGTTCATGAGCGCTCGCGATTCGTCCATCAGATCGTGCGTCAACGCCTCGACGAGGTACGCGCCGCCGAGGGGATCGGTGACGGTGGCGGCGCCGGTCTCGTGTCCGATGACCTGCTGCGTGCGCAGTGCGATCTCGGCCGCCTGCTCGGACGGCAACGCGAGCGCTTCGTCGTAGCTGTTGGTGTGCAGCGACTGCGCGCCACCGCACACCGCGGCCAGTGCCTGCAGCGACACGCGCACCACGTTGTTGAGCGGCTGCTGCGCGGTCAGCGTCGCGCCACTCGTTTGCGCGTGAAACCGCAGCTGCAGACTGCGTTCTCCGGTCGCGCCAAAGCGGTCGTGCATCACCTCCGCCCAGAGCGCCCGAGCGGCGCGGAATTTGGCGATCTCCTCGAAGAAGTCGTTGCTGACGTTGAAGAAGAAGCTCAGTCGTGGAGCGAAGTCCTCGACCTCGAGGCCCGCGTCGATCGCCGCCTGGACGTAGGCCACGCCGTTGCTCAGCGTGAACGCGATCTCCTGCGGTGCCGTCGCGCCTGCCTCGCGGATGTGGTAGCCGCTGATGCTGATGGTGTTCCAGCGAGGGAGACGCTGAGCGCAATATGCGAACGTGTCGGTGACGAGGCGCATGGAAGGTCGCGGGGGAAAGATGTACGTTCCTCGCGCGGCGTATTCCTTGAGGATGTCGTTCTGGATCGTCCCCCCGAGTGTCGTTGCCGCCATGCCCTTGCGCTCGGCGGTGAGCTCGTAGAGCAGCAGCAGCACAGCTGCGGGCGCGTTGATGGTCATCGACGTCGTCACGCGGTCCTGGGGGACGCCGCGCATGAGCAGCTCCATGTCGTCAATGGAGTCGATGGCCACGCCGACCTTGCCGACCTCACCGTGCGCGATCGGGTCGTCGCTGTCGTAGCCCATCTGGGTCGGGAGGTCGAACGCCACGGACAGGCCGCTCTGCCCCGCGCGCAGCAGATAGTGGAACCGCTGGTTGGTCTGCTCTGCGCTCCCGAATCCCGCGTACTGGCGCATCGTCCAGAGCCGCGAGCGGTACCCCTCTTCGCGAATGCCCCTGGTATACGGGTACGCACCCGGAGGCGGTGCTCCGTCCGGCCGCTCGACGTAGAAGGGTTCGAGCGGGATGCCCGACTCCGTCTCGGGCTGGATGTTCGGTTCGGCGCCGGGGTGATCGCTCACGAGTGCGGCCCGGCGTTCTCCTGGTCGGGCTGGCACAGCTCGGTGAGCACCCCGGCCGCCGCTGAGGGATGGAGGAACGCGACCAGCCTGGCGGCGGCTCCCTGTCGCGGACACGTGTCGAGAAGCTGCAGCCCGAGCGCCGCGAAGTGGTCGAGGCTGGCCTGAACGTCGTCGACGCCGTAGGCGACGTGGTGGAGACCGCTGCCGCGCCGGGTGAGGAACCCGGCGATCTTCGACTCGGGCCCCGTGCTGCCGAGCAGCTCGATGCGCGACTCTCCTACCTCGAACATGACCGCCTCGATGCCGTCGGAAGCCACCAACTGGCGGTGGGTTGGGGCGGACCCGGTCAGGCGCTCGTAGGCGGCGACCGCGAGCTCGAGGTCTGCGACGGCGATTCCCACGTGGTCGATACCGGTGAATGCGCTCGCCATCGTCGGCCGAGTATAGGAAGCAATACGGCAACGCGGCGTTCGCTTCCGCGAACTCGATGCTAGCGTCCAGACGCCGTGAGAACCCGTCGCGCGGTCGTCATCGCCACCGCCGTCAGCACCGTCCTTCTCGCGTACTACGCGATCTCCTGGGCCCAGGTGACCCCCGTACGCGAGCGCGGCACCGACTTCTCCGCCTCCTACGTGGCAGCCCTGATGCTGCGCAGTGGCGACGGAGCCGAGCTGTACGACCAGCATGCCGAGCACTCCCGTCACCTCACGCTCCTCCCGGCCGGAACGGTCATCAACCTGCCGTTCATCACGCCTCCGACCACGGCGCTGCTCGCCCTCCCGCTCACGGTTCTGGACCCTGGAACCGCGTTTCGCGTCTGGTCGCTCGCCGAGCTCATCCTGCTCGCGCTCGCCGTGTGGATCGCCATCCGCGCCGGCCCGTGGCCTTCCCGTCTTGGGCGCGCGCCGCGGGCAGCCACGTTCCTCATCGCCGTCGCCGCGGGAGGAACCTACGCATTCCTCCTCCTCGGTCAGATCGACGGCATCGCCTCCCTCGGGCTCGCGGCCGCGTACGTGGCCTGGCGAACCGACCGATCAGCCGCCGCCGGGTTCTGGCTGGCGATCGCGTTGGCGGCGACGAAGCCCCACCTGGCGATCGGACTCGGCATCTGGCTCATCGCCCGGCGCGACTGGCGGGAGCTTGCCGGTGCGGCAGCCGGCTGTGCCCTTGTCGCCGCGGTATCGCTGGCGCTGGTGGGTCCGAGTGGCATCGCCGGCTTCGTATCGGCGTTGAGCTTTGCGGTGGGCAACACGCCCGGTCCAAGCACGCTGGGGCTCCCCGGGCTGGTTGCGTCCTGGCTGGGCGGTGGCGCGATCCCGATGGTCATCGGCATCGCGGGGTCGCTGATCGCGCTCGTCGGGTGTGGCGTACTCGGGGCGCGGTCGCGGGGAAGGCCCGGCGCGCTGGAGGCTTCCCTCGCCGGCGCGGCGGCTCTCTCTCTGGTCGCGTCGCCGCACCTCCTGCCCCACGACCTCGTCATCCTGGCGCCGGCATTCGCCTGGTGCGCGGCCCGCGCCGCCGCCGCGGAGACCGGCTCGTGGCCGGGGCTGGTGTCGATCCGGGTGGTCGCCGCGTGGGCGGTGCTGGGCGTGCTCACCCTCGTCGACACCGGTAATGCCGCACCTGCTCCGCCTGGGAGGCTCGTGCCCCTGGGACTGATCGGTATCGGTATCGCGGCGCTGTTGCTCCCGGCGTCGCCGACTCGCGCCGGAAATCCTGCGCGGGTGGCTCTCGCTCAGTCCGGAGGAGGCAGGGGCGCCGGCGGGTCGACCGCGTAGTCGTAGAAGCCGCGACCGTTCTTGCGGCCGAGGCGGCCCGCGGCCACCATGCGCTCGAGGATCGCAACAGTCGCGACGTCGCCCGGCGCTCGGTCACGTTCCATGCGGTCCCGCCGGATGGTGAGGACGGTGTCGAGACCTGAGAAGTCCGCGAGCTGGAACGGGCCCATCGGCCAGTTGAGACCCTTGCGCACCGCGATGTCGATGTCCTCGGCCGACGCCACCCCACCTTTGAGGAGGGAGAAGGCCTCGCGCGATGCGGCCCCCAGGATGCGATTGACGATGAATCCGTCGATCTCCTTCTCCACGACGATCGGCGTCCTCCCCATCCGCAGCGACCACGCGACGGCTCGTGCGCAGGTCTCGTCGGAGGTCTCGGGGCCGCGTACCACCTCGCAGAGGTCCATGACCAGGACCGGGTGGAAGAAGTGCATGTTGCAGCAGAGTTCCGGTCGCGCTGTCGCATCGGCCAGCCGCGACACCACGATGTTGCTCGAGTTGGTGGCGATCCCCGCACGCGCCGGGAGATGAGCGTCAAGCGCCGCGAAGATCTCCCGCTTGACCGACGGCAGCTCGACCACCGCCTCGATCGCCCAGGCCGACTCCGAGGCCGCACTGGCGAGATCGGTCGTCGCCGTCACCCGGCTCGCGGCAGCGTCAGCGTCCGCACGATCGAGCTTGCCTTTCGCAACCCGCCGGTCCAGATGTTCACGATTCGATGCCATGGCTCGCTGCAGATGCTCGGCGTCGACGTCCACGAGCGAGACGTCGATCCCGTGGAGGGCTGCCTGCTGGGCGATCTGCGCCCCCATCGTGCCGGCTCCCACGACCACGAGACGACCCTGGTCGCTGCCAACCGGCGCCGATCGAGTCATTGGTCAGGCCTCGTCCGGCCACCTGACCGGTACCCGGGTGGTGCAGTTGGTCAGCTCCTGCGAGGCCTTGGTATAGCGAACAATCGTCGGGAAGTCGCCCTTCAGCTTCAGGCGGCCGAGCATCATCCCCTTGGTGGCGTCGAGCTCTTTCTGGGCCACCTGCTTCCAGCGCGAGTACGCACCGGTGATGACGAACTTGGCCTGCTGCGCATCCTCTCGCGTCCCGACTCGGACGTCGCGCGCTTCTCCGTGCCAGAGATCGAGGAAGACGCCACGATCGTCGGGGAAGTTCTTGTCGGGTTCGGCGAGCACGACCAGCCCGACGGTTCCCTCCCAGCCCGCCGCCGCCTGCTTGTAGATCGACGACTTGTTGATCTCCGCCTTGAAGGCGTCCGCCCACTCCGGGCTGTACGCGTCGACGACGTCGGGGTCTGCCACTGCTTCTGCCTCCATGGGACTGGTGTTACCGGCGCCGCCGGACCACCAAGTGTGCCCCGACCGCTCATAGGTGCGCCACCAGCCTCGACGTGCCATCCTCATGGCATGGCTCAGGACCTGCGCGTGCCCGTCGACCCAGCATGCACTCGCTGTGACGGCACACGGGTCATCCCGCTGACGTTCGGCGATCGTCAGACCGGGTACGAGCAGCCGGGGTTCAAGTGCGCTGACTGCGGCGCGCGCTTTCAAACGCTGCGCAATCAGCGGCTACCCCGCCCGATCTGAGCGCAGCCGCGTTTTCGGGTCCCTACGCCGGAGTTGACCCGGTGGCAGGCTCCTTGAGCGCGCGCGCGACGTACACGGCCACATCGTCGACCGCGAGCGTCGCGCCGATCTGCTTGGCGGAGATGCCTTCGTCGAACATCGCAAGGCAGAAGGGGCACGCGGTCGCAACCTTGGTGGCATGCGTGTCCACCGCCTGCTCGACCCTGCGGTGGTTGACCCGAGGCTGACCTTCCTCCATCCACATCCTGCCGCCCCCGGCGCCGCAGCACATTCCCTCGCTCTTGCTCCGCGCCATCTCCACGACCTTGAGCCCAGGGATGCGTTCGAGGATCTCCCGGGGAGGCGCGAAGATGTCGTTCCAGCGCCCCAGGTAACATGAGTCGTGATACGTGATCGTCTCCTCCTGCGCCTTGGCTGCATCGAGGGTGATGCGACCCTCCTTAAGGAGCCGATCGATCATCTGAGTGTGATGGATGACCTCGTAGTCGCCACCGAAATCACCGTACTCGTTGGCGAACGTATTGAAGCAATGCGGACATGACGCGATGATCTTGCGAACGTTGTGCCGTTTGAGCACCTCGACGTTCTCCTTCGCGCGTTCCTGGAACAGGTATTCGTTGCCGATCCTTCGCGCCGGATCGCCGGTGCACTTCTCCTCGGTGCCCAGAATGGCGAAATCCACTCCCGCCGCCTGAAGGATTTTGGAGAGGGCCGCTGCGATTGTCCTGGCGCGCTCGTCGAAGGACGCCGCGCAGCCGACCCAGTACAGGTATTCCGCGTCGGGCTTGTCGGCGATGAAGGCCACGCCGAGATCCCTCGCCCAGTCCGCTCGTGACTGGTGTGAGAGGCCATAGGGGTTGGCCACGTTCTCGATGTTGCGCAACGCCGACTCAGCCTGCTTCGGCATGCGCGACTCGTCGAGAACGAGATGCCTGCGCATGTCCATGATCTTGGGAACGTGCTCGATCAGCACCGGACACTGATCCATGCACGCGCCGCACGTGGTGCAGGACCAGAGTGTCTCCTCGAGGATGGTGCCACCGAGCAGCGGCCGGGTTCCGCCGGCCGGCACGGCGGCGGCAACCTCTTCGGGTGACAGCCATGACGGCTGAAAATGCCCGGGAAGATCGTGCACCGCTCCGGCGTGGTGATCACCGCTCGTCCACATCACCGCGCCATCGCCACCGGCGCCGTCAGCGCCTGGCTGCGCCACGTGGGCATCATGTTTCGTGGCGGCGTAGCCACCCGCGAGGTTCTCGTACGCGTGATCTCGCAGGTCGGTGATCAACGTCTTCGGTGACAGCGGTTTGCCCGTGTTGTACGCGGGGCAGTGCGTCTGGCAGCGCCCGCACTCCGTGCAGGTGTAGAGATCGAGCATGTCCTTCCACGAGAACTGCTCGAGCGCACCGGCTCCGAAATGCTGATCCGCGGCGTTCTCCGCGTTCATCACAGCGTCGATATCGAGGGTGCGCAATGCCCCCTTGGGCTGCTCGTTCTTGAAGAAGACGTTGGGGACCGACGTGATGATGTGGAGATGCTTGCTGTAACCGAGGTAGACGAGGAATCCGAACACCAGCGTCAGGTGCGCCCAGAAGAAGATGCCGTGAAGGACGATCAGCGCCTCACTTCCCGACCCGAGCGGCCGGAAGATGCTCGCCAGCGCTGACGCGATCGGACGCCACTGGCCGAGCGCCTCCGGGACTCCTTCGGCGATGCGGGTGGCGTAGTTGAGCTCCATGCAGATGAGGAGCCCGGCGATCCAGGCCAGGATGAGGATGGCGTCGCCCCGATGGCTTCCGCGAAACCGCGTGGGATTGACGACCAAGCGGTTGAACAGCGCCATGGCGATACCGCAGATCACCACGAAGAAGAACAGGTCCTGGAGGAACGCGATCGCGCCGCTTCCGGGGAGCAGGTTGAAACGGAATCCTTGCCAGAGTGCCTCGACGACCCCCTGAGCGATCGCGGTGAGCAGGACGACGAACCCCCAGAAGATGAAGGCGTGGAGCACACCGGCGAACGGCCATCTGAGCAACCGTCCCTGGGCAACGACGTACACGAAGAACGCACGCACTCGCGAGGCAGGGTGATCGAGGCGACGCTCGTGGCGCGTGCTGCGCCGCATCTCGCCGAGCAGCTTTCGCCAGCGCAACCCGCTTGCCGCCAGCGAGGCACTGGCGAGCACGACGAGCGCTATCGGGCTGAGGACCGCGGTCACGGCGGCGGACACTACCGTCCCTTCCACACCGGAGGACGTTTCTGCAGGAACGCCGCGATGCCTTCCTGCGCATCCTCCGTGGAGAACAGCGCCACGAACTCGCTTCGCTCCTCCTTCAGCGCATCCGCGATGGGAAGTTGGGCGCCGGCTCGCATCGCCCTCTTGGTCGCGGCGAGCGCCAGCGGCGCTCGCGACGCGAGAAGCTCGGCCCATCGCCGCGCCGCTCCGGGCAACTCGTCAGGGTCGACCACCTCTGCCACCAACCCGATCGCCAGAGCGCGTTCCGCATCGATCGGATCACCGGTGAGCAGCAGCTCGGTGGCACGCGCGGTGCCGATCAGCCTGGGCAGTCGCTGGGTGCCGCCCCATCCCGGGATGATCCCGAGTTTGATCTCCGGCTGAGCGAAGCGCGCGGTGCGTGCGGCGAGGCGTACATCGCACGCCAGGGTCAGCTCACAGCCGCCGCCGAATGCGATGCCGTTGACCGCGGCGATCACCGCCAGACGCGAGGCTTCAAAGAGCAGGGTGAGGTCGGTCGCCTTGCCGATCGCATCGGCGCCCGCCCCAAAGCCCGTGATGTCCGCACCGGCGGAGAAGAACTTGGGTCCGCTCCCGGTGATCACCAGGGCCCTGCAGGCCTCGTCGGCTTCGGCATTCGCAAGCCCCTCGGCCAGCCCGTTGACGACGTCGCCGTTGACCGCATTCGCCGGAGGGTGGTCGATGGTGAGCGTGACGACCGCGCCGTCCCGCTCGACGTGGATGACGTCATGGAGAACCTGAGCCACAAGCTGTGCCTCCCTCGGATGCGATGACGGTTGTGTGCGTGATACAGCAAATGGACGCACGCGCGCCGAGATGTGGCTGCGGGCGGCGAGTAGAGTGCCGGGGGTGGAACTCCCCCCGCTCGGCGACCGGGTCGAGCCCGACGCGCTGCGCGAGTTGAGTGACAACGACCTTGATGAGCTGGGCGCTGAGTTACAGGCGACCGAGCGCGCCACCATCGCCGCAATGGCTCCGTACGAGCAGCATCTCCGCGAGATCCGCACTCGTGCCACCGAACTGGCAACCGAGCGCCGCCGGCGTGAACGCGCTCAGCAGGTGGCGCAACGAGCGGGAGTGCGCGAGGCGGCGAAGTCCGGCGGCATGCCAAGCCTCGCCGCCGCGCTTGCGACCGGCGAGGACCTGTTTGACGCTACATCGCCGCTGACCGCAGTACCGGCATTTCTCAGCACCGGTGGCGAAGTCGGCTTCGGCTTCGCCACCCGACCCGGGACCATGACCTTCACCGATGGCCGGCAGCAACGCATGGCCCGCAGCTGGGGCGAGGCGCGCGAGCTGCACGCGCTGGGGTGGGATCCCGGAGCCCCCGGAGTTCCGGGAGTGCGTGTCCACCTCGCTGGGAGCCGGGTCGAACGAGTCGTGCCGGCGTCGGACGTCGTGCTCAAGCCACCCGCCTCATGAGCGCGACTCTGTCAGCAGGAACCTCACGGCCGGAGTGATTGTTATGACCATGTGCGGAGACAGCTGAGCGTCGCGACCGACTGACCGCCGTGCTCGCGGGGTGTGGGTCTCGCGCGACGACGATCAAGCCCGCTGCGACTACGGCACGGTCGTCGACACCGAGCGCGATCCCGAGTGCGTCCGCCCTGGTGGTCTCCCCGACCTACCGCGCGGGCGGGACCTACGTGCTCTCGGCGACGTTCCTCAGCCCTGTGCGGGTTTCGGCGGATCAGCCGACCGGGGCGCTCCCGTAAGGGCTCGCTTCGAAACCGCCGGCACTCCTCGCGGGCGGCGAGGCAGGTGCGGGCGCAGGAAGCCGCTGCACGACGGCCGTGGCAATGTCGCGTGACACCACAATTGCCGGGCGGGTGGCGTCGATGCGGAGGAAGCGGCGCGGTTGTTGTGCCGCCAGTTGCTCGAATGCGGCCTCGACGGCAGCGTGGAACGTCTCCGGTGCGACCTCGAATCGATCGAGCGGCAGCTGCTGGGCGCGCTGCCGNNGCCGCGGTCGCCGCCGGGATCGCAAGATAAAAGGTGAGGTCGGGCCAGACGTCGCCGCACGCGGCCGCGTGCAACCGCAGGAGATCAGCAGGCGGGATGCCTCTGCCGCCGCCCTGATAGGCAATCGTCGAGTCGGCGTAGCGATCGGCGATGACCACGCAGCCGCGGCGCAGCGCGGGGAGGATCGTCTCGTGCAGCAACTGGACACGCTCGGCGGTGAAGAGCAGCGCCTCGGTCCATGCCTCGAGCGCCGGTCCTCGCTGATGCTGCAGCACAAAGCTGTGCAGGATCTCGCCGAGGGGGGACTCGTCCGGTCGCACCGTGACGACGTCATGTCCCTGCTGGCGCAGCGCACCGGCCAGAGACGCAACCTGGGTGCTCTTGCCAGCGCCGTCAAGTCCTTCGAACGAGATGAAGAAACCGCGCCACGCGCTCATGTCAATCACTACTCCCCCGTCGTCGGGCCCCTCGCCCGAACGGCTCATTCCGAGGATTTCAGTATGACGAGTCTGCGGTTGGGTTCGTCACCGGTACTGCGCGCACTGAGCGCATGCTCTTCGACGAGTTGATGCTGCAGTCTGCGCACGTACGCATTCTGCGGCGTGAGCTCGACGTCGTTACCGGTTCGTTGCATCTGCTCGATGCCCTCGAGCACATCGCGCATCGCAGGCTCGGTGTCCTCGGGTGTGTCCGCGGGCGCATCGACGCCGTACACCCGGGCGAGCGCACCCTTGATCTGCGCGACCGTGTTGCTGCGCAGCACGTGGATCGGAATGCCTGACGACTCGGCTGCGCGAACCGGCGAATCGTGGCGACGGTAGTAGTTCTTCAGGGTCAGGACGAGGTCGGCATCGTCGACGTGGTGCTGGATGCGGACGGGAAGGCGCATCTCGCGAAGCGACTGCTCGAGATAGCTGCGTGAGACTCCATAAGGAAAGATCGACAGTGGCGGACCCGGTCGAACCGCCGGGGCTGGTGGCTCCCACTCCCGCTCGCGCCGCTGCTGTCCCGCGATGTACTCGTCGACGTCGAAGCGACGCCGGCGCTCGCGAGTGCGCCGCCCGCCGCGTCCACCGCCCGGGAAGGGGGCCGGCTCGAACGGCGACGGCCGGGTTGCGGCGGCGCTCGAGTCGACGCGACTGACAATCGCCCCCGACTCATCCCGAGTCCGCAGCTGCGGGGGGCGAACCCTGCCGCGCAGCGCCTCGTCGACGGTCTCAGCGAGGGGGGCGTGCACGACCACGCGGTCGCGCTCCTGAATTTCGATGAGCACGTCAAAGGTGGGCGGGGACTTGCGCTCGAGCACCGACTTCTGCGTGCCGCGACGCCGCGCCTCCTCGTCGGACAGGGTCACGGTTTGAATCCCGCCGAGCAGATCGTTGAGCGTCGGGTTCACCAGGAGCGAATCGATGTTGGAGCCGTGCGCTGTGCCGACGAGTTGCACGCCACGCTCGGCGATCGTTCTCGCCGCGACCGCCTCGAGTTCGGTGCCGATTTCGTCGATGACGATGCACTGGGGCATGTGGTTCTCCACCGCCTCGATCATCACCGCATGCTGAAGCGCGGGTGTCCGGACCTGCATCCTGCGCGAACGTCCGATTCCCGGGTGCGGGATGTCACCGTCGCCGGCGATTTCGTTCGACGTGTCGACGATGACCACGCGCTTGCCGCATTCATCGCTGAGCACGCGAGCGCATTCGCGCAGCATCGTCGTCTTGCCGATGCCGGGAGGGCCGAGCAGCAGGATCGACTGGCCGCTGATCACCATGTCCTTGATGATGTCGATCGTTCCCGTGACCGCCCGACCGACCCGGCAGGTCAGTCCAACGATCGCGCCCTTGCGATTGCGGATCGCGCTGATGCGGTGCAGCGTGCGTTCGATCCCCGCTCGGTTGTCGTCCCCAAAGAGGCCAACGTGCTCGGTCACGTAGTCGATCTCGGCGTTGCCCACATTGGCGGAGTCGAGGATGGCCTCACCGTCGGTGAATCTCGCCTCCGGCTCGCGGCCGAGGTCGAGCACCACCTCGAGAAGGTCGCCCCGCCCCTGTGAGAGACGTTGCGCGGCGGACGCGATGCGGGGCGGGAGCGCTGCGAAGAGCAGGTTGAGCTCCTCTTCCCATGAGGATCCGTAGGGCATCATCTGGGCGACGATCTCTGTCTCCTCGTTGTGGTCGTTGACAGGACCCGGAGCGGAACCGACGGTGACGGTGACGAGACACTGCGTGCGATCCCGGCGGGCACCAGAACCGGCTTCTTGCGCCGCGACGGCGCGTTGATGCGCACCTTCTCGCCAAGCTCGCTGATGAGCAGCAGTTGCGTGCCATAGACGGCGAACCCGCGCACCTGGAGCGCACGGATGAGCTCAGAGTCGTAGTGGCGGAGCACGCAGGAGGCGGGACCCGACGGCAGTTCCGCGAGGACTGCGTCGATGATCGCATCGCGCAAGGTGGGATCGTGGCCCTCGCACATCATGCTCAGGCTCGCCGGCTGCGCGGCTGTGGGCGACCGGATCGCCGCCCACGCGACAATCCCGGGACGCTCGACGACCAGGTGGCGCACGTTGTCGCGACCCAGGGATGCGATCAGTCCCTGTGCGTATCCCGCCTGCCACGTCTTCAACGACGGGCCCTCCACATCGGCGACATGAGAGGGTGTCGTGCGCAGATAGAGCAGATAGATGGCACCGATATCATCCCGCCGCGCCGGACGGATGAGCGTTGATCGCACAGATGGCTCGACGTCGGCTGCCGCCTGGTCGCGATAGAGGATCTGCTCGGTGGCGAACTGCGTGAACCCGTGCTCGAGGAAGACCGGAAGCAGCGGATGATCCAAGGGCAGGCGCACATGCATACGCTGCACGCCGTGCTCGAGTCCGCGGTTGCGCACCCCGTCGAGCAGCTCGGCGCGAGCGAAATGACCGTGCGCCGTCGTCGAGGTGCACAGGTTGAGGATCTGCCACGACCGCGGGCGAACCGACAGCGATTGGACCTGCACGAAGCCGACCACGCCCTCCTTCGCGTCCTCGGCGACCAGCATCTCCTCCGAGACATCGGTGATCGGAACGAGCGATGACAGCGATTTGGTGAGCGCCTGCCAGAGGCGCAGCAACGTCGCCTGGGGCACCGGGCTGTCGGGGGTCATCTGGGCGCCGTGACGCTCGTCCTCGGTCGCCTCCCGATACAGTTGCTCGATTCGCGCGAGATCGCGAAAGGATGCCGAGCGGATGATCACGCCGCGCTGACCTCGAGTGCGGCAGCCGCTCGTTCCACGAACAGCTGATGGAGGCGCGAATCATCGGTCATCTCCGGGTGGAAGCAGAGACCGACGTGCGGTCCCTGGATCACGGCAACCGGGTTGCCGCCGAAAGTGGCAACAACCTCGGACTCGGGGCCGGCGTGCTCGATGAGCGGTGCCCGGATGAACACCGCACGAAACGGGGCAATGCCCAGCAGCGAGACCGGAACGTCGGCCTCGAATGACTCCACCTGCCGGCCGTAGCCGTTGCGGCGGACGCTCACGTCGAGGATGCCGAGCGCGATCTGATCCGGCCGGCCGTCGAGCACCTCGCGGCTCATGAGGATCAAACCGGCGCACGTGGAGAGGGTTGGCATGCCCGCTGCAAGTCGCTCGCGGAGTGGCATCTCGAGGCCGAAGACCTGGAGGAGACGGCTCATCGTCGTCGACTCACCGCCCGGGAGGACAAGCGCATCGACGCTCTCGAGCTCGGCAGGTGTCCGCACCGTGGATGCCTCTGCGCCGCAGCCGCGGAGTGCCGAGAGGTGCTCCCGGACGTCGCCCTGGAGGGCGAGGACGCCTACCCGAAGGATGGTCAATTCCCTCTCAGCGGACGCGAGCGCTCCGTCCCTGGCGGGGCAGGCTTCGCGTCATTCGCACACCTCTAGTGTACGCCGCAGGCGCGCCGATGACAGCCCTACCAACCTCGGGTTGCGAGCAGCTCCCCGGCCGGCATCGACGCGACGTCCAGCCCCGGCATCGCCTTGCCCAGACCGGCGCTCACTTCGGCGATGACCTCTGGCTTGTCGTAAAACGTCGTCGCGGCGACGATTGCCTTCGCATACGCCTCGGGATCGGTGCTTTTGAAGATCCCGCTGCCCACGAAGTTGCCGTCACACCCTAGCTGCATCATCAGCGCCGCGTCGGCGGGAGTGGCGATGCCACCGGCAGAGAAATTCACGACCGGAAGCTTGCCCGTCCTGTGAATCTCCTGGATGAGATCGAAGGGTGCGCCGAGATGTTTCGCCTCGGCCATCAACTCCTCCGGACGCATCGACGCAATGCGGCGGATGCCGCCCTGCACCGCGCGCATATGACGGACGGCCTCAACCACGTTGCCGGTGCCCGCCTCGCCCTTGGTGCGGATCATCGCCGCACCTTCCCCGATGCGCCGCAGCGCTTCGCCAAGGTCACGAGCGCCGCACACGAACGGCACGTCGAACTGCCACTTGTCGATGTGGTGCTCCTCGTCCGCCGGGGTGAGTACCTCGGATTCATCGATGTAGTCCACACCGAGTGACTGCAACACCTGCGCTTCGACAAAATGACCGATACGGGCTTTCGCCATCACCGGAATCGTGACCGCCGCGATGATTTCCTTGATCAGGCTGACGTCGCTCATACGAGCGACACCGCCGTCGCGCCGGATGTCGGAGGGGACGCGCTCGAGGGCCATCACGGCGACTGCGCCGGCGTCCTCGGCGATCTTCGCCTGCTCCGCCGTAACGACGTCCATGATGACGCCGCCCTTCAGCATCTCCGCCAGGCCGCGCTTAACCCGCAAGCCGCCCGTATGGGGCTCGTGTCCGTTGGCCGCCGTCTTGTCGCCTGTCATGTTCTCGCTCCTCGTCCGGCTCGCTCAGCCGGGAACGCCTTCATTCTAAGCGTTTCTTGACGAATTCCTCGCCTTGGATCCTGACTGTGCTGCAGGCTTTGTTGCAGCTTTTGTGGTGCTTCTCGTCGACGACGACGTCGCCTTTGTTGCAGATTTCGTGGTGGCTTTCGGACCCGGTTTCGCTGCCGGCTTCTGGCCGCTGAACTTCTCGGTATTGCGCTTCAGTGTCTCGACAGATCGCTGCAGGTTGCTGCGCACGATCGGCTCTGCGGCACGACCCAGCAGCTTTCCAGCAATCCCACCGCCGAACTCGTACTCCATGTCGAAGGTCACCTGGGTTGTGTCGCCCTTCGGCTTGAACACCCACATGCCGATCTGCCTGAAGCCCTCATTTGAGTGCCAACCGATCGCCTTGTTCTCGCTCCATGTGGTGATGTCTACCACTGACGTGAGCGTCGTCGGACCTGCCTTCATGCCGACACCGAACTTCGCGCCCTTGCCGTGGGTCACCTTGCCGGTCGGCTGCCACTTGACCAGATCCTTCATGTACTTGGTGGTGTTGCGATAGTCATCCACATATGCAAACACTGTGGCCACAGGAGCGCGGATGGTCATGTCGATGGTGATGCGACCCATATGCCTGGACTCCTTGCGCGGTGGCACCGCGCGATAGCCTCAGTATGCGATGCCGAACGGCGCGATGTGGTGGCCTGCCAGACCCCGCTGAGGCGGGTGGTATCATCCGGGCCGGGGCGCCGGGAAGTAGCTCAGCCAGGTTAGAGTGCACGGTTCGGGACCGTGAGGTCGGGAGTTCGAATCTCCCCTTCCCGACATTTCGCGCCGACGACACCTCTCGTTGATGGCGCTCATGACGTGCAGACAGACCGGCTGAGCCAGCCACTCGCGAAGACGTCACTTCCATTTGGGTCGGTACCCGTGCAATAGAGGTCGTCGACGAGGAGCTGGCCGCCCTGAATGACGACAACGAGATCGAACTTGTCCATGATCGATCCGGGGCCAAATCCCAATGTCACATGGACGATGCCGCCGGTTGCGGAAGGTGTCGCTGTCGCCATCCTGGTCGCCCATGCGGGATCCTGGCCACCTCCGAGCGGGTCCGGCGCACTCGGCACACCTGCGACATCCTGCTGCATGTGCGCGACCAGCCTCGACGTCAGCGGACACGACGCGAAGACGTCACTGCCCGACGCACCGGCGGCACACGTTGTGAACATTGCGTTTCCTGCGCAGGTGGCCGGCGTACAAGCCGTGTACACCTTGAACGCAATGGCCGTCAGCTCGTTGACGGTGGCAGCTGCGGTGGTCGCGGGAGTCGGCGTCGGCGTCGGCGTCGCCGCCTGAGAGGTTGCAGGTGCCACTGTCGGCGCGCTTGTAGGGCTCGATGTCGGGCTCGGTGGTGAACCACACGACACCAGCAGCGCCAACACCGCCAACGGCGCGCCCGCAACGAATCGTGTGCGCCAGATCATTTGTCTCCCGCAGTTGGACATGACGGCGAACGGATAGCATAACCGCAGCGGCCCCGTAGCTCAGTGGATAGAGCAGAGGTTTCCTAAACCTTGTGCGCAGGTTCGATTCCTGCCGGGGCTACCAATGTCGTGTATGCGAGCACGCCACCGAATCCCATCAGGCCGGCACCGGCGACGCCATCGGTGACGAGGAGTGCGCGCTTGCTCACCGATCGACCCGCGAGTGCGACGCCGGTTGCGAGCAGGGTGACCCACGTGAAACTACCGACCGCGACTCCGGCGACCAGGAGCACGGCGGATCCGGTCGTGTGGACGAGTCCGGCTGTGCTCGCGGCGGCGAAGATCGCGCCCCACGACACGATGGTGGAGGGGTTGGAAGCCGTTCCGCCAAGTGCGGTGAGGAAGGCACGCCTCGGGGTCGACGCCTCGAACGGAGTCTCGCCGCCGATGCGCACTCGGAGCGCGCCATGGAGCGTCCTCGCCCCTAGCCAGACAAGCACCATCGCCCCCACGAGTCCGAGCGCCAGGCGCACCGGATGGATGGTGAGCAGCGGCGTTGCCCCTCCGGCGCCGGCGGCCGCGTAGAGACCGTCGACGGACGCGATGCCCGCCCCGATCGACAGCCCAACGCTCCATCCGCTGCGGAGGGTCGACCTGATGAGGAACAGCGACATCGGACCCAGCTGCAGGGCCACGAAGAACCCGAGTCCAAAGCCGACGATGGCGGCGTTCATCGGTCACAAGTCCATGCGTGTTGGCACTGACATCACGTGAGCTCGGGAAGGCGACGGGGTCCGATCCGCTTCCAGAAGATGAGGGTTCCCGTCAACCCTCCGTGCGGCTTGAATGCGTACTCGGGGATCTCTCCCGTGAGCGTGAATCCCAATTGTGCATACAGGCCTGCAGCGCCGCCATCGACGGCGGTGTCGAGCACCAACAGGGTTCGCCCCCGCTCGACGGCGACCGTTTCGACGGCACGCATCAACGCGGTCGCGATCCCCCGTCCGCGATGGCTCGGTCGGGTCATGAGCTTGGCCACCTCAGCCCGATGCGGCTGGTTGGGTGGAAGAGCAAGGAGGAGCGTCACCGTTCCAGCGAGCACGTCGCCATCCCAGGCGCCCAGGATCACCCGTTCCGCGCGGTCGGCGGCAGCCAGCGCGTCATCCCAGTAGGCGTCGGCAGCCGCCGCATCGAGTGGGTGCATGAAGCTCACCGAGCCACCGTGCGCGACCACGTCGATGAGGATCTCACTCAGCAACGCGCGCGTCGTCGCCGAGCCGCGCAGAACAGTGATCTCGATCTCGCCCATGACCACGGAGTCTGCCCGCACGCAGCGGCGTCGCGCACGCGGGTCGAGCTAGATCACGCCGGCTGTGATGGCCTGCTCGATCCACGGGATGACGCGATCAAGCATCTGATCGAGCGTTGTCGTGGCTTCGAAGCCAAGCACGCGCCGTGCTTTCTCCACCGAGGGAATCCTCCGCTGCACGTCGTACTCGAAGGGAGCGTCGCTGACGTAGCGAAAGGGCACGTCATCGCCGTTGATCCTGCGCCAGATCTTCTCCGCCAGGGTGAGAACGGTCGTCGACTCACTGGTGGAAAGGTTGAAGTCGTCGTTCAGCGCGGCGGGACTCTCCATGGCCGCCACGATTCCCTTCGCGAGGTCACCGGCGTACGTGTAGTGCCGGATCTGCGTCCCACTTCCGAGGATGTGCAGAGGATTCTGTCCCTTGACGATCTTCTGCACCAGGTCGGGGACCACGTGACTCATCGCCAGCTTGACGTTGCCGCTGAGAATCTCCACGTCCCCAAGCGCCCGGCCCTCGCCGACTCCTACGCAGTTGAAGGGACGGACGATGGTGTATGGAAGCGCGTGCTGGCTGTGGGCAGCCCGGGCGAAATATTCGACCGCGAGCTTCTGAAAGCCATAGGACGATTTGGGAGGTGGGATCTCGAGTTCCTGCCCCTCAGCTGAGGGCCATGTGGTGGCGGACTCGAAGACCATGGAGGAGCTCAGGTACGTCACCTTGGCCAGCGTGCCGTCGCGATGCGCTCGAATCGCGGCGTCGCACGTCGCAGCCAGGATCCGCTCGTTGGTCGCCAGCAGATCGTAGGCGTACGAATGGAAATACGAGATGCCGCCGATCATCGCGGCGCCGGCGATCAGGTGGTCGCAGCCCGCGAGCGCGCCGGCCATCACGTCTGGGTCGCGCGCGTCACCGCGTATGAGCCGGTACCCCGGATGGTTGTCGAACGACCGAACGACATGCCCGTATTTCGACTCGTTGTCGACACCGACGACCTCGTGGCCGCGCCCGAGCAGCTCCTCCACGACGTACCCGCCGATGAAGCCGGCGGACCCCGTGACCAGCACCCGGGTCACGATCCTGCTCTCGGAGGGCGTGGCGTTGCGTTGCGATCGCGGCCGGCGAGACCGAGCGCGTAGAGGTACCAGTGCAGGTACCTCGGTATCCACGCCCTGACCTTGAAGTTGGAAGTGCCGTCGGCGCGGTCGAGCCAGATCGTGGGCATCTCAGCCACGGGAAGGCCGAGGCGGCGTGCTTTGGCCACAAGCTCGATGCCCAGCTCGAAGCCCGCGTCGGAGTCGATACCGACGCGCTCCACGAACTCACGTGAATATGCCTTGAAGGAGTTGGTCGCATCGTGTGTTCCGACGTGCGCGAACAGGTTCAACGAGACACCCGCAAGGCGAGAGATGCGGCCCTTGACCCAGGGCCCTCCCACCTGCTGACCGCCACGCATGTACCGCGACGCGCAGGCGACGACCACGCCGCGTTCGACGAGCCGGGTGAGTTGATCGATCTGCATCGGATCGTCACTGCCGTCCGCCATGGTCACGACCACGACGTCGGCACTCGCCTGTGCGATACCGAAGCGCAGTGCGTTCGCCGGGCCACGTCCGAGGGTGTTGAGCACCGGCCGCAGGCGTTGCTCTCGCTTCGCGTACGTTTCCAGGTATGGAACCGTCGTGTCCTCGGCAGTGTCATACACGACCAGCACTTCTGCCGGCAGCGTGATCGCCTCAAAGATGCGGTCGAGAAAGGGGACGACCGCGGGACCCTCGTTGTATGCGGGGATCACGACGCTGACGCGTGGCTTCACACCCTGACCCCGTTGCCGAGCAGGTTGGTGATGTCGACGACCGGTTTCG
>PLDZ01000064.1 GCA_003136295.1 Candidatus Dormiibacterota bacterium
CCCTGGATGCCGCACTCACCGATACGCCGCCAGGCCTCGTCGAGGGGCAGCCGCCAGTCGACACTGATGACGTCGGCCCCGGAGTGAGCCATCGCGTCCAGGAGGTGCGCGGTGCTGGTCCCGAAGTGGATCGTGGGCACCCCGGTCTCAGCGACGGCCTCGAGGATGCGCCGGCTGTAGGGCAGCACCATCTGTTCATAGGCCGGGACGGACAGCGCTCCTGCCCACGAGTCGAACAGCTGGATCATCTGGGCGCCGGCCTCAACCTGCGCCCGCAGGTACCTGATGGTGACCTCGGTGAGCGTCGTCATGAGGCGGTGCCACAGCTCCGGCTCACCGTGGAGCATCGCCTTGGTGCTCGAGAACTCCTTGGTCGGCCTGCCCTCGATCATGTATGAGGCGACGGTGAACGGGCCTCCGGCGAATCCGACCACAGCCGTCTTGCCGTCGAGCTCCCGACGCACGAGCTTGATGGCTTCCAAGAGATCGGGGGTCGCATCGCGAGGGTCGACGATCCGCAGCGCGGCGACGTCGGCCGCGGTGCGCACCGGCGCATGGATCAGTGGCCCGATCCCGGGATCGATCGAGAAGGGGACGCCCATGCCGATCAGCGGCAGCATGATGTCGGCGTACATCACCGCAGCGTCGACACCGAACTCGTCGACCGGCATCAGGGTCACCCGCGCGCACAGCTCGGGGGTTCGCGTGATGGTGAGGATGTCGTACGTCTCGCGAAGAGCCCGGTACCCGGCGAGGCAGCGTCCTGCCTGACGCATGAACCAGATCGGCGTGCGATCGGTCGGCTGGCTGCGAGCAGCGGCGAGCATGCGTTCAGCGCCGGTCATCGAGTCGGTCTGGGTGACTGCCATAGCATCGAGGGTACCGAAGCAACAAGCCGGCACGGATGCTGCACAGCGTACGGGATGCCAAGTACGATCTCGACGACTTGGGTGCCCGTGGGATTGGCGCCTGGTCAGCGCCAGAACGTGCAGAGGAGAGTGGTACCCATGAACTCGACCATGCAGGACGCGCCGCTGAGCATCACGCAGCTCTTTCGCCACGGTGCGCAGGTGTTTCCGGACAGCGAGATCATCACGTTCGAGGGCGAGCGGGCACGGCACACCAGCTACTCCAAGGTGGCGGAGCGGGTCAACCGCCTGGCTGGAGCGCTGCGCACCCTCGGGATCGTCCCCGGCGATCGCGTGGGCACGCTCTGCTGGAACCATCAGGAGCACATCGAGGCGTACTTCGCCATCCCCTGCATGGGCGCGGTGCTGCACACCCTCAACCTGCGGCTGCCACCGCCGCAGCTGGTGCAGATCATCAACCACGCCGAGGATCGCGTGGTCATCGTCGACGACTCGCTGGCCCCGCTGCTCGCGTCGGTGATCGACCAATGCCCGAGCGTCGAGAAGGTGATCGTGGTCGGCTCGGAAGCGGTGTCCGGCCTTGGCGACGCACTCGCGTACGAGACGCTGCTGGCCGCGGAGTCGCCAACCTTCGCGTGGCCTGACATCGACGAACGCAGCGCGGCGTCCATGTGCTACACGACAGGGACGACAGGCGATCCCAAGGGTGTTGCGTACAGCCACCGCTCGGTGTACCTGCACTCGTTCGCGGTGTGGGCGACATTCCGCCTCGACGACAATGGCCGCCTGCTGATCATCGTGCCGATGTTCCACGTCAACGCGTGGGGGACGCCCTATGCGGGCTGGTTGGTGGGCAGTGACCTGCTGCTCCCAGGGCGGTTCCTGCAGCCCCAGGGACTCTGTGACTTCATCAGGCAGGAACGGCCGACGTTCACCGGTGGCGTACCAACCATTCTCGCCGCGCTGCTCAACCATGTGCAGGCAAACGGCGGCGACGTGTCCAGCATCAAGACCGCGGTCTGCGGTGGGTCCGCCGTCCCCGCGACGTTGATCGCGGCGTATCGCGACGTGCTCGGTATCGAGCTGTGGCAGGCGTGGGGAATGACCGAGACGAGCCCGATCGCCTCGATCGCCTTCCCGCCCAAGGGCACCGCACCGGAGGACGAGATGATCTACCGGTCCAAGACAGGTCGGGTGGTCCCGGGCGTGGAACTGCGCCTCGTCGATGACAGCGGCGCCGAGATTCCGCACGACGGCGAGGCGGTGGGCGAGATCGAGGTGCGCGGGCCGTGGATCACCGCGTCCTACTACAACGCAGATGCGCCCGAGAAATTCCACGACGGATGGCTNNAGTCGGGCGGCGAGTGGATCTCATCGGTCGAGCTCGAGACCCTCCTCGTCGGTCATCCCGCGGTGGCGGAGGCAGCCGTCGTCGGAGTCCATGACGACCGCTGGGCGGAACGGCCGCTTGCCCTTGTGGTGCTGAAACCGGGAGCGTCGGCGACACCCGAGGAGCTGCGCGAATTTCTCGCACCCAAGGTGGCACGCTGGTGGCTGCCCGAGCGCTGGGCTTTCGTCGGCGAGCTGCCGAAAACCAGCGTCGGCAAGCTCGATAAGAAGTTGATTCGCGCCGAGTACGGACAGGCGAAATACTCGGTGGTCGAGCTCGAGGCATCCCCGAGGTAGCTCGCGCGTACCGCTGCTAGTGCAGGATCGGTCCTGTTTCGACGACCTCGAACGCGCTGCCAGGGACCGACTTCAGCTCGTTGAGATTGTTGTCGTTCCAGCGCGAGTCGGTCGACCCGCTGATGTACCAGCTGCTGCCGTTGTCGGCGACGATCATGCCGTAGGTCTTGAGGGCTCTGAGGATCACCAGCGCCTCGCCGCTGAAGCCTGCGAGGCTGAAGGAAGCCTTGAGACGCAGCCGGAGTCCCATCGGCGGAAGACTCGGGTCACTCACACCGGCCTGATGCGTCGCGGGGTGGATGAACCCGTTCTGCGTGTCCGCAACCGTGAAACGGAGCGCGTGGTTGATCACGCCCGCCGCCACCTCGCTGTACAGAGCGAGCCCGGGAAGGATTGGGAGGCCGGCCGCGTCCGCCGAGGTCCATGTGTTGGGACGCAGCGCGTTGCTGCTCAGGTTGAACACCGCGCCGGACGCGCAGACCCAGCCGCTGCCGGACTGCTGGGCGTTGTACATCTCGTAGAGGTGGCAATTGCCCGAGTCAAGGACGAGTACGTGGCGGTCGCTGCCTGATTCCACCGGGGCGTTCAACGGAATGGGGTACGGCCCCGGATTGCTCTCGCTCCCGTAAGCGTTGAAGGTGATCGGCACGAACCTCTGTGATGCCGGAACGATCGTGTAGGGGATGCCGTAGGTGGGATTCGACCCGAAGTCCGGATGCAGGAATTGTTTTGTGGAATTGATCGACGCGATGTAGGTCGCGGACAGCGGGTTGACCGGAGCGTTCGCGATGTTCTGGTTCCAGGGGTTGTTCGTCGGGAAGACCTGGCAACCGCCCAGGATGGTTCGCGGGCCTGATGCGGCCGGGGGCTTCGTGGAAGTGGTCCGCGCGGTTGGCTTTGGCGTTGGCCTCGCGGTCGCTCGCGCCGTCGCGCTCGCTGGCGCCGACGGCAATGCCGACGCGGTGGGCGTGCCGGACGGACTGGGCGATGCGCTGAGAGGCCCACCGCCCGAGGGCGTGGGAATTGCCTGTCCAGAAGGTCCGCTGCAGGCGCTCACGACGACGAGTGCGCACACCAGCGCCATGCCCAGCCGGAGGCTTGGCGCTGCCGCTCGTAACCGGATCACGGCCGTAGCATCGCCCGACCAGGCGCCTCGATCGTGACGAGCCGGTCACGAGAGCTCCGCCGACCGCAGCACCGCGTCGGCGACGTACCGCGTGCCCGTACTGCCGAGCAGGCTACGAAGCTGGGTATCCTGTGGTGCCGAGGAGGAGTGGCATTGGCCGACCCCGACCGCCGAAACACGTTGCTGGCGTCGTACGAGAACGCCGCAGTGATCGTCTCCGCAATCGAGCCCGAGCAGCTCGCCCACCCGACACCGTGCCCCAAATACGATGTGGCCGCACTGATTGACCATCTAGTCGAAGCAGGCCACCGGGCGGCCGCTCTCGGGCGGGGACAGTCCCCCCCGCCGGGAGACGACTCCTCTCATGTCGAGCTCTCCACCGCACCCGCACAGCTACGTCGGGATGCCAAGGAGGCAGCAGAGGCATGGGGTGACGATTCTGCGCTGTCGTCGAGATTCACGATGCCGTGGGGCGAGGAATACACCGGTGCCACCCTGGTGGATATGTACCTCGCAGAGCTGGCCACACACGCCTGGGACCTGGCTCAGAGCACCGGACAGCTCGACCGCTTGGACCCTTCCCTCGCAGTGCCAGCGCTCGACGGTGCTAGGGCCATGATCAAACCTGAGTATCGCGACATGGTCGAGCCAGGGGTGCCGTTCGGGGCGGCGGTGCCCCCACCGCCAGGCGCCAACAACTGGGAGCGTCTCGCCGCCTTCATGGGACGCGACCCACGGACTTCGCTGCGCCAATAGCGGTCCGTGACCGCATCGCCGTCCCGGCGGTGGAGGATCGGGTTCTCCAAGCAGGTGCTCTTTCAGTCGATGACGTCACGGGCTTTCGTCCGTAACGCACTATCGATTGTCAGCACAGATCCCATGCCGATCGTGAAGGCAACCGCCAAGCCGACGTAATTGGCGACCGCCAGGACCACGGCTGCGGTGATCGCTACGGGTGCCCAGCCGTGTAGCTTCCCGAACCCTGCGAGGACGCCCGCGGCCGGATCCCGACCGCGCCGAGTATCCCGAGGATGATGCCGACCGGCTCGTGCAAGGACGCCCGAAGCTGCCCAACGAGGGCGCGCCAGTAGGAGCGTTGCATCGGAGGGAGTCTGGACTGTTCAGGAGCGCGCCAGGTCGGACACGGCGTCCGGCGTACCATTCGGGCGTGAGCGTTCCAACGCAGTGGGATTCTTCCATTGGTACGAAAATCCA
>PLDZ01000059.1:0-6828 GCA_003136295.1 Candidatus Dormiibacterota bacterium
GACCCTGTGGCCGAGGTCAGCTGCTCGGCGGTGCGCGGGCGGGTTGAGTCCGTCGCATGGAACAGCTCCGCGTGCACATGCTCCGCATCAACCCCGCGCTCGAGCAGCACCGCTCGCGCGGACTCGATCATGGCTCGAGGCCCGCAGAGGAACCACTGGTCGACCTCGTCGGGCCGCACCAGCTGATCGAGGAACATGTTCACACGCTCGCCGTCGATGTGTCCGTGGAAGAGCTGCACCTCCTGCTCCTCACGCGACAGCACGTGGTAGAGCGCAAACCGTTCCGGGTAGCGGTTCTTCAGATCCTCGAGCTCCTCGAGAAACATGATGTCTTTGACCGTACGGTTCCCATAGATGAGTGTCGCCATGCTGAGCGGTTCGACCGCGAGAATGGTGCTGAGATTGGAGAGGATGGGCGCGATCCCACTGCCCGCCGCGATCATTGCGTAGGAGGTGGCGCGGCTCGGATCCAGCGGCGTGTTGAAGTGACCGATCGGCGTCACCACCTCGACCATGTCGCCGGCGCGGAGCTGTTCCAGCGCAAACGCGGAGAAGATCCCGCCCGGGAGCCGTTTCACCGCAACGCGGAGCCGCCCGCTCCCAGCAGCACTGCAGATCGAGTAGCTGCGCCTCGCGTCGTCTCCGGCCGCCTCGCACCGGAGCGACACGTGCTGCCCGTGAGTGAACGAGAATTCAGCGTCCAGCTCGGGTGGAACGTCGAACTCGATCACCACCGAGTCATCGGTCAGCGGCTCCAGGGCCTTCACCCGCAGGGGATGGATGGTTGCGCGCCGATGTCCCGCGGAGGCCTCCGCAACCGGCGAGACGGTCAAGCCTTCAATGCTCCTTGAAGTGCGGGAACGTCTCGCCGCACGCATTGCACTGACGCACCGCCTGGCACTGCGTCGACCCGAAGTGCGCGAGCTCGTGGGTGCGCGGTGAGCCGCACTCCGGGCACTCGATCGCGACCGTGAGGGCCTTGACCTCGAAGCGCTGCCGTCGCGGAGGGGCGATGCCGTATTCGCGGAGCTTGACCCGGCCGGCCTCGGACATCCATTCCGTCGTCCACGCGGGCGACAGCACCACGCGAACCGACACGTCGGCGTAGCCCTGCTCTCGAATGCGCCGCTCCACATCCTCGCGGATGGTGTCGAGCGCCGGACACCCCGAGTACGTCGGTGTGATGTCGATGTCGACATGCCCGGACGCGTCGATGCGGACATCGCGAAGGATGCCCAGATCCGCGATGGTCAGGGCGGGCATCTCCGGGTCGGGGATCGCACCGGCGACGCGGCGGATCTCGTCGATCATGGTCACCAGGTGACTCCGGGAAACGAGCGATGGAGGTGCTGCATCTCAGCGAGCATGTACCCAAAAGCCTCGGTGTGCAGTCCCTGCCGGCCACCGGTCGGTTTCCAGCTCACCTTGGGGACCACCAGCGTGGCATCGTCGAGGACTCGGGTGATGTACGCGTCCCACGCGGCGCGAAGGTCCTCCGGATCGGGACCGACGCCGAGTCCAGCCGCGTCACGGCTCACGTCGTCGCTCTCGAAGAGCTCGGCGGTGAACGGCCAGAGCGCAGCGAGCGCGCTCTCCATGCGCTGGTGGCTCTCGTCGGTGCCATCCCCGAGGCGAAGTGTCCAGTCGGTGGCGTGGTCGCGGTGGTACTCGGTCTCCTTCACGGCCTTGGCCGCGATCGCCGCGACCTGCCCGTCGGTCGACGTCGTCAGTGCCTGCCACTGCGCGAGCTGGTAGGTCGAGCAGAGGAGCTGGCGGAGGATCGTGGTTGCGAAGTCTCCGTTCTCCTGCTCGACGAGCAGGCAGTTCACAAACGCCCGCTCGTCACGCATGAATGCGTAGTCATCCTCCGACCGGCCGGTGCCGTCGAGCTCGGCGGTGCGCGCGTACATGGCTCGGGCCTGGCCGAGCAGGTCCAGCGCGATGTTGGTCAGCGCAATGTCGTCCTCGAGCGTCGGAGCCCACGACGACCACTGCGCAAGCCGGTGTGAGAGCACCAGGCAATCGTCCGCGATGCGCAGCGTGGACACGGCCGCCGCGCCGGCGACCACCAGGGTCACAGCTGCTGCACTTCCTTCGGTATCGAGTAGAACGTTGGATGGCGGTAGGGCTTGTCGGCCGCAGGGTCGAAGAACGAGTCCTTCTCGTCCGGCGACGACGCGGTGATGGTCGCCGAGGGGACAACCCAGATGCTCACGCCTTCCATCCGCCGGGTGTAGACATCACGCGCATTGCGCAGCGCCATCTCGGCATCAGGCGCGTGCAGACTGCCGACGTGGTTGTGCGACAGCCCGCGTTTGCTCCGGATGAATACCTCCCACAAGGGCGCGGCTGCTTCCTCGGTCATGCGGCTGCACTCGCCGCGTGCTTGGCAGCGTAGGCGGCCGCTGCCGCACGCACCCATGCGCCGTCCTCGTGCGCCTTCAGGTGATGTGCGGCGCGCTGCCGGTTGCACGGCCCGTCGCCGCTGACCACGCGACGCAACTCCTCGAAATCGCATGGTCCGAAGTCGTAATGCCCGCGCTCCTCATTCCAGCGCAGGGCCGGATCCGGAGGTACGAGGTCGAGCACGACAGCCTGGGGCGCGACCATGTCGACGAAGCGCTGGCGCAACTCGTCGTTGGAGAAACGCTTGATGCCCCACGCCATCGACTGGGCGCTGTGCGTCGACTCGGTGTCGGGAGGGCCGAGCATCTCGAGCGACGGCCACCACCAGCGGTTCACGGCGTCCTGGGCCATCTCGTGCTGCTCGGGCGTTCCGTGTGAGAGCGCGTAGAGCAGCTCGAATCCCTGCCGCTGGTGGAAGGACTCCTCCTTGCAGACGCGCACCATCGCCCGCGCGTACGGGCCGAACGAGCAGCGGCAGAGTGGGATCTGGTTGGTGATCGCCGCGCCATCCACGAGCCAGCCGATCGCGCCGACGTCGGCATAGGTGAGCGTCGGGTAGTTGAAGATGCTCGAGTACTTCTGGCGGCCCTGGTGGAGGAGGTCGATGAGCTCGGAGCGGTCGACCCCGAGCGTCTCCGCCGCGCAGTACAGATAGAGGCCGTGACCCGCCTCGTCCTGCACCTTGGCCATGAGGATCGCCTTGCGCCGCAGCGAAGGTGCTCGGGTGATCCAGTTGCCCTCCGGCTGCATGCCGATGATCTCGGAATGGGCGTGCTGAGCGATCTGGCGGATGAGCGTCTTGCGGTACGCGTCGGGCATCCAATCGCGAGGTTCGATCCGCTGATCGGCCTCGATCAGTGCCTGGAATTCCGCCTCGCGAGCGTCCCCGACCGCGCCCCCCGCGTCACCTCCCGAGACGGCGCTCCCGGCAAGGTCACGCTCGATCGGGCCGTTCGATCTCATACACCTACAATAGAACCACATGGTCCAGGTCGCCGAGAGTGCCGTGCCCGTGCTCGAGGGCACCGACCACGTTGAGCTGTGGGTCGGCAACGCGCGGCAGGCCGCGTATCACTACCGCAAGGCTTTCGGGTTCGACGTCATCGCGTACGCGGGTCCGGAGACCGGCATTCGCGACCGAGCCAGCTACGTTCTCGAGCAGGGCAGGGTGCGCCTCGTCGTCACCGCGCCCCTGCAGCCGGAGGGCGACATCGCCGAGCACCTGCGCCTCCACGGTGAAGGTGTCCGCACGATCGCGCTCCGGGTCGAGGATGCAACCGCGGCGTACGAGGCGGCCACGTCCCGCGGGGCACGCAGCGTGGCCGAGCCGAGCAGAGCCGAGGACGAGCACGGGGTGGTGACCTCGGCGTCGATCGCGACCTTCGGTGACACGATCCACACCTTTGTCGAGCGCAACGAGTATTCGGGTGTCTTCTGGCCGGGGTATCGCGCGGACAATCGCAGCGGCGGTGGTGTCGGCCTGCGCTTCATCGACCATACCGTCGGCAACGTCGACATCGGCAAGATGGACGACTGGATCTCGTTCTATTCCGAGGTGTTCGGGTTCGCCGTGTTCCAGGAATTCGACGAAAAGGACATCGCGACCCAGTACAGTTCGCTGCGCTCGAAGGTCGCACGGGACCCGCGAACGCAGATCACGATGCCGATCAACGAGCCATACGTCGGGCTGAAGAAGTCGCAGATCCAGGAATACCTCGACTACTACCGCGGCAGCGGTATCCAGCACATCGCCATGCATACCGACGATGTCGTCGGCACCGTGCAGGAGATGCGCGACCGCGGCGTCGAGTTCCTCACCGCCCCTGGTGCCTACTACGACGCGCTCGGTGACCGCGCGGCCGGAATCGACGAAGACCTGGACCGGTTGCGCTCGCTCAACATCCTCATCGACCGCGATGACGACGGCTACCTGCTGCAGATCTTCACGCGTCCCGTCGGCGACCGTCCGACGCTTTTTTTCGAGGTCATCCAGCGCAAGGGCTGCAAGGGCTTCGGCAAGGGGAACTTCAAAGCGCTCTTCGAGTCCATCGAGCTCGAGCAGGCGGCGCGAGGCAATCTCTAACCGCCCCACCCCGGGCATCAAGATCAAACACTCCAAACGCATCACTCAGTGTGCGATGATGTCCTGGCGTGCCGGTCGGCATGGCGGAAAGGGGATGGGGCGAATGAACGAACAGGAAGACGCGTGGACGCGCATCCTGGGTTTGATGGGTGATCTCGAGGCGTTGCTGCTGGTCATCAAGGAGGCTGCGGTTCCGGTGTTGACCACCTCCGAGCCGGATCAGGCCTGGCGGACGCGGCGATTTCTCAGGCTCGCGGATCGGATGCTCGAGGATATGCACGTCCTCCAGTTCGCATCCGAGGAGCCAAACGGGGACTGATTCAGGCCGGGATCAGGGCGGCGGCCAGCGATCCGGTGATGGCTGTGTTCGCGGCTTCTCAGCCCAATCGTCTCGAGGTGGGGAGAAGCTCTCGACAAGCGTGCACCCTCCATCGCCGGCGCGATCGACCGAATGCGGCACCCCAGAGGGGATGACCCACATATCACCGGGTTTGCGCAGTCGCGTCTCGCCACCGATCGTGAACGTGAACTCTCCACGCACGACGACCCCGACCTGCTCGTTCGGGTGGCGGTGCTCCGGCATCGCGAGGCCCGGATCGAGTTCGACGACCGCGAGGGTGATGCGCTCCCCGCTGACCGGCCGGGCGCGCAGCCCCTCCATCAGGGCCACCGGTTCGATGTCGGTGACCGTGACGAACTCGTGGGCCACGGGGTCTTCAGGCGTCGCCATAGCGGCGCAACCATACCGAAATCACGTCTCCGAACCCTCGACCTTGACCAGTCACGCATGTTCCGCCGGCGCATAGCCCAGGCTCTTGTCGACCACGTTGAGGAGCGGTTCGCCGCGCTGGAACCGCTCGAGATTGCGCGTGAAAAGGTCGACGATGTCGCGCTGCCAGCCGGTGTGGTCACCCGACATGTGTGGCGAGATGATCAGGTTGGGCACATCCCAGAGCGGCGAGTCGGCCGGGAGCGGCTCCGGGCTCATGACGTCGAGGGCTGCCCCGCCAAGACGCCCTTCGCGCAGCGCCCTGCAGAGGGCGTCCTGGTCGAGCGTCGATCCCCGGCCGACGTTGATGAGGCGGGCTGTTGGCTTGAGTGAGCCGATTGCCGCGGCATCGACCATGCCGGCGGTCTGCGGGGTGCTCGGGAGCACCATCACGACGTAGTCCGCGTCCGCGAAGGAAGCGCGCAACCCCTCGGGCGCGGCGATGTCGCCGAAGTCGGGATCGCCGCTGCGCGCGGTCCGGCCGATTCCGCGCACCGACATCCCGAGTGCGCGCGCGATCTGGGCGGTCCGCCGTGCGATCGGTCCGACCCCGACCATCACGACACTCTTTCCTGAAAGGGTCTCGGTCTCGCGCTGCACCCATCGATGCTCGCCCTGGTGCTGGAACGTCGTGTACAGGTCCTTACAGAGCGCGAGCATCAGCCCGATCGTGTACTCGGCCAGGGCCTCGTCAAAGACGTACCGCGAGTTGGTGAGCACGACATCGCTCGCGATCAGCTCGGAGAAGAGCACGCGCTCGACGCCTGCGGTCCCCACGTGAATCCAGCGGAGGCGCGTGAAATCGCTCCAGTGGTCGCGAAGATAGCCGCTGCGGACATTCCACACCAGCAGTGCCTCGGCATCGGCGGCCTCTGCGGGCGGCGGGGTCCACGGATCGATGAATACGTAGTGCACATCTGGACGCGGCTCGAGCAGGTCGCGGCTTGGCGGCTCGCCTTCGACGACTCCGACCAGCAGAGTCATGACCTCACTCGGCAGGCCTTGATCCGTTCGCGCGCGCCGACGTCCATGTCGAAGTCCCCGCTGTTCGCACCGTCATACTCTGCCATGGCGATTGGCATAGTGGAGGAGTCCAGGACACCATGACCGTTCAAGTGGCGCAGAGCCGGATGACCAGCGAAGAGATCGCGCGGTTGTCGAGGGAGCACACGTTCTTCTCGTGGTCGGTGCAGGGCGCCGTCGATCCGATCGCCGTCGATCATGCCGAGGGCGTCTGGCTGTTCACCCCCGAAGGCAACCGCATTCTCGATTTCAACAGCCAGCTGATGTCCGTGAACATCGGTCATGGCGACCGGAGGGTTATCGACGCCATCGTCGAACAGGCCACCAGGCTGCAGTTCGTCCAGCCCGCGTTCGTCACAGAGATTCGCGCCCGTCTTGGCGAGAAGCTGACCGGGCTGCTGCCCGGCGATCTCGACAAAGTCTTCTTCACGCTCGGTGGCGCCGAGGCGATCGAGAACGCGATCAAGATCGCTCGCCAGTACACCGGCCGGTACAAGATCCTCGCTCGCTACCGCGCGTATCACGGAGCCACGATGGGAGCGATGAC
>PLDZ01000059.1:6855-7492 GCA_003136295.1 Candidatus Dormiibacterota bacterium
CGGCTACATTCAGGGTGTTCGTGAGCTGTGCGATCGCCACGGCATTCTCATGGTCGCCGATGAGGTGATGGCCGGCTTCGGGCGCACCGGCAGGTGGTTTGCCATCGAGCACTGGAACACCGTCCCCGACCTGATGACCATGGCCAAGGGCCTGACGTCGTCGTACCTGCCGCTGGGCGGCGTCGCCATGCGCCGCCACATCGCCGAGAAGTTCGACTCGACGATGTTCTACGGAGGACTCACCTACTCCAGCCATCCCATCTCACTCGCCGCGTCGCTGGCGACCTTGAACGTGTACGAGGAGGACCACCTCATCGAGCGCGCCGCTGCGATGGACTCGGTCATGCGCGCGCACCACGAGCGGCTGGCCGCGAAGCATCCCAGCGTCGGCGCGTACCGCAACCTTGGGCTGTTCGGCATCCTTGACCTGGTGCGCAGCCATGAACCCTACACGCCGATGACCAACTTCAACGCGACCAGCGAGGAGATGACCGCAGTCGGCAGGTATCTTCGCGAACACGGCGTGTACACGATGGTCTCGAACAACTCCATCCACACCAATCCTCCGCTCTGCATCGGCGAGGAGGACCTTGCGTATGGATTCGAGGTCATCGATGGCGCACTGTCGATTGCGGAC
>PLDZ01000059.1:7526-18864 GCA_003136295.1 Candidatus Dormiibacterota bacterium
GAGGAAGGTCTGGGTGGGATCTGCGATGAGCACCAACTGCTGTGTCTCGCGTTCTCGTTCTGGAACGGCGTCGATCCGATCCTCAAGGAGCGGATCTTCGGCCTCACGGGCCCCCAGGGGAATCACGGCGAGGACGCCAAGGAATACTGGTGGTACGTCGACTCGACGCCGACCCACTCGTGGATGCGCTGGCGCTACCTCTATCCCCAGGTGGCGTTTCCCTTCGACGAATTGATCGCCGAGAACGCGCGCCGTGGTCAGCTCGACCCCGAGTACGAGCTTGCCGATACCGGCGTGCTCGACGACGGTTTCTGGGACATCACCGTCGATTACGCGAAGGAAACACCCGAAGATCTCGTGGTCGAGCTGCGTGCGCGCAACACGGGTGCGACCTCGCAGACTCTGCACGTCCTCCCGACGCTCTGGTTCCGCAACACCTGGGCTTGGGGCATCACCGACACGGTGCCGGTGCTGCGCGTCGTGAACGGACGCATCGTCGCCGACCACACGGTGGTGGGCCGGATGTTCCTTACCGGCGACGGCGACTACACGACGCTGGTATGCGACAACGAGTCCAACGCAGAACGTCTCTGGGGATCGGCTTCGCGGAGCAGCTTTCCGAAGGACGGCATCAACGACCACGTGGTCCGCGCGGCGAACACCGTCAATCCTGCGCAGGTGGGAACCAAGGCGGCGCTCCACTATGTCTTCTCGATCGATGCAGGAGAGAGCGCCGTGGTCAAGCTCCGGTTCGGCCGTCGCGAAACCGACGCCGCCTCCGGCGCACCGGCGGCGCTCGAACTCCGTCACGGCGAAGCCGACGCCTTCTACGCGAGCCTCATGTCGGACGGGCTCACCACCGACGAGCAGTTGGTCGTCCGTCAAGCGCTCAGTGGCATGCTGTGGGGCAAGCAGTTCTATCACTACAACGTGACACGGTGGCTCGACGGTGATCCGGCCGAGCCCACGCCACCCCCGGAACGCCTCACGGGACGGAACGCCGGATGGCGCCACGTCGACACGGCAGACGTGCTTTCCATGCCCGACAAGTGGGAATACCCCTGGTTCGCCGCCTGGGACCTGGGCTTTCAGTGCGTCGCGCTGGCGCATGTCGATCCCGAATTCGCGAAGGAGCAACTCATCCTGCTCTGTCGCGAGTGGTACATGCACGCCAACGGTCAGCTCCCCGCGTACGAATGGTCGTTCGACGATGTCAACCCTCCAGTACACGCGTGGGCCGCGCTGCGGGTCTTCGAAATCGACGGTGCGAACGACCACCAATTCCTCGCCCGCGTCTTCCACAAGCTGCTCATCAACTTCACCTGGTGGGTGAATCGCGAGGACGCCGAGGGCAACAACATCTTTGAGGGCGGGTTCCTGGGCCTTGACAACATCGGCCCCTTCAATCGTTCGGCCCTGCTTCCCGCGGGCGGCCACCTCGAGCAATCCGACGGGACCGCCTGGATGGCGATGTACTCGCTCAACCTCCTCGAGATGGCCCTGATCCTCGCAACCTTCGATCGCACCTACGAGGATGTGGCGACGAAGTTCTTCGAGCATTTCGCGGGAATCGCAACCGCCATGAACGAGCAGGGACTCTGGGACGAGGACGCCGGCTTCTACTACGACAGCTGGCATCTCGCCGACGGCACCCGCGTGCCGATCCAGGCGCGCTCGATCGTCGGGCTCATCCCGCTCTGCGCTGCGACGACACTCGGTGACGAGACACTGCGCCGTCTTCCCGATTTCGCCGCGCGCCTTCGCCTCTTCATCAAGCTCAAGCCGCGGTACGCTGCCGCCGTCTCGCTCGACATCGAGGACACCAAGCGCGAGAGCCGCCTGCTCGCGATCGTCGACGAAGACCGGCTACGCCGGATCCTCGAGTACGTGCTCGACGAGGGCGAATTCCTCAGCGACCACGGCCTTCGCGCACTCTCGCGATTCCACGCCGACCATCCACTCGAGGTCGATCTGGGCGGTACCGTCGCGCGACTCGACTACGAGCCCGCGGAGTCGACCTCGCGTCTCTACGGCGGCAACTCGAACTGGCGTGGGCCCGTCTGGTTTCCGGTCAACCACCTGATCATCGAGGCGCTACGCGTGTACCACCGCTTTCTCGGTGATGCGTGGACGGTCGAGTATCCACGCGGGTCCGGGCGCCAGGCGCATCTCGGTGAGGTCGCCGACGACATCGCCGCGCGGCTTGCGTCGATCTTCCTCGCCGGCGCCGGCGGGNNCTGCTGCTCCGCCGAACGGGTGCGCGCGATCGGTATGACATCGCATCGCTGTCCGAACGTCCGGCTACACTCGGCTGAGTCATGGAGTCGCACAACCGGATTCACGGCACGCTTGCAGCCGCGGTCACGCCGCTCACCGGCGTTGACGGTTCCATCGACGGCGATGGCATCGGCGCCCTGGTGGACTTCTATGCGCGGGCCGGTCTCGACGGCATCCTGGCGCTCGGTACCACTGGTGAGGGAGTCCTCTTCTCCGTCGACGAGCGGCGGTTTGCGGCTGACGAATTCGTGACGTCGGCCCATCACCGGCTGGCCGTGGTGGTGCACTGCGGCGCGCAGACGACCCACGACACAATTGCTCTCGCCGAACACGCGGCAACCCATGGCGCTGCGGGGGTCGCGGTGATCCCGCCGCCGTATTTCGCGCTCGACGCAGANNCGCGCCGAACCTCGCCGGGCTCAAGGTCTCGGACTCGCCGTTCGAGAACGTCCAGCCCTACCTCCTCCCCGGCCTCGACGTGTTCATCGGGGCCGAGGGGCTGATCGCTCAGGGCATGGCGCTCGGAGCCGCCGGATCTGTCTCCGGGCTCGCCGCCGCGTTGCCGGAACTGACCATCGACGCGGTCGAGTCCCGTACGGCAGAGGCCAGCGCCCGAGCTGCGCGCGTGCGATCCACGCTCGAACCGTTCCCATTCCACTCTGCGCTGAAGTTCACTCTCCAGCGCCGCGGTGTNNGGGCGCAGCTGATGAGAACCACTGACGCACCGCGGTGGCCGTCTGTACAGACTAGAGCACAGCTGTCTCGACAACGGCTCCGGGCTCGCTAAAACGTGAGAGACGGAGCGGGTGAATGTCAAAGCTCGTGCACCGTCCGTCGGTGATCAACTCGGTCACGGCCTGTCCCGCCGCAAACGAATGCATGATGCCGTGCCCGCCGAACCCCACGCACTGAATGAACCATGGAGCCCCCGGCGTTGAATCGATGATGGCGTGGTGGTCGGGGGTTTCCGGGTAGAGGCCGGCCCAGCATTTCCGGGGGCTGATGGGTGCATTCTCGAGAAACGGGAAACGATTGCCGATGCGTGCGGCAACGGCATCGAGGAAGGCCGGGTCGAATGCAGTCTCCATGCTGGGTGGATCGGCAGGGTCCGAGAAACCGATGAGAAAGCCGGCACCCTCTCGACGGATGAGCACGCCGGTGTCGTTGTCGACGCACATGGGGATCGCAGCGGGAAACCCGGCGACGGCCTCGGTGCACGCGAGATTCCTCCGGCGCGATACCACCGGAAGATCGATGCCGGCTCTTGCGGCCAGCTCATGCGCGAACGGCCCGGCGGCGTTGACGACGAACTCCGTCTCGATGTCGCCGGACGAGGTGCGCACCCTCGCCGGCGATCCTCCAGTCACCTCGAGCACCTCGGTGTCGAGGAGAAACGTGGTCTCGAGCCGTCGGCATGCGGTCCACAGCGCACTCGCAACACCGTGCGGGTCGATGATCCCGTCATCGGCGCAGAACGTCGCGGCCGACAGCCCGTCAACCCTGATGAACGGTGCGATGTCGATGACCTCGCGGGCTGACAGCCATCGCACGTCGAGGCCGAGTGACCGCTGCAGCTCCCGGCTCCGCCGGAGCGCGATCTCGCCCGCGTCAGTCCCGGTCAGGAAGAGGTACCCGACGGCTTGGAAACCCACCTGGGCGCTCGCCGTCTCGTGCAGCTGGCGAAGCTTCTCGATCGTGAACTGCGAAAAGGCGATATTCACACTGGTGGTGAACTGCGCTCTGACGCCGCCGTTGGCCCGGCTCGTCGACCCCATCCCCACAGATGCGTTGCGATCGACCACCACGACACCATCGACGCCCGCCCGGCGGAGTTGCAGAGCCACCGCAAGTCCGATGGCACCTGCGCCGACGACCACCACGCGAGCGCGGCGAACATCCTTCGCCGCGAGCGAGCCCGGTGCGCTACCGGACGGCCGGTTCACCGCCTACCGGTTGCGTGGGCGGGCCTGCAACTGGGCGACGGGCAGGCCGCGAATGGAGGCATCCAGCAGCTCCACCGGGTGCACCACCGGCAGCGGATGCCCGGCCCGGCGCAGCGCTGCCTGAATCTGGAGCAGGCAGCCACCATTGCCGGCGGTGAGCAGCTCCGCGCCGCTCGCGGCGACGTTGGCCGCCTTGCGATCGCCCAGGTCATCTGCTGCCTGCGGGGCAACGAGGTTGTAGATGCCGGCGCTGCCACAGCACACGTCGGACTCCTTGAGATCCGCGAGCTCCAGATCCGGGATACGGCCGAGCACGGCACGTGGCTGGAGGCGCACGCCCTGCGCGTGCGCGAGGTGGCAGGCGTCGTGATATGCGACGCGCACCGGCAGCGAGTGGAGGCGCGCGGGCAGCTGCACGTCGAGCTCCGCGATGACCTCCATGACGTCGCGAACCCTGGCCGAAAAGGCTGCGGCACGCGCCGCCCAGAACGGATCATCAGCGAGAAACGCACCATATCCCTTCATCGCCGATCCGCAGCCAGCGCTGTTGACGACGATGTGGTCGATGTCGAGGGTCTCCATCTGGGCGATGAGATTGCGCATCCGCCGCAACGCCGGCTCCTCGCGGCCAGCGTGGATCTCGAGCGCACCGCAGCAGCTCTGGAGCGGAGGCACCAGGACTTCGCAGCCATGGGCGGCGAGCACACGCGCGGTCGCTCGATTGACGTGCGTGAAAAACGCGTCCTGCACGCAGCCGGTGAGCATCGCGACGCGCATGATCCGCTGTCCCCTGGGTCTGAGATGGTGCGGCGTGCGCGACCTGACGTCGGCGAGGCGCAGGGATGGCGCCATGTCGTCGAGACGACGCACGGTCTTGGGGACAAGCCGCTGCAGCGGCTTCATCCGCAGCGCCCTCCGGAGTCCGAGAGCCTGCGTGACTGCAACGGCGGATGCCAGGCTGCGCATGCGACGTGGGTTGGGAAGCACCGCGAACAATGCGGCGCGCGACGCGCGAACGTGCCAGGGGCGAGTGAAGTGCCGCTCGATCTGCGGGCGGACCTGTTCGACGAGGCGGTTGTACTGCACACCCGACGGGCAGGCGTCAACGCAGGCCATGCAGCCGAGACATGCGTCCCAGTGGCGCACCACCTCCCGGTCCATGCCGATCTCGCCGCGGGCGGCAAGATCCATCAGCAGGATCCGGCCCCGGGGGGAATCCATCTCCTCACCCCAGAGAAGATAGGTTGGACATGCGGGAAGGCAGAAACCGCAATGGACGCAGTCCGCGATCAGCGCCGGGTCCGGAGGATGGTGATCGTCAAACGCGGTCGTGACTGCGTCCGGGCGCGTGTGGCCCAGGACTCGAGGCGGACCGGAGCTCACCGCCGTCACGTCAGATGCCACCCACCTGGCGGCCGGGGCTCAGGGTCCTGGTAGGGTCGAGCTGCCGCTTCACCGAGCGCATGAGATCCAACGCGACCTCGTCCTCGACGTCCCCCGGGCCGCTCGCGTTGCCGCGTCTGATCATNNCGCAGGTAGCAGACATTGATGATAGAAACTCACCGATGCGCGAGGGCAGCAGCGCAACCGATGCCACAACGCCCGAGCCGCTCCACGGCGACCCCGCAACCGCGGCCGTCAATGCAGTCACCTCATCATCGGTAAGGATCCGTCCGCCCAGCTCTTGGACGACACGCTCGGCCTGACTCGTTGCGCCGAGCTCTGAGCTGTCGAGACGCGCCAGGACGACGCCCTGGGGCCAGTGCAGGTCGACGACGCTCGGCGTCACCTGGAGCCGTCCGATCCGGGTCGCGAATTCGCTGAGTTCGGTCACCGACCGCGACTGGAGGACGACGGTGCGCGATGCCGCGGGCAGCGGGTGGAGACGGAACGCCACCTCGGTGATCACCGCAAGCGTCCCCAGCGATCCCACCAGCAGCTTGGCGACATCGAATCCTGCGACGTTCTTCACGACCTTGCCGCCGCTGCGCCCCACGGTTCCGTCGGAGAGAACGAAGCTGGCGCCGATCACCAGGTCCCGGGGCGTCCCGAAACGCGTGCGCAGCGGTCCGCTGGCTGCGGTGGCGACCACGCCGCCGATGGTGGCTCCGGCACCCTGGGGTGGGTCGAGCATGAGGCGCTGCCGGAAGCCGGGGGCCGCGGCCAGGCGCTCCTGCAGGCTCTCGAGCGTCGTTCCCGCGCGGACGACGCAGACGAGATCGGCCGGCTCGTGGTCGACGATCCCCTCGATTCGTGCGGTCGAGAGCACGAGGTCGCACCGCTCCGCCGGCGCCCCCCAGTCGATCTTGGTGCCGCCACCGCGAGCTACGACGGCGAGTCCGCGCGCGCGGGCGGCGGAGAGCACGGACGCGACCTCCAGCTCATCTGCCGGCGCCACGACCAGGCTGGGAACGACACCACCGACCGCGTCGCCGGCATCGGCGGTCCGGACATGCTCAGCGCCGACCAGCTCCGCGAAGAGATGCAGCTCCTGCGCGATGGAGACCGTCACAGGCGCTCCGCCAGCCCGGCCATCTCGATCGCATGCGGACGGTACATCCCGGGAACCTCCCCACAGAGCCGCGGAGTCGGGAGTGCTTTGCCCGGATTGCAGAGGTCGCTCGCGTCGAAGGCGTCGCGGACCCGCCCCATGACGGCGATGGAGCCGGGGCTGAACATCTTCGGCATGTAGCAGGCCTTGTCGGAACCGACACCGTGCTCGCCGGTGATCGAGCCGCCGGCGGTGATGCAGGACTCGAGGATCAGACCGGCAAGCTCGAGCGCGCGCGCTCCTTCCCCGGGCTCGGCGTTGTCGTAGAGCACGAGCGGGTGCAGGTTGCCGTCGCCGGCATGGAAGACATTGGCNNTGGGATGACCCCGTCCTGGACGTAGTAGCTCGGGCTGATCCGTCCCATGGAGGCGAAGGCGGCCTTGCGCGCCTTCCAGATGAGCGCGCGCTCCGCCTCAGTGGCGGCCACCCGTGTCTCGGTGGCGCCGCTCGCCGTGCAGATGTCGAGGACCTGGCGAAGGAACTCGCCGGACTCCACCGCGGGCCCGTCGAGCTCGACGATCAGCGCCGCCCCGCAATCCGGGTAGCCCGCGTGGACGATCTCCTCGCACGCCTGGATTGCCAGGCGATCCATCATCTCGATCGCTGCAGGTGTGATGCCGGCGGCGATGATGCGCGACACGGCCTCGCCCGCATCACCCATTGTCGAGAACGCCGCGAGGACGGTCTCCGTCGACTCCGGGACGCGCACGATCCGGAGTGTGATCTCGGTCACGATGCCGAGAGTTCCCTCGCTGCCGATCACGATGCCCAGCAGGTCGTAGCCCGCAGCATCACGCACTGATCCACCCAGGTGTGCGACCTTGCCGCGTGCGGTGACGAACGTCGCAGCGAGGACGTGGTGCGTTGTGAACCCGTACTTCAGGCAGTGCGCTCCGCCGGAATTCTCCGCGACGTTCCCGCCGATGGTGCAGACCTGCTGCGACGAGGGGTCCGGAGCGTAGAAGTACCCCCGCGGCCGGACGGCTTTGCTCACCTCGAGATTGGTCACGCCGGGTTGGACGGTCACCTGGAGATTCTCGAGGTCGATATCGAGAATCGCTCGCATGCGGCTGAGGCCGATGACGACACCGTCGGCGACGGGGAGCGCGCCGCCGGAGAGCCCGGTGCCGGCACCGCGCGCGACAAATGGCACATTTGCCTCGGCACACGCGCGCACCGCCTGTGCCACCTGCTCGGTTGAGACCGGGAGCACGACGGCCGCGGGGGACACCCGCCGTCCCGTGAGTCCGTCGCATGCATATGTCTGCATGGCCGCGGGAGCGGTGATGAGCCCGTCGTCGCCAACCGCTGCGCGCAGATGTTCGAGCAGTCCGGCCTCAAGCATGAGCGGATCCATGCTGCCACACCAAGCATGCCCATCGGTGGACCTGGCTCCGGCCGCCCGAATGTGGCTGACGCGGCCGTCGGCCGTCTCAGCGGCGGCGCGTGTGGCGTCTAGATGGAGTCGCGGCGGAAGGCAGCGATGACGATGGGCGCGTCCTCGCGCACCGAGACGTCGGTACCGTCGGAAAAGGAGATGCGCGTTGACCCCGAGGCGACCTGTCGCACCTGGGTCACAGCGTCCACGTTGATGTATGTGGATGACTCGTCGGCACTCAGGTGGAGCACGACCCATTTCGCCATATCTCGCAGTCTATCAACCGATTGCAGTGCGCCCGACACGCGAAGGATACGAAATGACCGGTGATGCAAATAGCCCAGGACAGACGGCTGGGTGACGGTTGTCACAGTGTTGAACGAGCGTCGATGACGGCCCCAGTAAGTACGCTGTCGAACAGACGGACGTCCGGGGGGTACTGCAGATTGGGGCTTCCGAAGATCCATCGGACGCTGATCGCCGCCGGCCGAGGGCGCCTCGCACCATCAGATCGGGCGAGCAGGTCGCGCCGATCAAAGGAGACTCTGACTGTGACCATCCGTAGCGCACGGTTGCAGACTCGACGGATCTAGGTTCGACGTGACACCTCGTCGAGCCTTCATAGCGGTGACGGGTGCTGTGCTCGTTCTCATCGTCGTCTTCGTCAGTGCCTCGCTCCTCGGCATCGGCGGCAACGCGTTCGAGGACCAGATCCACAACATTGCAGAGGTCGCCGCCGGGTTGTTCGCCGCCGGCATCGCGCTGCTGGCGGCGATCAGGTCGCGCGGCCGGCGGCGAGCGACGATGTTGTGCTGGTCCGGTTATGGGCTGCTCACGGCCGTGTGCGACTGGAACGCGCTTGCTGCTCACCACGGAGCGGCACTCCTCTCGCTGTCGAACGTCGCATTTCTCGCACAACTTCCGTTGGGGCTGCTCGGGGCACTGATCTTTGTCCGGGTCGTGTCATCACGACTCGCGAACATCGTCGCAGTCTGTGACGGCCTGCTCATGGGTGGTGGGCTGCTCATGGTCGGTCTGGCGACCGGCTATTTCCGCCTGTTCGAGGGCCCGAATGCAGTCGTCGTGAACATCGTGAGTCTTGCGCAGCCCGTTGCGGACGTTGTCGTCCTCACGCTGGTCGCCACGATTGTGGCGAGAGTTGGACCCAAGACACGACCTGTCGGCCTCCTGATCGGCGCCGCGATTCTTGGCATCGGCACGGCAGACGTGGAGTTGACTCACCAGATCGGCACTGGTGTCAATGCGCCCGAGTCGGTGTTCGCGAACGGCTGGATCGCGGGTCTCCTCTGTCTCGGCATCGCCGCGCTCTACATCCTGTGCTTTCGCCGGCAGACAGAGGCGAGGGTGATTCACGCGACAACGACCAGGACAGGTCTCTGGGTGCCCATCGTTCCAGTGGCGTTGACGTCTGCCTTCGCGGTCATTCTGCACTCGGATCGACCCGGGATCACTGACGTGCTGCTGTGGGTCATGCTTGCCCTGGTCGGTTTGACCCTGACCCGCATGTATCTCGCGCTGTACATGAATCTCGGACTCGGCCGCGCACTTGCGCACCAGGCATCGCACGATTCGCTTACGGGACTGCCCAATCGCACGCTCATGCGGCGCCGTGTCGAACGCGAACTTGCTGTGCTCGGGACTGCGGGACAGTCCGTGACGTTGATGCTGCTCGACCTCGACGGTTTCAAGGCGGTCAATGACACGTACGGCCACAGCACCGGGGATCAGGTGTTGGTGCAGGTTGCCCAGCGTATTGTCAACAGCGTCCGGGATGTCGACGCCGTCGCCCGCCTCGGCGGCGACGAGTTCGCCGTGCTTCTGACCGCCTGCCCCGGCGCTCAGGTTCCCATCCTGGCTCGACGCGTGCTCGCCGCTCTCGAACTCCCGGTGGAATTGAAGACAACCAGCGTCGGCGTCGCCGCCAGCATCGGTATCGTCACCGGCGTTGTTGGCGAGACCGCTGACGAGCTGCTCCGCAATGGGGACCTGGCCATGTACACCGCCAAAGCAGCAGGTGGCAATGGGTTCGCGGCCTACAAGCCATACATGCACACGGCGATCGCCGAACGCGTGCGCGTCGAGAACGGATTGCGCACAGCGTGGCTCACCGGCGACCTGCTCGTGCACTATCAACCGATCGTCGACATCGCCAATGGGCGGATGGTGTCGGTCGAGGCACTCGCGCGCTGGAAGCACCCCGATGGTGACGTGATACCGCCGGACGTCTTCATCCCGATTGCGGAGCAGACCGGTCTGATCATTCCCATCGGAGCGCGCGTTTTGAATGAGGCCTGCCAGCAACTCGCGAGCTGGCAGCGTGACTATGGTGAAGCCGCGGACATCACCATGAGCGTCAACCTCTCACCGCGCCAGCTCTATTCGGACGACCTCGTGGCCATCGTCGAGGAAGCGCTGCGCGCCGCGGGCATCGAACCGCGAAGCCTCATCCTCGAGGTGACCGAGACGGCGGTTATGGACGACATAGACAGCGCGATCCGGATTCTCAGCCGGCTCAGGGCACTCGGCGTCGAGATGGCGATCGACGATTTCGGGGTTGGTGCGTCATCGCTCGCGAGGTTGCGCCGTCTCCCGGTGGCTGTCGTGAAGATCGACAAGTCGCTGGTGGACCACGTCCCTGACGGGCATGTCGCGAGCGCGCTCCTGGACGCGGTCGCCGGCATGGTCAGAGCGCTGCAGTTGAAATCGATCATCGAGGGCGTCGAGCGCGCTGACCAGGCGAAGCATCTGCGCGAATCCGGGTACGGTTTCGCCCAGGGCTTTTACTACGCCAGGCCGATGGATGCGGCAGGGATCGAGAGGTCGCTGGCNNGACGCGTGCTGGTGGTCGACGACGATCACGCCGTCGGCGTGACCGCGTGCCGGATCCTCGAGCGGCACGGCCTGCGCACGGTGCTTGTACCAACCATCAGAGAGGCGATGGCGGAGCTGTCGCACAGCACCGATGTGATGGTGGTCGACATCGGCATGCCGGACGGCGATGGCTGGGACTTGATCAGCCACGTGCGCGCGAGCACCATGCATGCGCGCATGCCGATGGTCGTGATGACCGGATTGCTCGACAGCGCGGAGGTGCTCAATCGTGCTTACGACCTCGAGTGCGAATACCTGGGCAAGCCGTTCGCATCGGAGGCGTTGATCGCGAAGATC
>PLDZ01000205.1 GCA_003136295.1 Candidatus Dormiibacterota bacterium
CCCACCGCCGGTTGCAGCTCGTACTGCGTGACCGTCGGCCCGCTGTTGGCCCCGACGATTCGGGTCTCGATGCCGAACGACTGCAGGGTGCTCACGATCTTGTCACCTGTGGCACGAACCTCCGCGGCGAGGCGTTCGCGTTTGCCGGTGATCGTGTCCAGCAGCTCGGCGGTGGGCAGCACCCACACCTTCTCCGGCTCGTCGCTGATCATCGCCGCGTGACCCAGGCCGACCTCTGGAACCGGCCCGATCAGTGGCACCGGCGCGTCTCCCGGAATCGCGGGCACGCCTTCGAACTCGCGCGTGAAACCGTGTTCACCAAGGTCCTCACCGGTCGCCTGCGGCTCCTCGGGGTCGAGGAACGCGGTCACCGGCGGTGCAGCCGCCTTGGGCCGATCGAACGGCAGCAGCATCGGAATGCCGGTCAACTCCGTGGAGGGCTCGGGCGCCGGCGGTGGGACGGTGCGCGCACCAGCACCCGCTGCCAAACGGTCGCGGCGACGTCCCTCGCCTTCGGCGGCGAACCACCTGCCGAGCGCACGGATGACCGTGCCGGTCCGGATGTCGGTTGCCAGGATGACGCCGAGGAGCGCGATGACCACGAGTGCCACGCCAGCGCCGGCGCCACCGAGGACGCGCTCCACGCCCGAACCGATCCAGCGTCCCAGCGCGCCGGCATCAGCCGGCCCGACCATCCCGATCAACCCGAGCAACGCGACCATCGCCACGGCGCTGCCGAGCGCAGCGAGAGTCCCCGCGCGCCACTCGGGCGTCATGCACAGACGCACGCCGGTGAGCATCAGGCCGGCGACGCCGATCCACGCTCCGACCCCAAACGCGCCGAAGAGTCCGTCGTGCACCGGTCCGGCGACCGCCCCCCCGCCGGGGAGGATGAGGACCGCCGCGAGAATCACGCCCGCGCCGATCGCGCCGATTCCGGTCAGCTCACGGCGCAGGTCGCGGTGGAGCAAGGGAGAGCGCGAGGACGCCGAGGCGCGCGATCGTGGTCGCGCCGCCGGACGCCGCGACGGCGTGCGCTTGCGCGTGGGACGGGTTGGGGCGGAGCGAGCCATGTCGTGAACTCGATGTGGAACGCGTGGAAGAACGGGCTACCGGGGCCCCTGGATCGGGCCCGATGCTACCAGCAAATCGACCGCCGCAAATGTGGCGGCAGGTGCCGGACCCGGGTACTCGACCAGACAAAGCACGGCGAACATCCGTGCCCATACTACACGAATGTAGTGTCGTGGAGACTCTCTCTCCGGCGTCAGACCTCGGTGACCAGCGGCAGGATGAGCGGCCGCCGCTTGGTCTTCTTGTAGAGGAACCGCGAGAGGCCCTCGTGGATCGCCCCCTGCCAGGCGTTGTATCCGGCGTCCGGGGTGAGCCTCGAGACGAGCGACAGGACGTGCTCGCGGGCTTCGTCGAAGAGCGCATCGGCATCGTCGGCGACGAACCCCCGCGACACGAGGTCGGGCCCGGCGACCACCGCGCCGCTGGAACGCTCGACGGTCAGCACCACGAGGATCACCCCGTCCTGGGCGAGCTGCTGGCGATCGCGAAAGACGACATCACCGGCCTCTTCGATGCTGAGTCCGTCGACATAGACGTACCCGGTCCGCACCCGCTCTCCGGTGACGCGAACCCCGTGCTCATCGATCGCGATGACGGTGCCGTTGTCGATGGCGAGGACGCGCTCCGCCGGGATGCCCACCGAGCGAGCCAGGGCGGCGTGCAGCGCGAGATGCCGGTACTCGCCGTGCACCGGGATGAAATAACGTGGCCGTGTGAGCGTGAGCAGGAGCTTGAGCTCCTCGCGACTCGCGTGCCCGGATGCGTGCACCCCATGGCGCGAGGAGTTGAAGACGCGCGCCCCGCGCCGGTAGAGGTTGTTGATCGTGCGGTGCACCGACTCCTCGTTGCCCGGTATGGGGTTAGCGCTGATGATCACGGTGTCGGCCTCGCGCAGGCTGACCATGCGATGCTCGCCGGCGGCGATGCGCACCAGCGCCGAGAGCGGCTCACCCTGTGCGCCCGTACAGAGAATGGCGAGCTCGTCGTCGGGAAGGCGTTCGTGCTCCTTTGGGTTGACGAACATGCCGGGTGGCACGTGCAGATAGCCGAGTTCTTCGGCGACCTTTATGTTCTTGAGCATCGAACGTCCGACGATGAAACAGCGCCGCCCGCAGGCCTGCGCCGCGTTGATCGCCTGCTGCAATCGTGAGATGTTAGAGGCGAACGTCGCCATCAGGATCCGGCCCTGGGCCGCGGCGAAGATCGGCGCGAGTCCCTCCCCGACAGTGCGCTCGCTCGGGGTCGTTCCCTCCTGTTCCGCGTTCGTACTGTCGCTCAGCAGCAGGAGCACGCCCTCGTCCCCGATGCGCGCCAGCCGTGCCAGGTCGGGCGGCTCTCCCTGTACCGGGGTGCTGTCGATCTTGAAGTCGCCCGAGTGGACGATGACACCGACCGGTGTGCGCACAACGAGCGCGCACGCGGCCGGGATGGAGTGGGTCGCGTGTACCCATTCCACGTCGAAGCATCCGAAGCTGCGGCTGTCGCCGGGTCGTACCGTGTGCAACTCAGTGGTTTCGATGAGCCCGTGCTCGCGCAGCTTGTTGCGCAGAAAGCCGAGGGTCAGCGCCGTGCCGTAGACGGGCACGGGCAAGCGTGGCAGCACGTACGGCAGGGCGCCGATGTGGTCCTCGTGCCCGTGCGTGAGGACGATGCCGCGAATGTTCGCCACGCGTTCCTGCAGCCACGCGATGTCCGGAATCACCAGATCGACGCCGAGCATCTCCTGCTCCGGGAACATCAGGCCCGTATCGATGACCACGATGTCGCCGCCGCAGCTGAGCGCCATCATGTTGCGGCCGATCTCGCCCAGTCCGCCGAGCGGGATCAGGGTCAGCTGAGCCGACCCGGGGGTGTCCGTCAAAAGAGATCCATCTGATCACCGCCCGCTGCCGCGGCGACCTTGCGCATGTCGGACGCAGAGGCGCCGCCCGCACGCCGGGCCCGCGCCGCCTCGGCGTCGGCGAGGTAGCCTCGAACCCGGCGCATGTCGGCTTCGAGGGTCTCCTTGAGGCCGCCGTTGTAGAGCGCTGCGGCGGGATGGAACAGCGGCACGTAGACCCGGTCGTCGCGACGCACCCGCTCGCCATGCAGGCGCGAGATGCCGCCTGCGTCGGGGAGCAGCCGGTGCAATGCGTGGCGTCCGAGCAGGAGGATCACGTCGGGCTGCAGCAGCGCGATCTGCTCATCGAGGAAGTGGCTGCACGACTCGACCTCGATGGGTTCGGGATCGCGATTGCGCGGAGGCCGGCACTTCACGATGTTGGTGATGTAGATGTCGCGCCGGTCGAGGCCGACCGATTCCAGCAATGTCGTCAGCAGCCGGCCCGCGGCACCGACGAAGGGCTTGCCTTCCCGGTCCTCGTTCTCACCCGGTGCCTCGCCGACCGCCATCACACGCGCGGTCACCGGGCCGTACCCGGGAACCGCC
>PLDZ01000005.1 GCA_003136295.1 Candidatus Dormiibacterota bacterium
CTGTGGACGATCACCGGCTTCATCCTCTGGATCACGAGCCCGCTGTTCTATCCGGCCGAGATCGCGCCGTCGCAGATCCGCCCGTGGTTCGCGATCAATCCAGTCGCGAGCGAAATAGCGGCGCTGCGCGAGGTGACGCTGAGCAGCGGCCCGCTGCACGCGGCTCCCGTGCTCTCAGCGTTCGCGGGAGCGATCGTGGCGCTCGCAGTCGGGACGCTGCTGTTCCGGGCGATGCGCCGTGACTTCATGGATCTGCTGTAGTGGCCGCGGCGGTCGAGATGCGCGGCGTCACGCTGGTTCGGCGGACGCAGGAGGAACTTCACTACGATCTCAAGCGGACGGCGCTGAGTTTCGTGCGCGGTCGCTCCCGCGGCGTGCGCCGTCGCACCGTCATCGACAGAATCGATCTGCGCATCGAGCACGGCGAGAAGATCGGTGTGATAGGCCCTAACGGTAGCGGCAAAACCACCGTGCTGAAGTTGATCGCGGGCGTTCTTCGACCGACGCAGGGGACCGTCGCGGTCGAGGGCAGCGTGTCTCCGCTCATCGAGATCGGCGTTGGTTTCGACCCGGATCTCAATCTGGTCGACAACGTCGTCTACTACGGCGTGCTGATGGGACACGACGAGGGAGTCGTGCGCGAGCACGTCGACGCGATCCTCGACTTCGCCGAGCTCGCTCCGATCCGCGAGCAGCCGACGAAGACGCTCTCGTCGGGGATGAGCGCGCGGCTGGCCTTTGCGATCGCAACCGAGTTCCGGCCCGACATCCTGCTCCTCGACGAGGTGCTGGCCGTCGGCGACGAGCGGTTTCGCCGCAAGTGCGCCGCGCGGATCGAGCACTTTTGGGACGCGAAGTCCACCATCGTCCTCGTCTCGCACGACCTCGTCTACATCTCGCGAAGCTGCGACCGCGTCATCTGGATGGACGGCGGTCAAGTCCATTTCGATGGCGCCGCTTCGGAGGGGGTCGAGCGATATCTCGACAGCATTCCATCGATCAACGGGTTCACGCGCGGCGTGCAGCTGATCGAGCTCGCGTCGAGCAGCAAGCAGGGCCAGATCGCGGTGCGCGGCACGTCACCGACCGAGCAGGGGCTGCAGATCTTCCTCATTCGCGATGGCTTGCGCCACTGGATACATAAGGACGAGTTCTACGAGCGGACCGGTTACGTCTGGAACGACCTCATCCACGTCTCCGACGCAGTCATCCTGGAGGTGCCCGAGGGTGAGCCGATTAGCTGACGGGGCAACGGAGCCGCGCGGCTCTCGCTACGGCGCGTTCGGCAGCCTCGCCAAGCGCGTCGTGGAACGGCTGATCCGCTTCTACACGCACCGGCAAGACGCGGTCAACCGCGACTTTGAGGAACGGCTGCGCGAGTTCGAGGAGATCCCATTCACGCGCCGGGACGGAGAGCTCCAGTTGCGCGCGCAAGTGAGTGCGCTTTCGGCGCGTCTGACGCACCTGCAGCGAGAGCTCGCGCACCTCCGCGAGCGGCTAGAACGGTTCGAGAAGACGCCCGAGTGAGCGCGCCGTCGTCGGCCGCGTTCACCGTCGTGGCGCGAAACTACCTCGCCTATGCCCGGACCCTGACGGACTCGCTGGCGGAGTTCGCACCCGGCATCGACCGCTACGTCTTCATCGTCGATCCGCTCGACGACGTCCCCGACGTGCCGGGCGCGCGCGTCCTCGCACCGACCGACGTCTTCGGCTTCGAGTTCTACGCCGGGCTCGCGTACTCGTCGGACGTCACCGAGTTGTCGACCGCGGTGAAGCCGTTCGTGCTCCGCCGCCTGCTGCATATGGGCTACGAGCGGGCGTACTACTTCGATCCCGACATCGAGGTGTTCGCCCCGCTCGATCCGGTGACTCGCCCGCTCGAGCATGCCGACGTGGTACTGACGCCGCATACGACGGAACCGATCCCGCTCGACGGCAAGCTACCCGACGAGATCGTGCTGCTGCGCGCCGGCGCGTACAATCTGGGTTTNNGGCCTGTTCACCGATCAGAAGTGGGTGGACCTCGTCCCCGGGCTCGTCGAGCGCGCGGCGATCGTGCGCCATCGCGGCTGCAACGTCGCGTACTGGAACCTGCACGCGCGTCACCTCGATCCCGCGGATCCGCACCGCCTTACCACCGGCGAGCCTGTGATCTTCTTTCACTATAGTGGGTTCGACGTGCGAGCGCCGGGCCGGCTCTCTAAGCATCACCAGACGCGCATCGAGGTCGCCAAAGAACCGGCGCTCGCTACGGTCTTGCAGGCGTACGCGCGGCGCGTGACGGCAAACGGGTTCGCCGACTCGTCTGCGGTGCCGTACGCGTTCGCGAGATTCAGCAACGGCGTCCGGCTCGACGCCGTCAGCCGCGGCCTGCTGCGCGAGGCGCGGCTGGACGGCGTCAGCTTCCCCGATCCCGGCGACGTCGCGGCGCAGCCGTCGGCCTGGGAGTATCTGAACCAGCGCGCCGACGAAGATGCCGACCGCGCAACCTCACCGCCGTTGACGCGCTACCTCTACGCGGTGTGGCGCATGCGACCCGATCTGCGCGCGGCGTTTCCGCAGGTGCTCGGCGCCGACCGTAGCCGCTACGTCGGCTGGCTGCTGCACGACGCGGCGTCCGACGTACCGCGCGCGTATCTCGGCGAAGCCGAATTGCGCGTGCCTCGCGCAACGGCTCCGTCGCGCCTCGAGATCGGCGTCAACGTCGTGGGGTATTTCCGGACCGAGTCCGGGGTCGGTGAGGCGGGGCGCGGGCAGGTCGCCGCGCTCGAAGCGGCCGGCATTCCGACGCGGTTGGTCGATTTCTCCGCATATGCGCCGAGCCGCGCGGGCGACAGCACCGTCGCCGTGCTCCCGAGCGAAGCGGATCATCGCATCAACTTGGTGTGCGTGAACGCCGACCAGGTCCCCGTATTCCTGGCGGAGGGCGGGCGCGAGCGGCTCGCGGGCCGGTACAACATCGCGTCGTGGTGGTGGGAGCTCCCGCAGTTCCCTGACGAGTGGCGCAGCTCGTTCGCGCCGTTCGACGAGGTGTGGGCGGGGACGCAGTTCATCGCCTCCGCGCTCGCCGTCAAATCGCCGATCCCCGTCGTGCACGTGCCGCCGGTGGTGAACGTCGGCGCCGTGCGGCGAAGGCGCAAGCGCGACTTCGGCTGGCGGGACGACGAGACGGTGTTCCTGTTCGTGTTCGATTATCACAGCGTCTTCGAACGCAAGAACCCGCTCGGCGCCGTTCGAGCGTTCCGCCGCGCGTTTCCGCGCGGCGACGAAGCGGCGCGGCTCGTCATCAAGTCGATCAACGCCGCGGCCGATCCGGACGGGCGGGAGCGGATCCGCGCCGCGGTGGCGGGCGACGTGCGCATCGAGCTCAGCGACGGCTATCTGGGCCGGCGGGAGAAGAACGAGATGTTGGCCGCCGCGGACGCCTACGTCTCGCTCCACCGCTCCGAGGGATTCGGCTATACGCTGGCCGAGGCGATGGCGCTCGGCAAACCGGTGGTCGGGACGGCATGGTCCGGTCCGGCCGACTACATGACGTCGTCGAACAGCTATCCGATTGGCTTCGAACTGGTCGAGCTCGCCGACGACTACGGACCGTACGCGGTCGGCCAAGTCTGGGCAGACCCGGATATCGACGACGCCGC
>PLDZ01000148.1:0-2693 GCA_003136295.1 Candidatus Dormiibacterota bacterium
GCCCAGAAGCCGACGTTGAAGAAGAGGATGAGCTCGACCGAGGTCACGAAATCGCTTGCCAGCGCGCCCCGTGCGGCAGTCGCGAACGCGAGGCTCGTCGGGTTCGTTGTGGGTGCCGAGCCGGCGCTGGGGCAGCCGGGAATCGGCGCCGACGGATCGCTGGAGGACGCCTGCTGCTTGAAGCAGCTGGTGAACTGCGAGATGGCGGCCTGCGCCTGTGAGGCCGGCACGTTGGCCGCCGCAAGCTGCGACTGCAGCTGTGGGGTGACCGNNGCGACGCCAATCGCGCCTCCGAGCTGCTGAAACGTCGTCAGCACGCCTGATGCGGACCCGGCGTCCCTGCCCGGAACGCCCGCCAGGATGATGTTGAGCAGCGGCGCGATCACGGTGCCGAGGCCGAGTCCGCTGATGATGAACGATGGGATCAGATCCCACCCAGTGACGTTCGTGCCCTGGAGGTTGAGCGTCAGGATGACGCCGAACATGCCGATCACCAGCAACGACGAACCGATCGCGATCGTCCATTTGCCGAGCCGCGGCGCCACCCGCGCGGACATCGCGGACGCGACCGCCGCGGCGAGGCTCCACGGGATCGTCGTCAGGCCGGCATTGAGCGCGCTGAATCCCAGTCCGACCTGGAGCATCAAGCTGAAGGTGAAGAAGAACGCCGGGATGCCCGCGATGAACACCGCGGAAATCGCAACGCCGACGCTGAAGGATCTGATGCGAAACAGCGAGAGCTGGACGAGCGGAAACCTCGTCGACGGCAGCGATCGCTCGTAGAGGATGAAGAGCACGAGCATCACCGGGCTGAGCGCCATGCAGATGAACGTCCATGCCGGCCATCCGGCAACCTGTCCTTCGACGAGCGGGTAGACAAGCAGAAGGATGCCGGCAGTTGCGAGCACGACGCCGCCGACGTCGAGACGTGTGGCGTTGGGCGCGCGCGACTCGGTGATGAGCCGGGTCGCGGCGACGAGTGCCGCGATGCCGATCGGCAGGTTCACCAGGAAGATCCACCGCCAGGAACCGCCGGTGATGTCGTTGCGGATGATCAGCCCGCCCGCGAGCGGTCCCGTGATCGTGGCGATCCCGATCACCGCGCCGACGAAGCCGAAAACGCGCGCCCGCTCCTGCGGCGGGAATGTGACCTGGATCACCGAGAGCACCTGGGGATACATCATCGCCGCCATGGCGCCCTGGAGCACCCGCGACAGGTCGAGCATGATGGCGCTCTGGGCGAGTCCGCAGAGCGCCGACGCGAGCACGAATCCCGACATCCCGATGATGAACAGTCTTTTTCTGCCAAAGATGTCACCAAGTCGCCCACCGGTGATGAGCAGCACCGCGTAGGCGAGGCCGTAGCCGGCGATGACGAACTGGATGTCGGCATTGTTCGCCGACAGATTCGACCGGATCGCGGGGATCGCCACGTTCACGATGGAAACGTCGAGCAGCACCATGAAGAGGGCGGTCATCACGCTTGCCAGGGCAAGCCAGCGGCGAGGATCGAGGTCACTCGTGAGGGGAGCGGGCGACACGGGCTGAGCTCCCGTGCCGCGCGGGGAAACTGCCTCGGTGGTCTCGGTCATCAGGAATGCCTCCGGCGGTCGCGCATCTCAATCCCTGTCACAACCCCGCAGGTGCGGGTGGTCCATCTTGCCAGAGTCCCGTTCGCGTGGCGCCTCAGCTCGGGATCCGTCATCTACCGCTGAGCGGGCCGTTCAGCGCGGTATGCAGGATGCCCACCGCGAGCACGGCGAACATGGTTGCGACGTGGTTGCGCCGGATCCGCGGGCGTGCGTCGCGTTTCGCCCCGGACAGACCGCTGCCGGCAAAGGCGGTCAGGACGAGCAGGCCGACCGCCGCCGCGCCCGCCCAGATGCCAATCTCCTCGCCGGCGGGAAGTGTCGACCTGGTGACCGAAGCGAGGCAGTGCGCAATGCCGGCAGCGGCCGCCACAGCGCCGAGCCAGTTGTGGGCGCGGAACCATCCCATCGAGAAGCTCAATCCAGCGGAGAGCCGCCAGCGGTTCACGAGCGCCGACGCGATGGCGACGCCGAACACCCCCGCCGCGACCCAACCGGTGAGCGCATCGAACTGACTCACTCGCGCTGAGCCGAGTCGCGACTCCTCCCCGGCTCCGTATGCTCGCTCGTCATGGAGATGCAGTATCGACGCCTCGGCCGCTCAGGGCTCCGGGTGAGCGCGCTCTCGTTCGGCTCGTGGGTCAGCTTCGGTCCCCAGCTCGCGGGGAGCAGCGCGCGCGATTGCCTGGCCGCCGCATACGACGCGGGAGTGAACTTCTTCGACAACGCCGAGGTCTACGCCGGCGGACAGTCGGAAACCATCATGGGCGAGGCAATCGCGGAGCTCGGCTGGCCCCGGCACACCTACGTCATCTCGAGCAAGTTCTTCTGGGGCATCGACGACTCGGTCAACACGCGGAATACGCTCAACCGCAAATACCTGCTCCACGCGGTCGACGGGTCACTGCGACGGCTTGGCCTGGACTTTCTCGACCTCATCTTCTGCCACCGCCCGGATCCCGAAACCCCGATCGAGGAGACGGTGCGCGCGATGCACGACATCATCAGCTCCGGTCGTGCGCTGTACTGGGGGACGTCGGAGTGGAGCGCTGCTGCCATCACCGAGGCGTGGGACATCGCCGATCGCCACCACCTGCACAAGCC
>PLDZ01000148.1:2709-2858 GCA_003136295.1 Candidatus Dormiibacterota bacterium
AAGGCCGATGTGACCGACACCGGCGCCAACCAGCGCGTTCGCGAACTCGGCGTCATCGCCGCCGAGCTGGGCGTCAGCCTCGCACAGCTCTCGATCGCCTGGTGTGCGGCCAATCCGCACGTCTCGACGGTGATCACCGGTGCGAGTCG
>PLDZ01000076.1:0-10961 GCA_003136295.1 Candidatus Dormiibacterota bacterium
AGTCGCCCGCCGCGTGACCGGCACTGTCGTTGACCTGCTTGAAGTGGTCGAGGTCCATGAGGAGGATGCCGACGCCGGCGCCGGTGCGAAGGCTCTGGGCCATGACGCGCGGACCCATGTCCCGCCACCAGCGAATGTTGAACAGCCCGGTGAGCGCATCAGTCAGGGCGCGGCGCTCCAGCTCGCCGTACATCTGGGCATTGCTCCACGCCGCCGCCGTGATGAATCCGAGCAACGCACAGCGCTCGAGATCCTCCTCGGTGAAGGCGTCCAGGCTGTCGCGCCAGACGTCGAGCACCCCGAGACGCTGGTCGCCGGCGACCAGCGGTATCGCGATTAGCGACTCGGGCTCGCGCGCGGTGCCGGGGATGGTGGACGCGGCCGGGTGCGAGTCGGTGTCCCCGCACCGGTACGGCTGACCTCGCCCGAACGCCCATCCGGTGATGCCGTCGTTCAGGGTCACCTCCAAATCGAGGAACCCCTCGGTGCCAGGACCGGCGAGGACGCGAGGCCGGAAGCGGTGACGCTCCCAGTCCGCTTCGAAGATCGCGAGGCGATCAACGGCCATCACCTGGCCGAGCCGCTCCGCGGCGATCTCGAGGATCCGCTCGGGATCGTGCTCCGCCTGAAGGGTGCGGGCGGAGTCCACCAGGAACCGGGCAAAGCTTCGATCGTCTAGCGCGGTGGCGCCGGGTAGCGGCAGCGGCGTCATCTCGATGGGTGCGCTCAGCGTGTCGCCGCGTTCTCGGAAGACTCGGACCTCGCGACGCTGGAACCACGCGACCGGGATCACCTCATCCATAGGCTCGGCCAGCTCGGCCTCGACGACGAGCGGGTGGGCCAGATGGGGACCGACGCCGTACTGGACGCCAAGCTCGGCGACCGCTGCTGCCGATGCCTTGGTGTCGATGCCGCGGGCGACGATCCGGCCGCCCAGCCGGGCGACGTACACCACGGCGGCCGCGAGGTGCGCCTTGGCGACCTCACTCTCCTGAAGCCGGGCCGGCACGGACTCGTCGAGGAAGACGAAGTCGGGCCGCAGATCCGCGATCAGCCGCTGATCGAGGATCGGCGAGAGCACACCGTCGACCGCCAGCAGGAATCCGTGGTCGCGAAGTCCCCTGAGACGGCGAAGCCCGATGTCGTCGAGGTCAGCCTCGATCTCGCTCTGGACAATCCAGGCAAGCTCACCGGGATTCACCGAGTGGCGCTGTGCCAGCGAGACGAGATCGAAGTCCTCCGCCGCGATCACGTCTCGATGGAGCGGGACCAGCAGGACCGCCGGACCGGTGTGCTGAGCGAGTGTCAGCGCCGCCGCGATGACCGCGCCGGGCGCTCTGTCGCGCGGACGCGGCAGCGCCTCATACCCCAGGTCGACGCGGTCGATGAGGTCGATCACCGGCTGCAACGCCACGCCCGGCCCGACCGGTTTGACGGCCCGGCTGGTCGAAGCGCTGCCCATGACTGCGGATTTCAAGCTGTCTCCCACATTGGTTCTCTGATCGGCACCGTTCCCCCGTAGTCCACGTCACACCTTCGCACCGAGCGTCCGACGAATCTGTGCGCCCGTCCGCAGACGCACGAGGTTGCTCGCGACCATCCCCGGGACACCCCCAACGCTCGGTTCCCGTCCGACGGAGGAGTGGGACGCCCGCCGGCCGGCGTGTCGACGGCGTCCTCCCCTCGCTCCGATTTCATCAGGGGCGCTCGCGGTTCAGCGGCGACACCCCTTTGTTCGACTCCGGTCCTAGTGCACGTGCGCCTGCCCTATCGGGCTCGTGCTCGACGTCGATGCCGACGCGGCGATCGTCGCGGTCCCCAGCGAGAGACTCGCGACCACGATGACAACCCCCAGCCTGACCCAGCGATTGAGCCTACCCATGACATTCCTCCTCGGGACAGTGCCCCCTTTTTGACGGTAGAGCCATTGTCTTAAGACCACTGCGACGCAGCGCCCTCCCAAGCGGTGACGGGGTGGTAACGCGAGGCGTCGTAACGCCTGCTTGAGTTCGTACATCGGGCGGTCCCACAACTCGGATACCCATTGATGGTGCCCTGCGACAACCTCGTCATCGGCTCCGCTGACGGCGCATCCGATCCTGCGACGAAATGCAACTGGAGAAGGTTCACGCCTACTCGTCGCGGCGAGCGCTGCGCACGCTGTCCCAGCTGAGCCGCAGCATCGCGCGGGCTGAGTCGAGGGACGAGCTCCTCGAGCTGACCGGCGGCTGCCTTCGCGACCTCGGATTCCGAAGCTACCTCGCCGAGCTCGAGGGCGATCGGATCAGGCTGCTTGCCGATTCGATCGAGACCGAATCGATCGCCCGAGTCGAGACCATCCTGGGGCAGCCGCTCACCAGCCTGCACCTGCGCACCAGCGCGATCCCGTGCGTCCACGCGGCCGCCACACGGCGATCGCCGGCCACCAGCCCGGACCTCTCGTCGTCGTTCATGAGCCTGGTGCCGCACCTGTCAGCGGCTGAGCGGGCGGCGTTGCGAAGTGAGATCGGCGATGGTCCGTTCACGGCCCTGCCTGTGGAGCGAGGAGACGATCTTCTCGCCGTGCTCGTGACCTGGCGGGACGACGCCGTGGGCCTCGACGCGCTGCCGTTCCTGCAGGTGGTGGCCGCACAGCTCGGACCCGCCTGGCGGCGCCTCGGTGGCGGCGTTGTCCCCGAGCCTGTTTCCGAGGACGTCCCCGGAACGATGCCCGATCTCATCCGCGGACTGATCGAGTCCGGCGGGATCCGCCCGGCGATGCAGCCGATCATTCGACTGCTCGACGGGGTCACCCTGGGGTACGAGTCGCTCTGCCGCATCAATCCCGGCGCGGGCCCGCAGGTGCCGAGCGCACTCTTCGACGCCGCGGGCGGCGCCATGGAGAAGGACCTCGACGAGGCATGCATCCGAGCCGGGCTCCAGGGGAGCGTCCACACCATGCCCGCCACCCTGTTTCTCAACGTGATGCTGTCGACGCTCGCTCAGCCCAACGCCGCGCTGCGTCTGGCTGAGTTCGCAGAGGCCGCCGAGGTCAACCCCGAGCACATCGTTCTTGAGGTGAGCGAGCGCGTGCCGGTGCCCAATGTCGCCCGCCTGCGTCGCGTGGTGGCCGACCTCCGCTCCCGGGGGTTCCGGATCGCCATCGACGATGCGGGCGCCGGACACGCGAGCATGCTCGTCATCGCCGAGGTTCGCCCGGACTTCATCAAGATCGATCGCGACCTCATCCGCGGTGTGCACTCCAGCGATTCACGACGCGCCCTGGTGGTGTCGATGCTCTCGTTCGGCACGCACATCGACGCGCGCATCATCGCCGAGGGCATCGAGACCGAGGCGGACCTGCGCTGCCTCATGGATCTCGGGGTGCAATTCGGACAGGGCAACGTGCTCTGCGAGCCCGTGATCCTCGGTGAACCGGCTGTCGCGGGCGCGACCCTCGTCCAGCCCGCGTGGTTTGCGAGCCGCCGAGTGGAATGCTTCCCGGCGTCGGTCGAGCCGGCGGCGCCGAGCCACGAAGCGCCGCGGCGGCGGCCACACTCCGCGCGGCCGGCGCCGGAGCGCCTCCCCCATGCGCTCAGCCGCGCGGCGCTCGCGCTCCAGGCGGAGCATGATCCGCAGCGCATCCTCGCGGCCATCGCTGAACAGTTGCAACGTGTCGTCCCGGTCGACGATCTGTCGATCTACGAGGCGGACCACAACCACCATCGATTCGTCGCGGCGTTCGCGACCGGGCGTCAGGCCGCAGAGATCATGGCCGACGTGTTCTCACTCTCAGTCGGTGTCAACGGCTGGGCGTTTGCGCTGGGGACACCACAGAATCTCGGGAATGCGGGCGCGCACCCGGCGGCAGCTGCCGTGCCCAATACGCCGTTCGAACACGAATCCCTGCTGCTGATCCCGCTTATGGCCGGCGACCACAAGCTCGGCATGCTCAACTGCAGGCGTATGGGTCTCAATCGCTTCACCGATGAGGACCTCGAAACGGCCACACTGTTCGGACACACCGCGGCGATGGCATGGCACAACGCTCAGCTGTACCAGGAGCTTGCGCGACGCGCGACAACCGACGGTCTCACCGGCCTGTACAACAGCCGCTGGCTCCGCGAGGCGGGTGAGCTCGAGATCGCCGACTCTCGGCGTCGGGGCATGCCGTTGAGCGTGGTGCTCGTCGACCTCGATCATTTCAAGAGCATCAACGACAGCGGTGGTCACGCGGCCGGCGATGCCGTGCTTCAGCGCGTCGCTGCCGAACTGCGGCGCATCACCCGTGCGGGCGATGCCGCCGTGCGCCTCGGGGGCGAGGAGTTCATCCTCGTGCTCAGAGATGCCGAGTCGGCGGGGGCTGCGCGCGTCGCCGGCGACCTCCGGAGAGCGCTGCGCAACGTCCCGATTCCGGCGGCCTGTACGGGAATCGAGCACGTCACCGCATCAATCGGGATCGCAAGTTACCCGGAGCAGGGGTCGCGTCTCGAGGACCTGATCCGGGCCGCTGATATCGCCATGTATCAGGCCAAGCGCAGTGGACGCGATCAGGTGAAACTCTCCGTGATCAGCTCGACGCCGTCGGTGCACGAGGCGATTGCCTGAAGGCTCGCGAACCCGGCAGCGTTTCGGCTAGGGACTTGTGCTGTCGGGAGCTGACCGTACGATACGCCGTGCGGGATGCGCGAGAACGGTGTAAATGGCACCGAGGGCGACGATGATCACCACGATGACGAGCGTGATCCAGTCGTAGTTGAAGAGCGCCCCTCTCGGGCTCGCGATCCCCGAAGGGATGAGGATGTTCACCAGCATTGCGACCAGCCACACGCACCCGAGCACCATCACCGGAACCCCCCATGCACCGAGCCGGAAGGCACCCTGGGCCTTCCATCCGCGGAGGCGAGCGATGAGCGCGGCGACGACGACGAGGAGGAACGACAGGTAGATCCCCGACACAGCGAACGAGACGAGCAGGAAGAGCGCATTCACCTTTGCCGGAATGGTGATGAACCCGATCACGATGGGCGTTGACGGGGTGAAGCGTGCGAGCGCGGCGAAGAGCGCGGGGATGATCGCCGCAACCAGGAGCGCGTTCACGGGTGTGCGGAACCGTGGCGATACCCGCGACAGGCTGCGGCTCGCGGGCAGCGCGCGATCGCGGCTGTACGAGTAGATGAGCCGGGCCGCGGCCGCCTGGATGGCCAGTCCGCAACTGAAGAACGCAAAGCACACGACGAAGAGTGCGACGTCCTGGATGACGGTGCTCGAGACGTTCGAGCTGATGAGGAAGGGCACGCCGCCGGCCACCGTGTCACTGAGTCCCTTCGCCCCCGCCGGGATGGCGAGCAGCAGTGCCCCGACCAGCACAAAACTCGTGACTCCCGCCGTCAGGAGCGACGAGATGATCGCTCGCGGCACGCGCTTGGAAGCCTGGACCACCTCCTCGGCGACGTCTCCCGCCGACTCGAAGCCGTAGAAGATGTAGACGTGCGCCAGGATGGCGACGAAGGCCGCGCCCAGCAACCAGTTTCCGCCGAAGTCGACGCCGAGTGGACTCGTCGCCGCATTCTCGGCGCCCTGTGAGGTGAACAGGTAGTCGAAGCCGTGGTGGAACCCGGCGATTGCCAGCATGATGGCGATGCCGAAGGTGCCGATGATCTCGAAGTAGACACCGATCTGTGAGATGCGCCCGAGGAAGTTGACGCCGCCGACATTGAAGGCCAGCTGGACGATGATGAGCAAGACGGTGCCGATGAGGATCTGATTCGGATCCGCCGGGTTAATGGTCGTGTGGAAGATGTTGTTGATGAGCGGGCCGGCGTAGATGATGAGTCCCGTGTCGACGGACGCCACCGTCATGATCAGTGCCCAGCCGTAGATCCATCCCACCCACCAGCCGTAGTTCGGTCCGATCAGGTTCTTGCCCCACTGGAACAGTGCCCCGGCTATCGGGTAATGGCTCCCCAGCTCAGCAAAGACGAGCGCCACGAAGAGCTGACCGAGCACGACGACCGGGAGCAGCCAGATGTACTGCGGTCCCCCGGTGCCGACGCCGAGCACGAACAGCGAATAGATCCCGACGACCGGCGAGATGTAGCAGAAGGCGACCGCGAAGTTCTCGAACAGGTTGAGGACGCGCCGCAACTCCTGTCCGTATCCAAACCTTGCAAGCTGAGCGGCGTCTGCGTCAACCGCTTCTGGCGTCGCGACCACGGTTTCGCCACTCATCGGCGCCTCCTCCATCCCGGACCGCCCAAGCAGGCGGCATGCGGCCGGAAGTATCGATCAGCGGTGAGGGGCTCCGCAAGCGGTTGCTCGGGCGCTGAGATATCGCTCGAGAGTCGGTGCGCTCGGCTACCGTGACCGGCGGCCATGACTCTTCCGCTCTCGCCGCTGACTGCCATGGCATCCGCTGTGACTCTTGGCGTCGCCGACTTCAGCGGAGGATTCGCAGGCAGGAGGAGCAGCGCTCCGAGCGTGGCCATCGCCGTCGAGTCCGTGGGCATGGTGGCGGTGCCGCTGGCGTTCGTGCTGCTGCCGCATGGCTGGGATCTGCAGGCCGCGCTCCAGGCATTCGCCGGCGGCGCGGTCGGTGGACTCGGGCTGGTGGCGTTTTATCGCGCGATGTCGCTGAACCTGATCGGCGTGGTGGCGCCGATCACGGGGTTCGTCGCTGCTGCCCTGCCGGTTGCCGTGGGACTGATCAGTGGCGACCATCTCGAATCCTGGCAGGTGGGTGGCATCGCAGTCGGCCTCGCCGCGCTGGTGTTCATCAACGGACCCGGCCGCGAAGGCGTGCGCAACGCCCGCTTGGGCGTGACTCTCGCGCTCCTCGCCGGCGTCTCTTTCGGTCTGTTCTTCATCCTCTTCCACGCCGCCAGCCATGCGGGGGTGACCGCGTTCGTGAGCGGGCGGTTCGGCTCGGCGTCAGCCGCTTTGCTCACGGCCGCGGTGACGCGAACATCCCCGGTGATCCGCCGGAGCGTGGTTCGCATCATCACGATCGGCGGCGTCTTCGACGGCACCGGCGTGGTGCTCTACCTGTACGCGACCCACACCGGACTGCTGTCGGTGACCGCGCTGCTCACCTCGTTCTACCCGGCATTCACCGTGCTCTGTGCTCGCGTCTTCACCCATGAGCGGATGACGCCGCTGCAGGCATTCGGCGCGGCTCTGGCTGTGGTAGCGATCGCGCTGATCGCGATCCCCTGAGCCGTCCCCAAGCTGTCAGCTCACGCCAGCGCCCGACGGATGAACGCGAGCTCGAGTAGCAGGAGATTCTCGGCGACCACCTGATCGTTCGCCATATGCGTGGCCCCGGTAATCGGGATCACTGTGTGCTCACGCCCGGCGGCGAGCAAGGCAGCGGAGAAGCGCAGGGTGTGCGCAACCACCACGTTGTCATCGCTGAGGCCATGGATCAGCATCAGCGGGCGGGTGAGACGGCCCGCGTCAGCGATCAGCGAGCTCTTCGCGTAGTTCGCCGGCTCATTGTCCGGGTGCCCGAGGTATCGCTCCGTGTAGTGCGTGTCGTAGAGGCGCAGGTCGGTGACTGGTGCCCCCGCCACTGCGACATGAAAGACGTCGGGGCGGCGCAATACCGCGAGTGCGGCCAGGAACCCGCCGAACGACCAGCCCCGGATGGCCACTCGCGAGAGATCGAAATCCGGCCACGCCGCCGCGGCGGCGTGCAAGCCATCGACCTGATCTTCGAGCGGCGGTCCCGCCACGTCGCCGCGTATCGACCGGGCCCACGCGTGGCCGCCACCGGGCGTGCCCCTGCCATCGACCACGAGCACCGCGAACCCTTGATCCGCGAACCACTGCGACGCCAGGTACGCACCAGCCGACGCGGTCACCTTCTGGAACCCGGGACCGCCATAGGGGTCGAGCAGTACCGGCAGTTTTCCGCTGCCTGGCTCGTGGCCCATCGGGAAGAGTACGGCCACGCGGAGTGCGCGTTCACCGAGCGTCACCAGGCGAACGTTGACGGCGACCGCCGGCGTCTCCGCACGCGACTCGATCATGCCCGCCTGCCTTCCGTCGCGGTGCACCGTCACCTGGGGACCGGCGCGCTCGAGATCGCGTGACGTCAGCACGGTCGTGCCGCCGCATCGACGCGCTCGCCACACACCGGGCCTGACACCATCGGGACGCATCTCGCTGACGCCGCCGGTGGGCGACCACGTGTACACACCGACCTCGGCCGGCGTTGTCGAAGCCCTGAAGACGACGACGTCGCCGTCGACGTCGAGGACATCGCGCACCTCGAGGTCCGTCGCGGTGACCGTGTCGTCGCCGATGACCAGTCGCTTCGCGCCGTCACGGTCTGCGGTCCACACGAGCGTCCCGTCCGGCAATCTCGCCGGGACGCCGTCGACGATGTCGACCCATGCCTCGTCGGCATCCTCGCGAAGGACCGATGTCGCGCCGGTCAACATATCAACGTCGAGGATCCGCATCGTGCGCTGATCGCGGCTCTGCACGACGATCAGCAGCCCGTGCTCCGACCAGTTCGCGGTGGTCACATACTCAAAGTGGGCTCGGTCCCAGCGCACCGCCACGGGCGGCGATCCGTCGAGGTCGACGAGGAGCAGCGTGACCTCTGCGTTCTCGGTACCCGCCGCCGGATACGCGACGGCGATCGGCGGACGTTCGGGGTTGGACGGGTCGGCGATGTACCAACGGCGAACGTGCGACACATCGACACGCGCCACGAGCAATCGCGAGCCGTCGGGAGACCACCAGTACCCGTTGTAGCGATCCATCTCCTCGGCGGCCACGAATTCAGCCATGCCGTAGGTGACGTCGTCATGCTCCGGGATGAGCAGCACGCGCTCGTCGCCTCCGTCAACGCGGACCGTGTGGAGAGCTCTGGATTCCACGTATGCCACGACGGCACCCGTTGGATCCATGCGCGGATCGATCGCGTTGCCGTTCGTCGGAAGTTCCGTGACACCTCCCGCGAGCAGGTCCACAACGTAGATCCTGCCGCCAAGGTCGAACACCGCACGCGTCGCATCGCGGTCGACGGAGAACCGCACGATCCCACCGGATGATTCGCGCGCGCGTTCGCGGCGCATTCGCTCCTCGGCGGGGACCTCGACTCCGTCATCGCGCTCCAGCGTCCCCGGATCGACAACGAGGGTCTCGGTATTGCTGTGCACGTCGAGCTGCCACAGACATGCGGCCGCATCGCTCCCGCTTCGAGTGCGAAGGAACAGCACACGCCTTCCGTCCGGTGCGATGACGAAGTCTCGTGGTACGCCGAGGCTGAAGCGCCGTGTCCTGGCCTGCTGCCGGGGGAAGTTCGATTCGTTCAACGCTGACATGGTGGTGTGGCTCAGGTGACCGTCAGGACCAGCGCACCCTGCACCCTGCCGTCACGGAGCCGCGTGAGTGCCTCATTCGCGTGGTCGAGTGGCAACGTCTCAATCTCGGCACGCACCGGAATCCGATGTGCGAGCGCAAGAAACTCCGTGCCGTCGCGCCGGGTCAGATTGGCCACGGAGCGAACCGTGCGCTCTCCCCACAGCAGGTCGTAGGGAAAGGATGGAATGTCACTCATGTGGATTCCGGCGCACACCACGGTGCCCCCTTTTCCAACAGCGCCGAGTGCGAGTGGTACCAGGGCTCCGACCGGCGCGAAGATGATCGCCGCGTCCAGCTCCTCGGGCAGAGCCGTGTCGGTGTCGCCGGCCCACACGGCACCCAGCCGCATCGCGAACTCCTGGCTCGCCGTGTCGCCAGGTCGGGTGATCGCGAAGACCCGCCGTCCCTGGTGGCGCGCAACCTGCGCAACGATGTGGGCTGACGCACCGAAGCCGTACAGGCCGAGGCGCACGCCATCTCCGGCGGCGTTGAGCGAGCGATACCCGATCAGTCCCGCGCAGAGCAGCGGCGCAGCCTCGACGTCGCTGAACGAACGGTCGACGGGAAAGCAGAACCGCGCGTCGGCGACGGTGTACTCAGCATAGCCGCCATCGATGTCGTAGCCGGTGAATCGCGCGCTGTCGCAAAGATTCTCTCGCCCAGTGGTGCAGTACCTGCACGTGCCACACGTCCAGCCGAGCCAGGGGATGCCGACACGGTCTCCGACGCGGACCGTCTCCACTCCAGCTCCGGACTCGATGACCTCCCCGACAATCTGGTGACCCGGGATCAGTGGCAGCTTCGGATGGGTCAGTTCGCCGTCGACCACATGCAGGTCGGTGCGGCAAAGGGCGCACGCGCCGACCTTGACCAGCACCTCCCCGGGGCCGGGCTCAGGAGTGTCGACGGCGTCCTCGTGGAGGGCGCTTCCGGGCGCGTCCAGGACCATTGCTCGCATGCCGAAGGCATCGTAGTCGCGGAGGGCCGAGGGGCAGCTTTCAATCCCGGTAGACGCGGAGGAGATCGAGGCTGGACAATTCGGTGGGCGCGCGAACGATTCGCCCGCCGTTGACGAGGAAGAGGAGGTGGGCGCGCGGGGGCGGAGTGTCGTCGGGGGCAATGACGAGCACGTCCCCGGGCTCCGCGGTATCGAGCTGCTCCAGCGTCGTTACCTCGGTGATTCGAGCTCGACGAAGAAAGTCGCTCTGCGGTGGCGCCGCCCCAACCGCATACATCAGCTGCACGATCGGTTGGTTGAGCCCGGCGGAGAGAAGCAGCCGGTGGCCCCCGGCCTCAGCGTCGGTATACGCCATGGCCAGCGCCGATCCTTCGCCGGCTTCGAATTCAACCTCGGCACGAGCCGGGTAGCCGCTGAAGAAATCGACAAAGTAGGGCGTGGCGCTGGCGAGCACGATGGCGACGAGCGCGATGGCGACGAGGCTGTGCGTCCGCAGCTGCGTCCACACCCAGGAGGTGCCTTCCACCATCATCAGGATGAGGAAGGGGAACAGTCCGGCGCCACGCAGAGCATGCGGTGCCACGAGTGTCAATGCAGCGGGTATGGGCGCGACCACCGCACCGAGCAGGACGAACCGCGCGTACGGTGT
>PLDZ01000076.1:10972-20730 GCA_003136295.1 Candidatus Dormiibacterota bacterium
GACGATTGACGGATGGTTGGCGAAGAGACCCACGCTTTGGAAACGCCCGAGCAGCGCTCCGGGGTTCTCGAACGACCAGATCGCCAGAATGACGTACGCGGCGGCGATCGGGAACAGGAACCGAAGGAGCTTGTCTCGACCGGTTCGAGGGAAGCTCACGAGAACAACTCCAGCGATCAGTAGACCAAGCAGGCGACCGATCGAGTACGTGTAGATGCAGATGGCCAGCGCCACACCCGCACCGGTCCACCATCTCGCTGATGCACCGTCGACGTTGGCCTCGGCGATGCACCAGCAACTGCACACGACGCAGAGCACCATGAGGATGTTTCCCTCGAGCATCGTGTGGCTCTGCAGGAAGAGCCACGGTTGCACTGCGGTGAACGAGATGGTCACGAGTGTGACCAGCGGGGAATGCGTGCGCACAAAAGCGATTCGCCCGGCCACCATGGAGATGGCGATGCCCGCCAGGACGCTCGGCACCCGGACCACGGCGGCACCGCTCGCAACAATCCACGTGAGCGGCGCGACCAGATATGTGGCGATCGGGCCCTTGTAGTCGCCGAAGTCAACGAAAAAGAGTGGAAAGTGGTTGCCGTACTGATCGGTGCCGAAGTGCGCAATTGTCCACGCGTTGTAGCCAATACTGGCTTCATCGGCGTAGAGTCCCGGTGGATCACTCCCGATTCTGTAGAGATACAGTGCTCCGACGAGCACCGCCAGAGCGAGGACGACATAAGCAAAACCATTGCGCCACCATGGTCGCCGGCTCACGACAGCGTCCTCTGCAGAACACCAGGCATTCCGCGAATCTTCACACGGGCATAGCGATCGTGGTGCTCATGGGCCCGGGTCACGAACGTCTCGAGCCTGGGAATCAGCCACATGCGGCTGTCTATCGCAAGGGATTGAGCCGGGCACCGGCTTCGGCACCTCGCGCGCCCCGCCGTGGATCGCCCGCATCCCCAACCGACGCAGCCGTCACCACCGGCCGTACCGCGAGCACGGTCGAGACGGCGATCACGAAGAGAACGACCGGCTGCAGGTGTTGCGCGCCCATCACGAGTTGTACCTGCACCACTTCGATCGCGCTGATCGCCACGGCCTCGACGAGCGCGAGCAACGGCCACCGCCGTGCGATGAGCGCAATCGGCAAGGCGATCAGGATCAAGTCCTCGATGGTCACGTGCGGCGAGCACAGCAACGACAGGACCAGGCCGAGCGCGACCGCGGCGACCGGCCGGCCCCGCAGCATCGAGCCACGCCAGAGCAGCAGGGCGGCGGCAGCTGCCCCGAGACACCCCGCGGCAATGAGACCGAGCGACCCGCTTCCAGTCGCAGCCGAGATCAGCGAGGGAATGCCGATGCTGCTGTCGTACTGACCCGGGTAATTCCCGGCGACGAGCTTCGCCAGAGCCACAAATCCCTGGGGCCCGGTGATCACGAGGCTCACGGCGATCCACGCTGCCGAGCCGATGAGCAGGCCGCCGAGACACCGCCACGACCTCGCAGCGACCAGCGAGGGCACGACCAGCCACAGCACCTGTGGCTTGAGGATCAGGGTCGCCAGGACGAGGCCGGCCCATCCGTAGCGTCGTCGTTCGGCGAGCAGAACCGACCCCAGGAGCGCGACCGTCATGAGCGAGTCCCACTGAACGAGCGCGTCGATGGCTGGAATGCTCAATGCTGCCGCCACCGCGATTGCCAGCCGTAGTGGTCGTGACGACACGGGTGTCAAGAGCTGGAACGCCAGCAACAGGGCGGCCGCAAACAACACTGTCGACGCGAGCACCATGATCTCGCTCGCGGTCCAGAGATCGGCGTGCGCCAGCGGACTCAGGAGCAATGCACCGGCGGCGAGGTTGTTGAACGGCGCGATGAAGCGGTCTCGGGTCGAGATGTGCAGGAGCGACGCCTCCACGCGCTCCTGAGCGACCGCCGCGTAAAGATGCTGAGGATCGGTGATGACCAGATGGGCGCCGGCCACGAGTGCTATCGCGTCGCTGTCGCCTGGATCCGTGATCTCCCGGTGCGCCTCCGTGATCAGCGCAGCGCCGAGCACCGCGAGAAGGAGGAGTGCTCCGATCCAGGGGAGCCCCCGCCGGAGCGTCGCTCGAGATGTGCCTGCTCGGTGCTCCGTGATCGCAGTCGGCTCCACGGTCGTCGCCAACGGATCACACCGATGCCACGCGCGCCTGCCGCCGTAACGCGATCCCGAGTACGACGAAAAGCGCAGCGATGGCGAACGCCGGAGCGGAGATGAGCTGGAGCGCGGGCCACCACAGCCAGGTGCGACTCACAGCAATCAACCCGGACATGGAAGCCGACGCGATGAACAGGGGTGCGAGCAGACCGGTGACCGACAACGCTGCGAACCCGGCAACCAGCACCGGCCGCGGGTGCCTGATCGTACCGCCGGCAACCTGCGCTGCCGCCGCCGCAAGGACGATGAGAAGCGCGCCGAGGTGCCAGAACCAGGTGACGCTTCCGGCCAGCAGCATGGCCAGGATCCCCATGGCAAACTGCCCGCCGCGAAGGTCGCGTGAGGTTTCGGCGGGTCGCACCAGCAAGGCGGCAACCGCGACCGCGGCAACCGCGACCGCGACGGTCAGGATGGTGAGAGCGAGTGAGGACGGTTGAAACGCGAGCACCGAATGCGCGATCAGACGGTTCATGGCACCTGCGGCCGACTGGTTGTAAATCCATCCGTTCTGCTGTCCGATGATGGGAAGGACCCGCGTGACGTACTCACGCAGCGTTGTGAAACCGAGAGCGATGATCCCGCCACCGAGGCCAAGCGCCAAGGTGGCGCCGAGAGATGCGCACGCAGCCCACCATCGCCTGCGCATCAGGAGGACGACCAAGAGGACCGGAGCGATCTTGATGAGCGCCGCGATGCCGATGTACACCCCAAGCGAGGTCTGCTTGCCTCGCAGCCAGGACCGCAGCGCGAGCGCCAGCAACAGGTAGACAACCGCGCTCATCTGTCCGTGCCAGAGGTTGTACGTCGCCGGCGCGTACAGCAACGAGAAGATCGCCGTGAGCTCCAGCCGCGGCCACGTTGCGGGAAGGAGTTCGAAGGCGATGATCGCGGTGCCTGCGACCGTGCACGCCAGCAGCACGAGCAGCCACGCGGTGGCGGCCGTCGTCGACGGCAGTCCTGCGAGCGGCTGGAGCAACCACGCGACGATCGGCGGGTAGTCGAATCCCTGCACCGGGATCGGCTGGACGTGATTGAGAAAGGAGCCGTAGATGTCGCCGTGGTGCGCGACCGCCTGTGCGGCGGCGAGATAGTCCTGGTAGTCCTCGAACTCCCCGGTGAAATGACCCTGGATTGGCGCGATGACGAAGTCCAGCGCACCCGCGACGGCCGCCGCGATCGCCACCACCCGAATCAGCAGCAATCCGCGGCGACGCGTAGCAGGCGAGCGCATGCCATTGCCCAGGGTGCGGAATGCGTTCCCGGGTGCCTGGGTTCCGACGGCGACTGCGCGTCGCTCTACCACCGAGCGATTCTAGGAATGCCCGCGCCGGCCAAACCGTTCCGGGGCGGATCGTTACCAGCCCCTGACATTGCCCCGATCTTCACCATTCCGCAAGGCAGTCCCGGGTAGGCTCCTCTCATGCCGCGACAGTCGCAGTTGGATTCCGCCCGCCTTCGAAGAGACCTCGGCCTGGCCCGTGCGCGTCGGCTGACCGTCTATACAGCAGTCGGAGCGACGGCATTCACCGCGGTGTTCGCGCTCGTGGCGGCCACCAGCCTCCCCGGCCATACGGTCACCACCACGCCGGCCACACAGCCAGGTATCACCGACAACGGCGGCGTCACGCAACCCGCTATCAGCACGCCGATCCAAGCGCCGCAGTACGGCTACGGTGCGCCCGTGACAGTGTCCGGCGGATCCTGACCGGGTCAGTCCGTTGCTAGCGGCGCTCGCCGGCCCCACCCCGATGTGGTACGCCACGCGTGCCAGCGGTTACACCGCCCTGCTCNNCACATCCTGACGTCGATCATCGACCCGTTCGCGAGGCTCAATTTCCTGGACGCGTTCGTGCCGTTCATCGCCACGTACCGCCCCTTGTGGCTCGGCCTCGGGGTGGTCGGGTTCGAGCTCCTGGTTGCCATCACGGCGACAAGCCTGGTGCGGCATCGCCTCGGGTGGCGAACGTGGCGGGTCGTGCATCTCTTCGCGTACGCGAGCTGGCCCGTCGCAGTGATCCACAGCCTGGGGACGGGGACGGACACCAAGTCGCTCTGGGCGTTGGCGATGGTGGCGGTGTGCGTGGCGGCGGTCATCGCTGCCCTCGTGTGGCGCCTTGCGCATGCGGGGCCGGGCTTCACCGCCTTCCGCCTCGCGGGAATCGCTGCCAGCGTCGCCTCGATCGCCCTGCTGGGGGTGTGGATGGCTGCGGGGCCACTGCAGCATGGATGGGCCAAGGCGGCCGGCACGCCCGCGGACCTTCTGGTAGGCGCCGGGGCCACGCCAGTCGGCACCCCGACGCCGGTCGCCGAACTCAGCACGGGTCTGAACGATCCACTCATTGGTCGATTGGTGCGGTCGACGACAAATGCGACCGCCACGCTCACCGATACCCGTGACGGCACGCTCCAACTCGTGATCGTCGCCAATGCCGACGGCAGCGGGACGCTCACGATCACCCGATCGGGTGCGAATGTCTGCGGGGTGGCCGCGACCATCGGCAACACGTCGGTCACAGCCCAGTGCGGCGCGGTGCTCGCCACCGTCCAGATCGTCGACCAGGGCAACGGCTCGATCAGCGGGACCCTGACCACCAAAAAGGTGGGCGCGTGAGCTCATCGATGGATGTCGGCAGCAGGTCCCAGCGTCTGCTCCCACCGCGCCCCGTGCCGGAGGACCTTGACGCCCACCTGGCCGGCTTCGGCCCCCGACCACAGATCGGGTCGATGGCCATGATCGACGCATTGGACGACAGTGGGCTTCGCGGACGCGGCGGCGCTGACTTTCCAACCGGGGTGAAGTGGCGGGCCGTGATGGACCACACAAAACGAGACGGCGACGCGGTCGTCATTGCCAACGCAGCCGAGTGCGAGCCCGCGAGCTTCAAGGATCGGTTCCTGCTCACGTACCGGCCGCACCTGGTGCTCGACGGTCTCGAGCACGCCGCCGAGGCGGTCGGCGCTCGAAGGGTGGTCATCTACACGACGCGATCTCACAGCGATGTCGTGGCAGCACTGCGCGCGGCGATCAGAGAGCGGCGACGGCGTGACGACAGCGATCGATTCATCGACGTGCAGGTCGGCCCAAATCGCTACGTCGCCGGAGAGGAGACAGCGTTGGTCGCGCGCGTCTCCGGCCATCTCGCCAAACCGAAGGTCGTCCCCCCACGTCCGTTTCAAAACGGCGTCGACCATCTGCCGACCCTTGTCCAGAACGTCGAGACGCTTGCCCACGCAGCGCTCATCGCCCGGTTCGGTGCGCCATGGTTTCGATCGGTCGGCACGAAGCGGTCACCCGGCACCGCCCTGCTCACGGTCAGCGGGGCAGTGCGCACGCCGGGTGTCCTCGAGGCAGCGTGCGATACGACGGTCGGAGCGATCGTCGACCGCGCCGGGGGTGTCGAAGGGGAACCCGCTGCGGTCCTCCTCGGTGGCTACTTCGGTCGATGGGTGGCGGCGGATCGCATCTGGAATCAGACGATCGACGCTGACGCACTCCGATCGGTTCGAGCCCATCTCGGGACTGGCGTGCTCGTGATAGCACCCGACACCACATGCGGGATCGGCGAGACTGATCGCGTGCTCACCTTTCTCGCGAGCCAGACCGCGGGACAGTGCGGGCCGTGTCATGTCGGCCTGCCCGCAATCGCCGAGATGTTTCACCAGGTCGCCACCGGCCGGGCACGCCCCGCTGCCCTCGACCTCCTCGTGCGCTGGTCGCACGACGTCCGTGGCCGTGGCGCCTGCAGGCACCCTGACGGGGCGACGCTCTTTCTTGCCAGCGCGATGGAGGTCTTTGCGGCCGATCTGCGTCACCACCTCAGGCACGGCTCGTGCAGGTTCTCCGGGCAGCGATCCCTGCTGCCAGTACCCGCAACGGAGGCTGGATGGTGGTGAGGGTGCGCCTGCGCGTCGACCCGATCAAGTGCAAAGCGCACGGCATGTGCGCTGAACTGTTCCCGGAGCGGATCCGGATGGACGACTGGGGATATCCCGTCATCGACCAGCGGGCGCTCTCCGATGACGTGCTCGAGCACGCCCACCGTGCAATTGCCGACTGTCCCAGGGCTGCCCTATGGGTGGAGCCCGTCGACGAGCCGGGTGCGCGAGTGCGGCCAGACGACACCGACTGAGGTTCCGCCGCCGGGGACGTCCGCGATCTGCCAGCGGCCCTTGGTCGCTTCGACAATCGCGTTGCCGATCGCGAGGCCGAGTCCTGCTCCGTCGCCTTCGCTGGTACCGCGGCGAAACCGCTCGAAGATCCGCGCGCGTCGTTCCAGCGGAATGCCCGGACCGGTGTCGCTCACGGTCAGGCGCACGTGGTCGCGCTCACGCGATGCCGCGATGCTCACCGTGCCGTTCGCCGGGGTATACCGGCATGCGTTGTCGAGCAGCACGCCGACGAGTCGATCGATCCAGTCCGCGGGGGCGTCGACCAGGGCGAGCGTCGCTCCGTCACTCCGGTTTCGGAGATGCAATCGCGCCTGCGCGGCGATGGGTATGAACCGTTGCACACCAACCTCCGCGGCCGTGGTGAGATCGACTGGCTCTGTGACCGGATCGGGGGGGAGCGCGTCGAAGCGAGCGAGCCAGAGGAGATCCTCGACAATGTTGCGCATCCTGTGCGTCTCTTCTGCCACCCGGCGGAGCGTGGCGTCATCAGAGCCACCATCTTCGAGATTCGCAAGCGCAAGCGTTGTCTCGGCCTCGATTACCGCGAGGGGCGTGCGCAGTTCGTGCGATGCGTCAGCGGTGAATTCGAGTTGACGTCGCCGCGCTCGTTCGATCGGTCCCGCCGTCTGCCGCCCGACCACAAACGCACCCGCGAACACGAGGACAAGGAGGATTGGTACAACGATGGCCTCAGTGATCGTCAGTGCCGTGAGCGCTTTCGACTCATTACCGAGACTCACCGCGCCGATGAGCCTGCCGGTTGGAATGCCGACACCCGCCACCAGAACGTCAGCACCGTCAATCTGCGTCTCCGAAGGTGAGGTTGCCGCGACCTCGCTCGAGGGGAGCACCGGCGCTCCTGCCGTCGACGCGACGATCGCGCCGGCGTTGTTCACTTCCCAGACAAGAACGGGATCATCGACGTCGGGCTCGACCAGGTTGGGCCCACCGCGACGTTGTGACAATTGCGCGAGTTCGGTGGTGAGGCGAGTGGTGGCGGTAGATCGCAGTGTCTGGGCCACGATCACGTCGATCGCGACGCACAGCGCGACCATCACTCCGGCCACAACGGCTGTTGTGATGAGCGCAACGCGCAGGGCATGCCTGCTGAGTCGCGTGTTCACGACCTCCGCTCCACCAGCCGGTAGCCGACGCTTCGAACCGCTTCCAGCCTGAGCCCCGCACCAACCAGTTTGGCGCGCAGCCTGGTGACGTGGACGTCGATGCTGTTGGACGCAATCGGGTCGAGGGCATCGGTCCACGCGTGGTTTGCAATGGTGTCGCGACTCACCACCGCCGGACTCCGGCGCACCAGTAGCTCGACGATCGCATATTCGGTTGGCGTGAGCGCCAGCGCGGTGCCGTTCACCGATGCCAGGCGTTCCGCTGGATCGATGGTCAGTCCGCCGGCACGAAGGCGCACGCCCAGCGTCGCGGCCGGGCGTCGCATCAGGGCGCGGAGACGAGCGAGCATCTCCTGGAAATCGAACGGTTTGACCAGGTAGTCGTCGCACCCCGCATCGAGCCCACGAATACGGTCCGACGGCGTGTCGCGAGCGGTGAGCATCAGCACCGGGGTGGACACATTTCGCGAGCGGATCGCTGTGACTACGTCGATGCCATCCATGACCGGCATTCGCCAGTCGACAACGGCTGCAGCATATCCGTTGATCAGGAGCAGCTCGAGCGCCTCATCCCCACGCGCGGCGACATCGACCGTGTAGCCGGCAGTGCGCAGTCCCCGTGCGAGGACCTCGCGGAGCTTCGCGTCGTCTTCAGCGACCAGGACATGCATCGCTGCGCGTCATGAGGAATGGTGAGACTGGCACACGCGAATTGAGCCTACTCGAAGACCACACCTTCACCGTTCCGCAAGGGAGCCCGCAATACGCTGCCGGTGTGAGGGCAGAGATTCCGTTGATCGACCGCACCCTGGCAATCGCTCGCGTGGATTGGGCGCCGTCTCACCGCCAACCGACGCCGGTGCGGCTGGCGGTCGCAACCATGATCGCCATGCTCGGGTCTCTGGCCGCCGACGCCATCGTTGTCGCCATCGGCACGCGCATCTTCCCGGGAACCGCGGGATACCAGCACTTCCGGTTCGACGACTACGCGAAGCTCACGATCATCGGCATCCTGGGGGGTGCCGCGGGATGGCCCGTGATCACGCGGGTCAGCTCCGCACCTCGCTGGCTGTATGGATGGCTCACGGTCCTCATCAGTGCGGCGCTTTTCCTTCCGGACGCATGGCTGCTCGTCCGCGGCCAGCCACCCGATGCGGTTGTCGTCTTGATGGCCATGCACGTCGCCATCGCCGTGGTCCTCTATTGCTGCATGGTATTTGTCGCACCGGTTCGGCGCATCTCTGCGTAGTGACGGCGCCAGATCAGCTTGTGAATCGGGATCCATCGCGGGATATCACGCAGACCTGGGATGAAGGGCACCAACAGGAGCAGGGCTGTGAGGAACAGCATTACCCCGACCACCGCCAGGTCGGTGTTGGCCGCACTGATGCCCAGGAAGCCTGTCGATGAATTGAACGGAGGGATCTGGTACCACATCGTGTAGAGCCAGAGCCATGCCTGACCTGGGTACCGCCCCGTCTCATTCATGACACCCCAGTCGCTGCCGATGAGCTTCTGCTGAGTCGCGAGATCGGCGATGTAGCCGCCGTCATCGAGGAACAGCAGAGGCCGGGAGAAATCCGTCTGATAGAAGTGGTCGCTGGTGAGGAGCAGCGCGTCCAGTCCGCCGGACCTTGCCAGGGTGAGCATGCGGTTCATGAGCACCGTCACCGGCCCGAAGTCCCCGGACGGCACGCTCACGGTCCCGTCCGAGGCCACGGTCGCCGTGCCGAGTGCTGTCGTGTAACTCGTGAGCCACTTCTGCTGCTGATCGCCCGACGCCGCCTTGTATGCCGTCAACGCGGCGGCAAGCTCGGCATCCCCGGCGGTGGCCTGAGTGAGCGGCTGGAGCACGAAGTCGTTGGGTGGGTTGACGGGAACGTGAACACCGGCCCACTGCTGCGGCGACAGGGGGCCCCAACTCTGCACCGAACCGGTCCCCGAGTTGTACGGCGGTCCGTATCCGGCGACGACGGTGGTGCCGGCGAGCTCGCCCGAAGCGGTCGTCAGGAAGTCGATTGGGTTCGCCTTCGACCAGCTCTGCAACGTCACCGAGGGCACGTCGGGCGAGGACAGCACGGCTGAAAGGATGAGCACCACGCCCAGAACACCGACCATCGCGATCGTGACCTCCTTCAGGAGGTCATACGGGATCATCCGGACCCCGCGGTAGTAGGTCTTCTTGTCGACCTTGGAGGCCTTCATGGCGTCACCTGGTACGGATCGTCGATTGGCCGGACCACGCCTTTCGCCCGTACCTG
>PLDZ01000011.1 GCA_003136295.1 Candidatus Dormiibacterota bacterium
GAGAGCCCCGACATCCTCTTCGTCCAAGTCCCGGAGGGAAAGTCGGTCAAGGACCGGATCCATCTCGACCTGCGTCCGGACGCCCAGGGCGCCGAAGTGGAGCGGCTCATATCGCTTGGAGCCCGCCGCGTCGACATCGGTCAAGGCGAGGTGAGCTGGGTGGTCATGGCCGACCCGGAGGCAAACGAGTTCTGCGTCCTACGTGCATTGGACAGCGCCTCGGCGATCTGATCTTGGGAACGAACCGAAGTTTCCCGGCACAGATGCGGCCCGAGCTAGCCGCCCTCGACGTCACCCAGATGCGCGGGCTGGAGATCGGGCCACTCGCTACGCCGCGGGTCCACAAGGCTGACGGCTCGGTGCTGTACGTAGATCACGCCAGCACGGAAGAACTGAAACGGAAATACGCAGGCGATCGGGGAATGCGCGGTCGACTCGACCAAATCGTTGACGTCGATTACGTCATCGGGGAGGGGCAGACAATCTCCGAGGTGGTGGCTCTGGAAGCACCGTTTGATTACGTGATCGCCTCTCATGTGATCGAGCACATCCCTGACCCCTTGGGCTGGATGGCCGATTTGGAACACGTCCTTCGTTCTGGGGGCATTCTGTCGCTGGTCATACCGGACAAGCGCTACTGCTTCGACATCAATCGCTCTCTGACAGAGATCAGTGACCTGGTTGATGCAAGCCTGCGCCACCTGCGGCAACCGACCTACAGGCAAGCGTATGACTTCTACTCGAAGGCGCTGATCGACATGGTCGACACCGCTGCGGTGTGGGCCGGTACGGCTGATTACACTCTGGTGCATCGGCAGGACTGCGACGATCCGGACGCTTTCGCCCTCGACGCCTGCCGGCGCATGCAACAATCCGACACGTTCGTCGATGTGCACTGTCAGGTGTTTACGCCAGACTCATTTCTCGCCATATTTGAGAAGCTGATGCACCTCGGGCTCGTCGATTTTGAGATAGCCGAGTTCTTCCCCACCCAGGTGGACACGTTGGAGTTCCATGTCAGCCTCAGGCTGCTCGGATCTTCCGGCGACAGAAGGGCGATGCTGCAGAGTCAGCGCGAATCGTTGGCCCGCGTGCGCGCCAAATTGCGGGCGAATGATTCGTCGTCGGCTTCGTCTGAACGTAAACTGGTCACGATGCGCGTCAGCCAACTCGAGGAACGACTCCTCTTGTTCAAGCGCCACGCGATTGGACGATTACGCGCCACACTCAACCGGTCGGGAGACGCCACCGTCCCGCGCTAGCAGGGCGTTGCTTTTCGCCGCGGCCCCGCTTCGCTGTCCGTGCTCGGCGTCAGATGCTCAACAATCCAAGTAAATAAGGGAGGGGCCGGGTCGAGGTAACCCGGCCCCCCTGTCCAGGAAGGAGTGTGCTGAGAAGTTCTGAGCGCGTCGCTCAGGCGTCGTAGTACAGGGCGAACTCGTAAGGATGTGGCCGCAGCGCCACGGGGTCCACTTCGTTCTCGCGCTTGTACGAGATGTACATGTCGATGAGGTCCTGGGTGAACACGCCACCCTCGGTCAGAAACTCGTTGTCGACCTCGAGGGCATTGAGCACCTCAGTCAGCGAACCCGGCAGATCCTTGACCCGTGCCTTTTCCTCGCCTTCGAGCTCATAGAGGTCGGCCTCGACAGGTGCCGGCGGCTCGATCCTGCGCTTGACTCCGTCGAGCCCGGCCATCAGGCAGGCCGCGAACGAGAGGTATGGGTTGCTCATCGGGTCCGGGGAGCGGAACTCGAGGCGGCGCGCTGCCGGCGCCGCGCTGTAGGTCGGGATGCGCACGCATGCGCTCCGGTTGCGAGCGCTGTAGGCGAGCTTGATGGGCGCCTCGTACCCAGGCACCAAGCGCCGGTAGCTGTTGGTGGTCGGCGCTGCGAACGCGAGGACCGCCGGCGCATGCATGAGCAGGCCGCCGATGTACCAGCGGGCCGTGTCGCTGAGCAGCGCATAGCCGTCCTTGTCGTAGAAGAGCGGGACGCCGTCTTTCCAGAGCGACTGGTGGGTGTGCATGCCGCTGCCGTTGTCACCGAAGAGCGGCTTGGGCATGAAGGTCGCCGTGTAGCCGTTCTCGTAGCAGACGTTCTTGACGATGTGCTTGTAGATGAGCACCTTGTCGGCCATGTTCACCAGCGAGTCGAAGCGCATGTCGATCTCGGTCTGCCCGGCGGTGCCGACCTCGTGGTGATGGACCTCGATCGCAACGCCCGCGTCGATGAGCGCGAGGACGATCTTGCTTCGCAGATCCTGCAGCTTGTCGATGGGAGGCGTCGGGAAATAGCCCTGCTTCAGCTTGGGGCGGAAGCCGAGGTTGGCCGTCCCGTTCTTGCCGGTGTTCCAGATGCCCTCGTCGGAATCGATGTGGTAATAGCCCTCGTGGGTGTTCTGGTCGAAGCGCACCGAGTTGAAGATGTAGAACTCGAGCTCAGGGCCCCAGTACGAGGTGTCGGCGATCCCCGTGCTGAGCAGATACTCCTCCGCTTTTCGCGCGACATAGCGCGGGTCGCGGCTGTAATCCGCGAGCGTGAGCGGGTCCTTGATGTCGCAGACGATCGCCAGCGTCGGAATCTCGAGCGTGCCATCAACGAATGTGCGCCCCGGGTCGGGGAACAGGAGCATGTCGCTCTCGTAGATCTTCTGGAAGCCGCGGATGCTCGACCCGTCGAACCCGATGCCCTC
>PLDZ01000004.1 GCA_003136295.1 Candidatus Dormiibacterota bacterium
ATAGCGCTTACAGTTTTGACGGCGATCGACCGTGTTGAAGTCCGGCAGATACTTGACACAGTGGACCTATCTCGGTGTCACCGCGCGACCCCCGAGACTCAATGGCCAAGCTCTTGTTCTATGGGATCGGGAGACATCAAGCTGATTGAGCCCGGTGGATCGAAGAGCCGCTACCTAGATATGTCGGGAGTGACAAATGGCGACTGCCCGAGTGGCTCGCCCAGCGGTCATGATGGAGGTCGTCGCCTGACATCTGCAGTCGCCATCATCGAGCCCTGTTGACGCGCGAGGCTCGTACATAGAGACTTGGCAATCGCCGACCACCATGGAGGAACCGTTTGATGCCAGGCGAACTGAGTAGTGTCGCAACCGACTTCTTCGCGGCGCTTGATGCGTTGGATGCTGATCGGATGAGGCAGATGTTGACGGAGGACGTCCAGAGTGTCGACGAGGGCTCGCGACGCTGGCTGCGCGGCAGAGGCGACGTAGACAATTACCTCCGCGAGCTGATGCCCGCGGTGCGTGATGTGGAAACGCAACTTCGAGATGCGGAGGAGCGCATTTGGGGGGACACAGGGGTACTGACCTGTTGGATCGACCAGGACTACACGATGCACGGCACCCCGCAGCACATCTTCCGCTCCAACCACGCTGATCCTCCGTCGCGACGGCGGCGGCTGGAAGGTGGTGCTGTGGCATTCCATCCCTCTTCCCGAGCAGGCCTAGCCATACCGTTAGTCCGGAAGGACGTTTAGCTCGACTCGACCCAAAGTGAGCCGGCGAGTGTCAACGAACGTTGAGAGACTGGAGGCTTGAGGGATAGGGCATGTCGGGCGAACGAGGTGTAGTGCCTCTAGCCGGGAATAATCGAGGGTCAGCCGAGTCGGCGAAGTCCGTCGGTGATGTCCGCTTCGACGAGGATTTTCAGCGCTCCGTCGTGCTGGCGCTGAAAGACAACGACGTACTTTCCCTGCTCGGTCGGAGTTGCGTAGTGACCGACATCGACGACGAGGTCGCCGTCCTCGAAAACGTCGACGCTGTCGAACTTGATCGTGATGGGACCATCCTTCAGCGCTTTGTCGTAGACCGCGGCGACGGCTTGATGACCCTGGAGCATCGGGGTGTCGGAGAAGCAAAGCCTGGCGTCATGCGTATCGAGACCGATCATCCGGTCGACGTCCCGGTCCGCCAGGGCCTGAGCGTATTCGTTGTTGATCGCGTCGACGTCGTCTCGGGTCGTCATTCACTCCTCCAGCGCCATGCGGATTGTGTTGCAGGCGTGAGGGTAAGGCACCCGGCACATCGGACGTGATCGCGTCGGGCGTCGATGGTGATCCTCGCCGGCTCTCCGGATGACTGTTCGTGTTACTTAGAAAATTGCGTCGTCGGTCGAGGGCGGAGGGTGCCGTCGACACGGATGTCGACCCTCTCGTTGTAGAAAGCGATGAGCCCGGCGATGGGGAGGAGTTGGTGCGTCGGGAAGTCGTAGGTCCACGCCACCTCGTGCCGCGTCGCTTCGCCTGTGCCGAGTGACCAGTAACCACTGGTTTGTCCCTTGTACGGGCAGGCGGTGACGGTGTCTGTTGCTATCAGGTGCTCGAAGTGCACCTCGGTCCGATTCAGGTAGTACCGCGTGGGCAGACCAGTCTCGAAAACGATGACCGGTGATGACGACTCAGCGAGGACCGTCCCGCCGGCTTCCACGCGGACGTGGCGTGTCGACCGCAGCGCATCGACCCGGGTATATGGGTTGCGGGGGTGGACGAAGACCTCCTCATCCTCCTCGAACCATGCGTCAAGGGCGTCCCAGTCGAAACGGGCGGTGCCCGCCAAGCTGCTCGGTGCCTCCGGCGTGAGAATCCGCACCGAGCGCGGACGATTCGTTCCGCCGACCTGCAGTCCGTGGAGTTGTGCCGTCCCATTTGGCCCCTGAGCCGTTGCCTTCTCGTCGACGAGCAGGAGCGGGTTCACGTCCGCAACCGGTATGTAGTACTGGGGATAGTTGGGCGACTCCCACACGTACTGCGCTCGAATGGTATCGAGCACCACCTCGCCGGCGAGGACGGCGCGGATCCGTCGAGGTACCGGCTCGATGTGGTCGATGGGAACGATCACCTGCGGGTAGTCACGCATCAGATCCCCCTCGGTGTTCAGCATGCTGCGGTGTGGAACCTCCGGCTCAGGTCGCGGGAGGCGCGATCGCCGCCAGCAACCCCTCGAAGTCCTCCGCGCATGGGCCGCAAGCGCGCAGATGTGCGGCGATCCCCGCGTATCGTGAGGCCGTGGCCGGGTCGGCGGCCACCAACTCGACGTAGACGTGCATCCATCCCATCGCCTCCTCGCATCCCACATCCTGGGGATCGGTCTGCAGGAAGCGATCCAGGGCCGACTGGCCGTTCACGCTCGCCTCGACGTGTTGTTGTCCAGATACCCATTAGCGACGAGCGCTGCCCGTAACTTACGTCGAGCGTCGAACAGGGCCTTGTAAATGGCGTTTCGGTTCGAGCCGAGCTCGGCGGCGAGCGCGTCGACGGGGACTTCATTGAGCACGATCGAGACGAAGATCCGACGTTGCCGATTGGTCAGGACCGTGTCTATCAGCCGGCGCAAGGCGGCCACGAGCTCTTGCCACTCTGCCTCTTGGGCGGGGTCGAGGGCCAGCCGATTCGGGAGCTGCTCCCAGTGCTCTGCGTCAATCGGCGCGGCCGGGTTGCGCCAGAAGTGACGGCCGATCTTCGTCGAGACCTCGAACATCACGAACTTGTACGCCCAGGTGGTGAAGCGGCTATCGCCTCGGAACTGCCCGATCTTCGCGATGATGGCCATCAGCGCGTCGTTTGCCGCCTGGTGCGCGATGTCATCGAGCTCGGGTCCGCTGATCTTCAGCCGGCCGCTACGCCGCTGTACTTCGCTGCGAGCGATGCGCAACAGCAGAGCGTGGAGTCGGATCTGCGCAGCATCGCTCTCGGTGGGGCTGCCGCCGAGAGAGCGGAGCCACGCGGCAGAATCCGGATCCAGCGCTGCATCTAACGTCGCGCATCCGCCGCGTGCGGTCGGCTCCGCTGGCTCCATGAGCCGATTCTAGGGAGCCCGGCGACTCATCCGCTTCGGCGCTCGGTTGATGGATCGGGCTCCCCAATGCCCCGACCGACTGAGGCCCACGAGGTAAGACTCGAGGCCGACGCCGCCACCAACCACACATGAGCATCTCGTTGGAGGGTAAGACCGCGCTGGTCACCGGAGCGGGACGAGGCATCGGGCGTGAAGTTGCACTGCAGCTCGCCGGTGCCGGCGTGACGGTTGCCCTGGTCGCGCGTTCACGAGACGAGCTCGACGAGACAGCTCATCGGGTGCGCGCACTCGGTCGAGCTGCATTCGTTGCCCCGGCGGATCTCGGCAAGCTGGACGACCTTCAGCGAGCCGTGCGACGCGCAAACGACGAGCTCGGTGCGGTGGACATCCTTGTCAACAACGCTGCGGTCGTCTGGCCGCTCGGTGCCAGCGCCACTGTCGAGCCAGGCGAGTGGGCGGCGGCAATCGCAATCAACCTGGTTGCCGTCGCAGCGCTGAGCTTCGCGCTGCTCCCGGCCATGGTCGAACGAGGATGGGGACGCATCGTCAACGTGTCGAGCGCCATCGCCGAACATCCCGGCGCCATGATCGGTGCCAACGCTTACGCGACCGGCAAGGCCGCCCTCGAAGCCCACACGCTCAACCTGGCCGCCGAACTCGCCGGAAGTGGCGTCACTGTCAATGCCTTCCGACCCGGATCGGTCGACACCGCCATGCCCGCGTGGATCCGGGGCCAGGATCCAGCACGAATCGGGGCTCCACTGCACCAGCGGTTCGCGCGCTCGTATGCCGAAGGCCTACTGATCTCCCCCGAACAGCCTGCCCGGTCTCTGCTCATGCACCTGCAACGTGACACCACTGGAGAGATTTGGGATGTGTCTGACACCACCTGACCACACCGCAAGGAGACCCCGCACATGACTCTGCTGCATCCAGGCGACGCATTCCCTTCTCTCACCGTGATGCCGGTCGGCGCGGCAGCGCTCCAGCTTCCGGACGCGTTCGCTGGCCATTTCACTGCAGTGTTGTTCTACCGAGGATCCTGGTGTCCATACTGCAACGGCCAGCTGCGGGCCTTCGCTCGAGCTCACGACAGTCTTGCTGACGTGGACGCGAAGGTGGTCGCCCTCTCGGTCGATGACGAGAGCACGACCCAAGCATTGATCGCAAAGCACGGCCTCAACTTCCCCGTCGGATACAGCGCCGACGCCGAGGCCATCGCAGAGGTGACCGGGGCGTTTGTCAACCCCGACCCCATATATCTGCAATCCCCGGGGTTCGTGCTCGACCCCGGTGGACGCGTCGTCGTGAGCGTCTACTCGAGCGGCGCCATCGGGCGGCTCGTCCCCGAGGATGTTGTGGGCTTGATCCGCTACCTGCGCGACCATGCCGCTGCGGCATAACACCGCTTCGGACGAATGAGCAAGCCGTGGGATCTTCATCATCGCCTGCGACGCTGCAATGCACGCGGCGGCCCGCTGACGCCAAGTGACCAAGATGCCGCCGAGGACCGTTGCACGAGAGAACTCAACGAGCCGAAATGACCGCTGCCACCATCGCTGAGCAGGTCAGCACCATTAACGCCGGCGCGCAGCTTCACTTCGGTCTGGACCTCACCACCGTCAATGCCGACGGCACCATCGCCATCCCTATGCCCGCCACCGTTATCATCGACGCCGACCGCGTCATTCGCTGGATAGGCGTTCGCCCCGACTGTTCCACCCGCCCCGAACCAGTTGACATCGTGGACGCGCACGATGCTGCCGGCCTCTGAACGTTGACCCGACCACAAGGAGCAGGACATGACGATACGACTTGGCGTGCTCGCCCTTCTCGAAGCTAAGCCCGGTAAGGGCGATGAGCTCGGCGCCTTCCTCGGGGGCGGTCGGGCTCTCGCGGCGGCGGAACCCGGAACCGTGACCTGGTATGCGTTCAAGATCAGCAACGCCAGCTACGGGATCTTCGATACCTTCGAAACCGACGACGCCCGACAAGCCCACCTGAACGGCGAGATCCCCCGAGCCCTCGCCCAGGTCGGACCGGACTTGCTCGCCCAGGACCCCGACATTCGCCTCGTCGACGTCATCGCCGTCAAATAGCTCAATGTCCTCGTTCAGGCTGATGAAGGGGGCCGGCCGTCAAGCCAGTCGCATCTTCCATACCGCGGGGTGCTTTACATAACGGACTGGGACGGAGACACCCTCCACGCCTTCGGCCTTTAGCACCGGAGGCGTGACCTGGCAGCCGGGCTTCAGACACCGGATAATGTCTCCTAAGCCTTTCGGCGGCCGGTGGTCCAGTAGGTCTCGCCGGGCAGCCGCCGCGACCACATTCAGTCCTGGGCCGGGATGCCTGGGCTGTCACGCGTCGATGAAAGGCGTTAGCTGGTGGGGAACGCCTCTGGAACCATGCCGGGCAAGCCATCGGTGCAGAAGTCGGCGGCGCGGGGTGCCTCGCCGGTTCGCAGCCGTCCTACGCCGTCGAGCATGGGTGTGAGCTCGGGTGGTGTTTCCGCGATCGTGGCGATCACGACGTCCACAGCGAAAGGCAGCCACTGCGTGCCGGCGTGCTCTCGAAGGATCGCGATCGCGGTCGTGGAATCCATCGCCCGGCGGTAGTGACGCGCATGCGCCATTGCGTCGTACGCATCACAGACCGCGAGGATCGCTGCCTCGACGGGGATCTCGTCTCCGAGCAGGCGATCTGGATACCCAGCGCCGTCATTGCGTTCGTGATGGGCACGCACCAATGGCGCGGCCCGTGCGAGCAGCGGGCTGGCGGCGAGGATCGCTTCTCCGACCGCCGGATGCACCTGCATGCGCAGGGTCTCCGCACTGGTCAGTGGTCCCGGCTTAGTGAGGATGGCGTCGGGCACGTCCAGCTTGCCGATATCGTGGAGGAGCGCTGCGAGCCCGAGGTGGCGCAGCTTTGACCCGCGCAGACCAGCGCGCTCGCCCGATCGAATGGCCAACTCGGCCACGCGCACGACGTGATCTCGGGTGATCGCGTCCTTGGTGGCGAGTGAGGCAACGAAGCGATGAACGATCGGCGACAAGCCGAGTTCGAGCGCGATCACCGGATCGCGAGTCACGATCGGGGCGATCACGCTGCTGATGGAGCGGTCGGGTCGATACCCGACAATCAGGGCCGCAGCAACGACCAGGACTCCCCCGACGTCGAGTGCGTGGGCGGCCCACCAGGCGGCCGAGAAGGGCGGATCACCGAGCCAGACGAGCCCTGAGAGTCCGAGCAGTGCGACACCGATCGCTGCCATAAGGCAAGCGCGCCTGCGCCCGAGCCAGTACAGCCTGAGCTGGCGGAGGGAGATCACTAATGCCGCTGCCACCGTGGGAAGGGTCACCACGAGGGCAACGACGCTCCCGCCAGCACTCGCGGCCACGGCATTCGGTGCGATGACGAACCATGTGGCGACTGCGGCGGAGCCGACCACCCAAGCCCCGGTCCAGATGCGGACATGACGCGCCGCCCAGACGGAGAACCGCAAACGAGGCACGAGCAGCGGCGATGCCGCCGCCATGGCCATCGGGTTGGCAACCAGGACTGCGGTCGTGAGTACATGAGTCGGGCCGAAGAGCACCCCTGGGGACGTGAGCCCGTGCACAAGCGCGAGAACAGACTGGACGCAAATCGCCGCTCCCAGAATGGCGACTTCCGCAAGATCGTCCCGCCAGCCGATCAGAAGTGCCACGAGCCCGCCGCACCAGCACAGGCTAGCTGCGGGGACGACGATCCAGAACAGGCCGAGCGGCGAGACCCAGAAGGGTCGTGCCAGCGGTGGCCACCACACCCCGGCGATGAGCAACGCGGCGCCGAGGCCGATGACCGTGAGCCAGGGAACGACGCCGGGACGGTTTGCGAGGTGTGCAGCTCGCCAACCCCTGAACTCCGACTTCGCGCGTGCCGGCACGGCGGTTGTTCCAGGTTCCATTGAGCAATCACGATAGTCATGGCGCCCGAAGTGAACGGCCAGGTCACGAGTCTCTCACTGGTCCGTGGACGCGCCGTGGCAGTCCATGCGATCCGAACGGCCCGGTTACGCTCTGGCATCCGAGCGGGGAGAGCTCCACTTTTGCGCTGGTGGCACAAGCACGATCAGCGGTCAGGTGGGTTCATGCGGCGCCGCGAGCGGCGATGTTGCCGCAGTCATCAGCGCGGCAAAGTCTCCCGGCCGCGAGGCCGGCAGGGTCGTCCACCCCAGGGTGCAGCGAACACCGGAGCCGCCGGGCCAGCGGCGCCGGTCAGCTCGTGGCGTCGCAGACGACGCGATTCGTCCCCGCATCTCTGGCTGCGTACACGTTGCGATCGGCAACGGACCGACACCCCCCCAAGCACTGCGACAGCAAAACCGATACGCTGTAATGGAACACGGAGCGAGAGGGAGCGGCTTGGGACGCAAACCTGGCGCGCGAGATGCGGCGGGAATCCCGCTCAATTACAGTCGATTCCATCGCTTTCCAGTCTGCATGGACTAGTGCTCTTTCCAACGATTTCCCTACGAAACCACTCTAACTTGAGTTCCGAGCGCCTTCCGGAAATAAGGACTAGTCTGGGGGACCAGGGGTCGCAGGTTCGAGTCCTGTCTCCCCGA
>PLDZ01000075.1 GCA_003136295.1 Candidatus Dormiibacterota bacterium
AGCCACACGCGGCCCGGTCCGGTGAGCAGCGCCAGGAAGATGCCGTCGCCACCGAAGATCTTGTTCTTGATGCCCTTGATGGTGGTGATGCTGAACTGCACCGTGTCCTGGAACAGGCCGACGTGGGCTGGATGCACGCGCAGGCTCTCGCCAGGCTTCAGGTCGTAGGTGAGGACCTCGCCACTGAGCTCGCACCATGCCTTGCCCTGACCGCTGATCTTCTCGAGACGGAATCCATCGCCGCCGAACAATCCAGCGCCGAGGGATTGCTGGAATCCGACCGAGAGCTGCACCCCGTGGACGCCGCATACGAATGAATGCCGGTGACCGAGGAAACCCATCCCCGGTTGCGGCGCAACATCGAGCGGGAAGATCATGCCGGGAAGCCGGGCAGCGAACGCGACCATGCCGGGCGCGCCCTGCGCCGAGTACTCGCTCATGAAGATCGAACTCCCACCGAGCGCGCGTTTGAACACGCCGCCGACGCCGCCTCCGCCGCCCATCTGCGTGGAGGTTTGCATGACGATCGACTGCGTCATCCAGGAGAGTTCTCCGGACTCCGAGAAGATTGCCTCGCCCGGGTCGAGCATGATCTCGAGCACGGGCATGGTGGTACCGATGATCCGGTCCTGCATCACGTAGTCCTCCGAGGTGTCGGTGTCGCGAGGAGTTTATCGGGGCGCAGCGCCATTGGATGCACCAAAGGAACGCTCGGAGTTCTTGAAGCTGGAAAAGCTGGATTGCCCGTACTCACGACACGGGGAGGCGGGGATCGAGCCACGGACGGTCCGCTCGCGAGCTGCCCCAATGTGCCGGACGCGCTCGCTGGAGAGCGGTAGAATCAGCCACCGCTCGGACGACGCGTCGGGACCCACGCCCGACGGTGTTTGCGGAGTTGGAGGACTCATGCCGTCAAGCGCTCAGATGTTTGACGTCGCAGTCGTCGGCGGCGGAGCCGCTGGAACGGCCGCTGCGGTCGGTGCAGCCCAGGCCGGCGCCCGGACTGCGCTGTTCGAGTCGTACGGCTGCCTGGGCGGAGCGGCCACGATGAACAGCGTCACCACGTACTGCGGCCTGTATACCGAAGCTGAACCGTCGCGGCAGGTGGTGTTCGGCGTCGCGGAGCAACTCTTGGCCGAACTCCGGGCCATCGGGGGCGTGATGGAACACGTGCGTTTCCGTGGTGTCGCTGCCCTTCACGATCCGGAGGCGGTCAAACGCTGTCTCGACGTGGTTGCCAAGCGCTCGGGCGTGACCGTCTTCTTCCACAGCACGATCACGGACGCCACGCGCGACGGCAGCCAGATGGTCAAAGACAAAGAGACCTACGACATCCCGCTGCGTACGTTGATCAGTGTCGACACCCCCAACCTATATGCGGCTGGGCGCGCTGCTGACGGGGACCAGTACGCCGGCGGCTCGCTGAGGGTCATGGGCACCGCACTGGCCACTGGCCACGCCGCCGGCGTCGCGGCGGCCTTGCATGCCGCGGCGGGCAACCCAGTGCCGGCCCGCCAAGTGCAGCAAGAATTGCAGAAGCAGGACGCCCGGCTGTCCGGCAGTTGAGGACCCGGCGAAAGCCTTCGAGCCACGAGGACCGACCGATGACACAACCAACTCTCGCAGCCAGCGTGGCAGCGGTGGCGAACAGCCCCGAGGACTATGCGCGCCTCGGCTTGTCGTCGACCTCGATCGAGCCCTGGGAGGATGGCGCACGTACCGATGACTCGGCAGGTACCTACGAGTGGTGGTACTTCGACGCGCATCTCGTTGACGGCGCCAAGTTGGTCGTCGCGTTCATGAACAAGGACCTCGCCCAGCCACAAAAACCACTGTCGCCGTTGCTGCGGATCGATCTGGATCTCCCCGACGGTCAGCGCTTCGAGAAGCTCGTGGACTTTCCTGCGGCCGCGTGGTCGGCGGCCAAAAACCATGCAGACGTGCGCCTCGGCGACAATCGGTTCACGGGTGACCTCCACACCTATCGCATCAAGGCGACCGCGGACAGCATATCGGTTGATGTCACCTTGACTGGCGAGATTCCCGCTTGGCGCCCGGCAACGGGCTACATGCTGTTCGGTGAGCGCCGGTCGCTGGAGTTCGCGTGGCTTCCCGCGGTGCCGCAGGGCGCTGTTCGGGTCACATACACCGTCGCCGGCGAGGAGCACGAAACGACCGGTATCGGCTACCACGATCACAACTGGGGGAACGTGGGCCTGATGAAGGTCGTCCATGACTGGTACTGGGCCCGCGGGCAAGCCGGCCCGTACTCGGTCATCGCGTCCTACATCACGTCCGCGAAGCCGTACGGCTTCGAGCCGATCCCCATCTTCATGCTCGCTCGCGACAACGTTGTTATCGGTGACGACCCGGTCAAGGTAGCGTTCGAACGTGAAAGGATCTACACGGACGCGACGACTGGGAAACCTGTTGCGACGACAACCCGATACGTCTACGAGGATGGCGAGGACCGATACGTTGTGTCCTTCACTCGGACACGCGATCTGTCGTTGAACCGGATGATCGACGGCGTCAAGGGGCTCAAGCGCTTAGCCGCCCGACTCGCGGGTTTCGACGGCGCGTACCTTCGATTCGCGGGTGACATCGAGGTTCGGCATCACCTTGGGAGCGAGCTGATTGAGACGCACAAGAACGAGGCAATCTGGGAACTGATGTACTTCGGTCATGCGCGCACGGAGTAAACCCGCCGCCATGGAGCCTCGCCGCAATCGCCCGATGAGCAGATCACAACCCCAGCGCCGTCTTGGCGATGATCTCCTTCATCACCTCGTCGGCGCCGCCGCCGATGCGGATGAGCCGTGAATCGCGGAAGTAGCGGGGGTGCCGACGAAATCACGCACCGTCTCGCGGAGCGCGTCGTGCTCAGTCGAGAAAGGCACGGACGGAAGCCTCCATGGCCGCGCGATTGACCTGCATGTCAATTCTGTCACGCGCCGATTGCAGCTGAAACTCTCCCTAGGATTGGGTGACGATGCCTCAACGCGCCCTTCTCTGGCTCGCAGCTGTAGCCGTGGTGCTGCTGTCCGGGTGCTCCACGGCTCCCACGCCGAGCCCCAGCCCATCCCCATCGCCATCGCCATCGCCATCGCCGACTCCGTCAGCCACGCCGCTGCCTCCGGACACGTTGTCGGTCGGCGTGCTTGGAATCGGCATCGGAACGTTCGACCTCGCTGCCATCCCGGTTGCCAAGCTCAAGAACGAGGCGATGTTCCATGGCGCGGCGTCGGTGGTCGTGCACTTCGTGACCCATCGCTCGGGCAGAACCCTCGGCTCCCTCGACTCGGTGGCGGTGAACCTCGGGCCGGGCGAGACCCTGGCGGTCACCGGCGACTGTACCGACGCCTGCAACGGCGCCACGAGCGTGGCTGCGACGGTCACCGTCGGCTCCTGGCCGACAAGCATCGGGCCCATCTTCACCACCGCCCCGGCTCGATATGCGTGCCAGCCGTGCCACTCGGCCCATGGCTACGGCGACGTTCGCGCGACCCTCACGCCCTCTTCCGCGGTCGTCGCCGGCGTTGCGGTGGTCGGCTTCGCGGTGTGCGAGAACAGCGCCGGCGTGATCCTGGGAGGCGGCTCCGAACAGTTCGTCTGGCAGGCAGGATCAACCCTGTCCGCGGACGTCCCGGTCGTGCTCAACGCGGCCCCGGCCTCCTGCTCGATCGGGGCGTCCACCGGCTGGTGAAGAAGCGTTAGCTTGGTTTGAGCCGGTTGCAGGCGTCGGTACCCGTTGTGGTACGGTCCGCCGCGGCTCAGATCGCCACGTTGTCGTCGAGACGAGAGTCTCCAGAGGGGCAGCAGGGGGTCGAGCCGCTACAAGCCCGGTCATGGGAGCGATGACCGGAGCCCGACCAAACAGGAGTGATCCGCCTTGCATTTACCCAAGCGGGCACGTGGACTGGTCCTCGGCTTCCTCATGTTGGTGGCTGGACCGGCGACCGCAGTGCTCATCACCACGCCGTCCCAGGGGGCTGCCGCGTCTGCCTCGCTGGTCCGTTCGTCAGTCGGTGAGATCGATCGCCTCACCAACGTGACCACGCACCCGGTGATGCTTCGGGTCCGCTCGGCGATGTTCTTCAAGATTGCCGTACCCGTCGCCAAGCCTGCTGCGCGGCGCCGCGCCCGGGTGTCCCGGCCGGCTTTCGTCGTTCCAAGCGGACTCTCGGTCAGCCAGGCGCAGGTGGTGGCTGACATCACCGCAGCCGCCGAGCACTGGGGTGTGAGCGTCTCGTGGATGCTCAAGACCGCCAACTGCGAGTCGCACTTCCACTGGAACTCCGTCAACCGGAGCGGTCCGTACATCGGGGTGTTCCAGTTCCTGATGTCGACGTTCATCGCCAATGGCGGGACCGCGGCCACCATCTGGGATCCCGTGGCGCAGGCGAACATCGCTGCCAAGATGTTCGCCCATGGCCAGTCCCACGAGTGGTCCTGCGCCTAAAGCTCCCGGCGGCGTCAAACTCAGCGGGTGAGCGCGCAGGCGGGTTCCAGCGATCTGGGAGCGACGGAGCACCTCCGTGAGACCCGGACGTCGCGGCGGAACATCTACAGCGGGCGGCTGCTGACCTTCTACGAGGACGACGTCCGCCTGGCGGACGGGACTCGTGCGCAGCGCGAGGTTGTGGCCCACCCCGGCGCGGTCGCGATCGTCGCCATCGACGACGGCGGCAGGGTGATCCTGGTTCGGCAGTGGCGGCATGCGGTCGACCGGGCCCTCTGGGAGCTGCCCGCGGGCACGCGGGACAGCGACGAGACGCCGGCACGAACGGCAGAGCGAGAGCTCGCCGAGGAGACCGGCTTGCGCGCTTCCCAGATCCGTCCGCTCGCCACCGCCCCGCTCACCCCCGGCTACTCGACCGAGGTGATGCATTTCTTCCTGGCGACCGGCCTCACCGATGGGCCGACCAACCGTGACATCGACGAGCGAATGGACGTCGAGCGATTCGATCGCGACCGCATCGCCGGCCTGATCCGCGCCGGCGAGGTCGACGTCAAGACGATCGCCGGCCTGGGGCTTGCCGGCTGGAGCACGGCGGCGGATGGTTGACCGACCGCTGCAGGACCCGGTGGAGGCCGACCGCCTCATCGCGCGCGCCATTGAGTCCGTCCTCGACGCCGTGCCGGAGATTCCCGGCAGCGACATGCTCGCTGCCGAGGCCAGCCCCAAGGCGCAACCGTGGGCGGAGACGGCAGCACCGCCGGCGAGCGACAAGCGCCCGCTCGAGGCGGTGGTCGCCGAGTACGAGGCGCGGGTTGCCGCCGCTCCGGGCGCTCGTGCAGGTCATCCCAGCGAGCCCCATCCCGGGGCGGCGTATCTCGAGAAGCTGTCGCCGGCGCCGCGGAACGCAGCCAAGCGTCCGAAACGACGCTGGCAGGGCGGTCGGAAACGACGCGGCGGTCGCGGCGGTCGCGGTGGTCGCGGCGGCGGTGGAGGCGGTGGCGGAGGTGGCGCGCCCGCGTGAGCGGTGCCGAGGAAGGGCGAGCGCACCGAATCAGCGGTGTCCTCTTCGACTACGGCGAAACGCTGGTCGAGTTCACCCGGCCCGATGAGGCGCTCGGCGACGCGGAGCTGCGAATTCTCAGCCTTCTGGCGACCTCGGGACGAGCGAGTCCATCACCGGCCACCGTTCGCGCTGTCCAGGACCGGGTCGAGCGAGAGGTCGTCGACCACCAGCGGAGCGGGGACCTCGAGGAGATCGACGTTGCGGCGGCGTCGTTGCGCGCCTATGCCGAGGCCGGCGTCCACCTGGATGCCGCCCTCCTTGACGAGGTCTTGCGCGTGGAGCAGGAGGCGTGGTGGCACGGGGCGCATCTCGACCCCGAGGCGGTGCCACTCCTCGACACTCTCCGCGGTCAGGGACTCCGCGTCGGGCTCTGCTCGAACGCCCCATACCGCGTCGAGTCGCTGCGCGCGCAACTCGTCTTCCTCGGCCTCGACGCGCACCTCGATGCCGTCACGTTCTCCGCCGAAGTCGGCTGGCGCAAGCCCTCGTCGCGCATCTTCGAGGCGGCGCTGCGTTCACTCGGGACCGAGGCGGGTCGCACGGTCATGGTGGGTGACAGCGAGACCGTCGATATCGCAGGCGCGCGTGCGGCAGGACTGCATGCTGTGCTCCTCAGCAGGACTGGCGATCGTGGCTCCGGCGAGGCCGATGCGGTGATTGCGGCGCTTCGAGAATTGCCGGGTGCGCTGCGGAACATGGGCATATACTTGNNTTCTATCAGAGCGTCAACAAGAACAAGGACAATCCGCCGCCGTGGGTGTTGCGTCGCGCCGCACCGCATCTCGCAGTTCCATACATGGAGCTGATGATTCGCGCCGGCTACGTGCGTGAGGCGGACATCGATGAATGGAGGCAGCACACCGGCACCTGAATCCGCGTGCCGGTGGGCGCGGACGTGACGCAACGCGCGATCATCCATCTCGATCTCGACGCCTTCTATGCATCCGTGGAGCAGTTGCGACGTCCCGAGTTGCGTGGGCTCCCGGTCATCGTCGGTGGCGCACCGTCCGGCGACGGTACCGCGCAGCTGAACCGCGGCGTGGTCAGTGCTGCGTCCTACGAGGCACGTGCCTTTGGCGTGCATTCGGCCATGCCGCTGCGTACGGCGCTGCGGATGTGCCCACAGGCGATCGTGGTGCCGGTCGATTTCCGCGCCTACCGGGACGCCTCCAAAGCCGTCTTTGACGTCGCGCGCGACTACACACCCCTCATCGAGCCGCTCTCGCTCGACGAGGCCTTCCTCGAGGTGACCGGTTCGACCCGCCGCTTCGGCACGGCGCAGCACATCGCCGAGGAGATCCGTGACCGCATCCTCAGCACCAGCGGGCTGCACGCCTCGTTCGGGGTGGCGACGTGCAAGACGGTGGCCAAGATCGCCTCAGACCTGCGCAAGCCGCGTGGGTTTGTTGTAGTGGAACCCGGCGACGAGGCGGCATTCCTGGCGCCGCTGCCGCTTCGGCGTCTGCCCGGGCTCGGACCGGCGGCGGAACGGGCATTGAGCGGGTTGGGAATCTCAACGCTCGGACAGCTGGCGGCCCTGCCACTCGACACGGTGCAGCGGCGGGTCGGCCGGGCGTCAGGCAGCTCGCTGTGGGAGCGCGCGCGGGGGGTCGACACAGCGCCGGTGACCATTCCGGGGGCACCCCGCAGCGTTTCCCGAGAGGAGACGTTCGCCCGTGACGTCGCCCAGCGTGAGGCGCTGCACGCGCGCATCGCCGAGCTCGCGAGCGACGTCGGCGCGCGCCTTCGCACCGGAGGCTGGACGGCTCGAACGATCACCCTGAAACTCCGGTACTCCGACTTCAGCACGATCACCCGCCAGGAGACACTGGCATCCTCCACGGCGACGGACACCGCCGTCCGCGATGCCGCGCTCGCGTTGCTCGACGCNNGATGCGCCGCAGCTCGACCTGTTCGACCAGCCCGTGAACGACCGGATCGACCACACACTCGACCGCCTGCGTCAGCGTTTCGGGCAGACCGCCATCCGGCGCGGCACCGGTGATGGGCTGCACGACCTCGACTGGCGTGGCGACGACCTTCGCCGTTGAGTCAGACGGCGCCTACTCCTCGTCGATGTCGTCGAGGTATTCGACGATCTCGCTGTCGTACCGGGCTCTCGCCTCGTTGAGGATCGCGCCGACGATCGACACGCGCTCCTCGGGCCAGCCCAGCTCGGCGGCGAGCTCAACAACGGTCGGAGTCCGGCCAAGCTCGTGACGCGTACGGACCTCCGCGGCCTCATAGATCTCCGTATCGCGGACGAACGCCTCGTCACCGGCGCGCTCGATTGCGGCGAGCTCGATGGTGTCGTCCATGTGCGACGCCACGAGCCTGCCGACAAACCTGTGCAGCCCGTCGGCAGCGCCACCCTGAGCGGCGTACTCCAGGACGGCGACGACACCGGCGATCGTTCCCTCCTGGGTGAGGTCGCTCACCTCGACGCCCCTGCCACGCCTGGCCTCCGCGAGCTCGATGATCCCGGCGAGCTGATGCTCGACCAGCTCGTCGAGCGCCGGCCCCCTGCCCTTGGTGCGCACGTTGCTCAGGAGCGCCGCAGTCGCGGGCTCGCTCAACGCCGGCAACGACCGCACCTTCGCATCGAGGATCTCGCGGTCGGACAGCTCGCTCCTGGTCACGATGCGGCGCTCTTGAGATCGTCCTTGCGGCCGAAGCGCGCGGCAAGCTGTTCGCAGGCGCGTGCCGTCTCCCGTCGAGCAGGCCCCTGCGAGGCGAGTTCGACCGCGCCCGCAAAGGGACGGCCGCTCACCGAGTACCGAGCCGACATCACCACCTTGCACCCGCCAACCACCTTGCGAATGGTGACCTCGAGGGTCAGATCCAAACCTTCCTCGAGGGTCAGCACCATGCGCGACGGCGGGGTCAGCTCGGTGCAGACGAGCACGCCCCGAAGATGGCGGCCGACGAGCCCGGCCTCGACCTCATAGCGCGCCCCGACGCCGGAGGAAGGGCCGCCAATGTGGCGGAGCCGTCTGATCGCCGGGAGCCAGTCGGCGTGCTCGATGTCCGCCACCACCGCGAAGGCTTCCTCGGGCGGCACGGGCAGGGTGACGTCGGCACGTGTCTCGATCATGGGTACTTCGCTTAGTACATCACTGTGGCGAACACGTCCGCCGGTTTGAATCCCAGCCTGTCGTAGACGCGCAAGGCAATCACGTTGTACTGGTTGACGTACAGGCTGCAGCGAGGCACCTCGCGGAAGACATGGGCGCAGATGGCGGCGAGCCCCGCGCGGGCGATTCCCCGGCCGCGGTACGTCGGCGCGGTGTACACGCCCTGGATCTGCACGACCTCGGGCGTCCACGCGGAAAGCTCCGCCTTGAACAGAACTTCATGCTCCCGCATCCAGATCCAGCTCCAGCGACGCTCGATGAGGCTGAGCATGCGCATCCGCCACGCGGGCGCATCGACTGCCAGCGGATCGATGCCCATCTCCTCACGATGCATCCGTGCTGCGGCGACGATCAGCGCATCCAGGTCGCCGCGTGTCGAGAGACGGACGTCCTCGGATGGTGTGCCCCGAAGATCGCCACGATCGAGGACCATCAGCGGCTGGGGATCGCGCAGCTCGCGCGCGGGTCGAGCCGGGCGAAACGCGTTGTGCAGAGCCATCACCGACGCCCTGGGACCGACCACCATGCGCGGCTGTGCTCCGGCGATCAGCGCCTGCGCGAGCGGCGCCGCCGCTTCGAGGTCGGGGATGTACGGCACCACAAGTGACCAGCCCAGCACCACCGCGGTCAGCTCGTTCTCCTCGAAGGCGCCCCACCAGTCACCTGCGTCGAACCCGAGCCGCAGCTCGCTGCGCAAATAGACGTTGGTAACCGGCTCACGGTCGATCAGGGCGGCAAGTTGCCCGGCGTGTGTCGCTCCCAGGCGCGTGACGCGAAGAGCGGAGCGCGTTGCCATGCGTGGGATTCTCCTCGCATCGATAGCTGCTCAGGCGGGATCGCTCGGCTATCCTCGGTGACGTGACTTTGCCCTCCCCCTGCGCGCGCGCCCTCGCCGCGACCGCGTGCATCGTGACCCTGCTCGTCAGCGCATGCGGTGCGCCCAGGGTCACGGTGACCCCGAGTTCGAGCACATCAGCCTCGTCGGTCCCGACCGCGGCGCCGCGGCAGTTCGCCGGAGCGGGTTTCCGCACCGACATTCCCGCGGGCTGGCAGGATCAGACGAGCAGCCAGAGCGCTGCTGCCTCGCTCAGTGGGAGCGGCACGGTCCTGATGGTTCTGGCCTCGCCCGACCATGGCCTGATCGTCGCGCGGACCGCGCCGCAGCCGGTTGGGGACGATCAGCTCGCGCAGTATCTGACCAGCATCAGGCCGGCGGGGGCGACCGGCATGACCCCGGCAGAGCCCGTCAGCATCGATGGGGTGTCCGGATTGGTGATCACCTATGTCGTCGCACCCACCAGCGGCACCGGGCAGGAGACGGTGGCGATGGCCGTGAACAAGGCCGGCAACACCTACGAGATCGCACTGGTCACGGCGCAGCAGGCCGGCGGCTCGGACGGAACGGGCCTGCAGGATGTCGTGAACAGCTGGACGTGGGCATGAACCCCTGCTTCTCGTAGGATCAGGCGATGCTGGTCCTCATGAATGTGCAGGCGACTCCCGACCAGATCGCCAACGTCACCAAGCATATCCGCGAGCGAGGTTTCGAGCCGATCGAGCTGCCCGGCGCGGATCGCCTTGCGATCGGTGTGCTCGGCAGCAACCCGGGGTCGATACGCGACGCGATCTGCGATCTCCCCGGCGTTGTCGACGCGATCCCGGTGAGCAAGCCGTACAAGCAGGTCACACGGGAGTGGCATCCTGAGCAAACCGTGGTCGATGTCTCAGGCGTCCGCTTCGGCGACGGGTCCTTCGTCGTCATCGCCGGCCCGTGCGCCGTCGAGAGCCGCGAGCAAGTGCTCGCGACCGCGCGGGATGTGGCGGACGCCGGCGCGAGCATGTTCCGCGGGGGCGCCTTCAAGCCTCGCTCGTCGCCGTACTCGTTTCGCGGGCTCGGCCTCGACGGGCTGCGCCACCTTGCCGACGCCCGTGAGGCCACCGGACTGCCGGTGGTCACCGAGGTGCTGACCCCAGCGGACGTGGAGCTGGTGTCGGAGTACGCGGACATGCTCCAGGTCGGNNCTGTGCGAGCGCGGCATCCGCACGTTCGAGGCGGCGACGCGCAACACCCTCGACCTGAGCGCGGTGCCCGTGGTCAAGTCGCTGTCGCACCTGCCGGTGATCGTCGATCCCTCCCACGCCACCGGCCATCGCCACCTGGTTCCGCCCATGGCGCGCGCCGCCATCGCGGCCGGTGGGGACGGGCTCATGATCGAGGTGCACCCTGATCCCGAGAACGCCCGGAGCGACGGTGCGCAGTCCCTGACGCCTGCGGCGTTCGCGGAGTTGATGGGATCGATTCGCCGCCTGGCCGTCGCACTGGATCGACAGGTCGCAACAGCTCCGTCACCGGTCTGAGCGCCAACCCCGGGGTAGGATCGTCCCCGTGGAGTTCCGCCGATGACCACGTTGTTCCAACCCAGCCCGCACGACACCAGCAATGGCGCTGTCGTGCCCACCGCCCTGCACTGCTCCCTGCGTGGATGCACGAACACGGGCGCGCAGCTCTGCGCCTATGGGGACCGTCGCGGCCGCCAGTGTCAGGCCGCGTTCTGCCGTGCACACAGCGTGTCCTTCTCGGGGATCAGCTACTGCCGCCGCCATGCCGGCACCGTGCAGGCCATCGGCGAGCTCGCCAAGGACCCGAATGGGTTTCCGGACCTCAACGATCGTGCCCCGTCGCTCGTCAACTGGATCGCTCGCGATCTCGATCAGAGCGTCCGCCGCCTGCTGGGCCGCGCCGTCCGAAGCGGTGAGAGCGTCATCGTCGACGAATCCGTCCGNNCTGGCTCACGACCCGGCTCGCAAGGCTCGCTGGGAACGGAGCTGGCGGATCGTCGAGCACACCGGTCTCATTCTCAAAGTGACCGTGCACGTCGCCGAGGACAACGACTCGCTGGTGCACGTTCGCGTGGGCACCGAGATGGTTGCCGACGGCGTCCCCCCGTGGATCGCGCGTCGCCGCGAGGGCCAGGAGGTCGAGGCCGCGATCGACGTGTCGCAGCGACAGCTCTTCTACCAGTTCCTCGAGGAGAACATCTCCTCCGCGGTGCTGCGCTTCCGGGCTCGCGGCGACCGCGCCCCCTGGGGCCGCTGA
>PLDZ01000265.1 GCA_003136295.1 Candidatus Dormiibacterota bacterium
CAGGTAGCACAAGGTGCTCTGATTCGCTTCTACGTCTTACATGTCATCGCCCTGCCCCTGATCGGCTTCCTGCTGATGGTCGTACACTTCTGGCGCGTCCGTAAAGACGGGTTCACAGGAGGCCTCTGATGGCGACTGTCGTCGAGGGAGGACGCGACCCCCGTGGCACGGTGACGCCACGACCGCAGGCACCGGTTTCGGGACCTGAGCTGGCGAGCACGCCGCTGGTCATCCGCCGTCGCGAGGACGAGGAGACGGTGGTCACGTTCCCCTTCCTGGTGTGGCGGGAATTCATCGCGGGACTTGCGGCGTTCGTCTTCCTGATGCTGGTGTCGATCCAGGTCAATGCGCCACTGCTGCAGCGTGCGAACACCTCGATCACCCCGAACCCGGCCAAGGCGCCGTGGTACTTCGTCGGTCTCCAGGAGCTGCTCGAGCGCTTCCCGCCGATCATGGCGGGGGTCGCATTCCCGAGCTTCGTGATCATCTTCATGATCCTGACCCCGTACCTCGATCGCAACCCCAGCCGCCGCCCGCAGGACCGCAAGGTGGCGATCGTGCTGTTCACCATCTACCTCTGCCTCGCGGTGGCGTTCGTTGTCATCGGTGAGTTCTTTCGCGGTGAAGCCTTCAACTGGGACTGGACCCTGATCCTCGGTCACCCGGGCCTGAGCTCCCCTGTATGAAGACGAGGATCCTCTTCGTCGGCCTGAGCGTCGCGCTGCTCGGTCTCGTCGCCTGGGCCGCCTTCAAGGACTCGAACGCCAGGGGCTACATCGCCGTCCAGCAGCAGTACCTCAAGGACTATCCGAGCTCCGACTTCAACGTCCAGGTGCAGCAGCTCTTCCCCAGCTTCCCGCAGGCCACGATCGAGGGGGACACCTACCGCGTGGAGCGATGCATCTCATGCCATGTCCCCGACATCGGCACGATCGGGCCCGTGGAAGCCGCGAAGCGTCTGAGCGAGGGTTTCCTCAAGTACGAGCCGAATGCCAAGCAGCTGATCAGCGAGTACCACCTGACCCTCACGCATCCGGCGTATATCTCGGCGACGGGGGGCAACTACCCGCCGTCGATGAGCTACCAGACGTACGGACCAATGGGGTTCCTCCCGTTCACCTACACGCCTTACACACCGCCCGGTGCGCCGAAGGCCTCCCCGGTGAGCGTGCAGCAGCCAGGGCCCTTGCCCTCGTTCCTGGATCCCTCGACCAACTACGGAACGGCGGGGTCGCCGACCGGTCCTCTGGGCATCGATCAGGTCGGCTGCATCGTCTGCCACAACGGCAACCGTCTCGGCCTCGACGAGACCGACGCGCATCAGAACCTCATCATCAATCCGGAGTACTCGTTCACCGAGGGCGCGCAGCTCTACTACCAGAACTGCGCACGCTGCCACGGCGGGCAGGGTGAGGGCGGAGCCGGTCCGCCCCTCAACAACCAGGACCGTCTCGGCTACTACAACGAGGACTACTACTATCGCTGCATCGAGTACGGCTTCACCGACTTCGAGCACTACGGCAGCATCATGCCCAACTGGGGTGGTATTGCCGCTGATTACAATCCGGCCACCAACCCGGGCGGCCCTGGAGTCGTGGAGAACACGGCGCCCGTGTTGAGCCAGACGCAGATCAACATCCTCGTCCAGTTCATCCGCCACTGGGAGGACTACAACACCCTTCCATGAGGACACGATAGTGAAGCGCCGGAGCACGTTCGCGCGAGATTTGATCGGCACGCTCGCCGTGTTCATCGGCCTGCTGGTGTTCACCTTCGTGCTGATCTATGGCGAGTTCCTGCTCGAGAACTTCAAGGCGCACTGACGATGCCCATCCCGTTGCTCGCGGAGCTGTATCCCGGCGAGGCCGGCTGGGGTGATGTGCTCTTCGTCGCCATCTGGTCGTTCGGCACGCTCCTGCTTGCCGCGTACTACCTGTACCGGGCCTTCGTCGGCCGATGACGGGGACTGCTCTGCTGGGCGGCCGCGCCCTCTGGACGTGTCGTCGCGCCGGTGATGGCGTCTGAGGCGGGAGGGGTCAGCCCCTTGCGCCGGCCCAACCCCGGTCTCGCTGCTGGGCTGTCGATCGTCCCCGGGCTCGGACAGCTCTACACCGGGCATCCGAGAAAGGCGCTGTACTACCTCTGCTGGACGGTCTTCACGATCGGTCCCGCAGTTCTGCTGATCATGGCCGGACAGTCGATCGGCCATACGCTGCTCACCCACGGCTCCGGCGCGCTGTTCCTCCTCATCGCGCTGGTCTCGGTGTTCGCGTTCATCGGTCTGTTTCTCGCTGGGCTCTTCATCTGGGCGAGCTCGATGATCGACGCCTACCAGAGTGCCGTCGCACTGTGCGCGGGCGACCCCGAGCGGGCCGCGCAACGGAGGATGTTCCGGCTGTGAGCTCGGACGCCCCGAGGTCCCTTCTGGGGCGGCTGCGCCGGCGTCAGCGATCCGCGGCGACCGGCGAGGTGCTGCCCGATCCGTCGCTCCCGCCCGGCAATCGTGGTTCGTGGGATCGTGCCGCCCTCATCAACACCGACATCACCGAGCTCGTGAAACGCCAGATCAACACCAAGACCAAGATATGGCAGCGTTGATCCGGCGCGTTCGACCCACGGCCTCGAGCGGCTCGGATTGCCCGGCTGAACGCCGCTATGCGATCATCCTGCGTCGCGGATGAACGTGCTCGCACAGTCCACCTGTTGCGTCAACAATGCCGGAGCTTTCGGCGATGGCGGCTCGATCAGCGACCGAGCGCTCGGCGTCTACACCGCCGTGTTCTGGGCGTCGGTGGTGCTCGGCGTCATCGTGACCGGGCTGCTGCTCTACGCGTTCGTCAAATTCCGCCGCCGCAGCGACGATGATGATCCACCGCAGTTCCACGGCAACACCAGGCTCGAGATCGCCTGGACGCTCGTCCCACTGGCGACCTTTCTCTCGCTCTTCGGGCTCACCGCGGCGAACATGCCGTTCATCAACAACGTCCATGCCGGCACCCAGTACACGGTGACCGTCATCGGTCAGCAGTTCAGCTGGACGTTCGACTACGGCACGAGTTCGAGCGGCGCGCGCATCCGCAGTTTCGGCAAGCTCTACCTGCCTGCGGGCGCCGATGTCGCACTCAACATCGTGTCGACGGATCCTCCGTGCAAAGCGAGCCCGCCGGTGTCATCGGGAAGCACACTTGCGCAGACACTCGCGAACGAGGGCTGCGGGGTCAACCACAGCTTCTTCGCTCCGTCGCTTGGTCAGCAGATGAACGCGATTCCCGGCGATGTCAACACGGCACCGATCCAGGCTCGTCAGGGGACCTACTACGGGCAGTGCACCGAGCTCTGTGGTGTGGGCCACGCAAATATGACGTTCGTCGTCATCGCGCTGCCCATGAACCAGTTCCAGTCATGCGTGTTCGGCAGTCCCAGCGGTTCGATCGACGGGACCAGCAAAGCCTGCACTCTCGGAGGATCTTGATGGCGGTCATTGAAGCGACGCTTCCTCGGGCACGCTTTGCCCGCGTCGACAAGTCGAAAGGCATCCTCGGCTGGCTGACGACTGTCGACCACAAGAAGATCGCGATCATGTACCTGTTCGTCACGTTCTTCTTCTTCATCGTCGGCGGGATCATGGCGCTGCTGATCCGCATACAGCTTGCCGAGCCGCAGAACACGTTCCTCACGCCCGAGCAGTACAACCAGATCTTCACGATGCACGGGACGACGATGATCTTCCTTTGGATCATCCCGGTGTGGGCCGGGTTCGGGAACTACATGGTCCCGTTGATGATCGGCGCGCGCGACATGGCGTTTCCGCGCGTCAATGCGCTGTCCTTCTGGTTGATCCCGCTTGGCGGGATCGTGATGTACTCGGGCTTCCTGGTTCCGGCGACCACGCACGCAGGCCTGCTCTGCCCCGGTGGGCCGGGTGACGCGGGTTGGACCGGGTACGTGCCGCTCACCGGCAGTCATTACAGCTGCAGCATGGGCCAGGACCTCTGGATCATCGGACTCCATCTCCTCGGCATCTCATCGATGCTCGGCGGAATCAACTTCCTGGCGACCATTCACAACATGCGCGCCAAGGGCATGACCTGGGGGCGGCTCCCCTTGTTCGTGTGGGCGCAGGAGATCACCGCGGCACTGGTCGTGCTCGCGTCACCGTTCCTTGCATCCGGGCTCGCGATGAACCTGCTCGACCGCCAGATCGGCACCAACTTCTTCGACCCGGTCAACGGCGGGAGCGCGCTGCTCTACCAATTCGTGTTCTGGTTCTACTCGCA
>PLDZ01000227.1 GCA_003136295.1 Candidatus Dormiibacterota bacterium
AAGGAACGCCAGGTGGTGATCGAAGAGCTGCGCATGTACCAGGACAACCCGCAGGATTACGTGCAGATCGCGTTCGACGCGGTGATGTGGCCGGATCACCCGCTCGGGTGGGATGTCGCCGGGCGTGAGGAGACCGTCCTGTCGTTCACGGACCGCGATTGTCGCAGCCACCTCGAAAAGCACGTGCTGCCGTCGACTTTGGTCGTCAGCGTCGCCGGAGGGTTCGAAACAGCTCACGCCATGGCGATGGTCGACGAAGCGATCGGGCCCTGGGCCGCGCAACACCGCGCCACGCCCGGGCCGGCGCTGCCGGCGACACCGGCGTCGGGCCCCCCACTCCGGGTGATCCGGCGCAGCGCCGAGCAGGCGAACATCCTCGTCGGCGCGCGCGCGCCCTCGTACAACGACCCCGACCGCCACGTGGCGGACATTCTCAACGTGATCCTCGGCGAGGGCATGTCGAGCCGTCTCTTTCTCGAGCTCCGCGAGCGCCGCGCGCTGGTCTACGACGTGCACTCGTTCATGAGCCGCATGTCGGACACGGGCGTGCTTGGGATCGGCCTGGCGTGCGAGCCGCGTCAGGCCGCCACGGCGCTCGAGGCCGCCGTTGTCGAGCTGCGCAAGCTCGCCCAGGAGCCGGTCGGAGAAGCCGAGCTCACCAAGGCACGCGAATACGCGAAGGGCCGTCTGCTGCTTCAGTTGGAGGGCACGTCGGCGCTGTGCGAGTACGCCGGACAGCAGCTCCTGCTCCAGGGGAAAATCGTCGAACCCGACGAGCTGGTGGCGCGGTTGGAGGCAGTCCAGGCCACCCAGGTCAGCGAGCTCGCCGCGCGGCTGCTCACCGCCGGCCTCCGCGCCGCCGTGGTCGGGCCCTTTCGGAGCGAGACGCGGTTCGAGAAGGCGATCGCGGTCTGATGCTCGCCTGTCAGACTTGCGCGCCGTGAGCGTCGAACGGACACTGGTCCTGGTCAAACCTGACGGCGTGCAACGTCGCCTCGTCGGCGAGGTGATCACACGGTTCGAGCGCCGTGGTCTGCACCTCGTCGCGCTCAAGCTCATGCGGATCGACCGCGACCTCGCCGAACGGCATTACGCCGAGCATCGCGGCAAGCCCTTTTTCGCTGGACTCGTCGATTTCATCACCTCGGCGCCGGTCGTCGCGATGGTGTGGGAAGGCGAAGACGCGGTCGCGCAGGTGCGCTCGATGATGGGCGCGACCAACCCATCGGCGGCTGCGCCGGGCAGCATTCGCGGCGATCTTGCAGTCAGCATTGGCAATAACGTGGTGCACGGCAGCGACTCGCCGGGGCGCGCCGCGGAGGAGGTGGCGCTCTACTTCCAACCCGGCGAGCTGCTCGAGTGGAGCGGCGCGGACGCCTCGTGGGTGAACGGCTGAGCCGCTAGTCGAGAGGGTTGGGGGCCGGAGGCGCGCTCCGCGCAGCAACTGGGTTGCGCATCCGCCGGCGCCGCCAGCGCCACGCCTCGAGAGCCGCGATCCCGAGCGCTGGAATGGCAAGTGCGCTGCTGGGGAGCGGATCGATTGTTGGTCCGGCGCCGAGGCCGCCGAAATGGTCGAGCGGCCAGATGCGCAGGATTGCCTTGGCGAGGATGTTCTTGCGCGGCACGAGCCCGAAGACGCGCGAATCGCTCGAGAAATTGCGGTTGTCGCCCATGACGAAGTACTCGCCGGCCGGGATGGTCAGAGCTTGCGGGGCCGTCAGCGTGGCGATCCCATTTGGGGCGCAGCAGTACTTGAGGGTGGTCCACGGCTCGGGGAGATATGGCTCGTTCAGCACCTGGAACGCGCCCTTGCCTCCGGGCTTGATCAGCACCCGGGTCGGATTGTGGTCGCCGTCGATCTTGAGGACATCGCCGGGAAGGCCGATCACACGCTTGATGAAATCCTGCGAAGGGTCGAGCGGCGGGATGAGGATCACGATGTCGCCGCGCGCCGGATTGCCCCCGAAGTCGTAGGAGATCTTGCTGGCGAGCAGGAGGTCCTGGTTCTGCAGCGTCCCCACCATGCTCGAGCCATCGACGCGAACCGTCTGCAGCGCGAAGGCGATGGCGATGTAGAGGATCACTGCGATCAGCAGCACCTCGATGGTGTCGCGGACCCACGATCCTCGCCACCAGGAACTTGGCGCGCTCGTCGCTTCCGGGGGCGGGAGTACCTGGGCCACTCGGGCCGATTATGAGGCGAAGCGCAGGCGCGGCCACGCCTGTGGCCGCGACGCGCTGCTCCATCATGGGAACGTGACAACGGGGGTTCGTCGCTGCGCCGCGGTGATCGTCGCGGTTTTCGCGGGCCTGCTCATCCCGATCGCGGCGTCGGCGCACGCTCTGCTGACCGCGTCCTCACCCCGGGCGGGCGCCCATCTTGGCACCGCACCCGGGGTGGTGACCCTCGATTTCGACCAGCAGCTCAATCCCACCCTCTCACACGCCTCGGTCATCGATCCGACCGGGCGTGCGTGGACCGGCGGGGTTGACGGCGCTCAGGAGATCCGCATCCCGATGGCCACCAATGCCTCGGGTGTGTACACCGTCGACTGGACCTCGGTCAGCGCCGACGACGGCCACCGCATCTCGAGCAGCTTCACCTTCGATGTCGGGATCGTCGGGACGTCACCGGAGGTTGCCGCCAACGCCGTTCCCGGCCCGCAACCGTCGGATATCGCGATTGGGATCGTCAAATGGGTCGAGGCGCTCTCACTGCTGTTCCTGGCGGGGCAGGTGCTCGTGAGCAGGCTCGCGAGGCGATCGCCGCCACTGGAGTGGGTGACCCCCGGGTTCCGCGCCTCCAGCATCGCGCTTTCCGCCGGGTTGGTGGCCGTCTGGGCCGAGGCGACAGTGGGGTCGGGTGGGCACAGCCCCGCCGAGTATCTGGCGTTCTTCAACGGCTTCTCCGGGGCGGCCCTGATCGCCCGGCTGCTGTTCGAGACACTGACGCTGATCGCGGTGGTGCGGGCCTGGAGGACCCTTCCGGTCTGGGTCGCCGGCGCACTCGTGATGCTCGCAGCCTCTGGTCACGCCGCGGCCGTCTCCCCTGCCTGGTACGGGATCGGACTCGACGCAGTGCATCTGCTCGCGGCGGGTCTGTGGGCGGGCGGTATCGCGGCACTCGCAGTGCTTCGTCCACCCGGTGGCTGGCGGTCGAGCGATGGGCGCGTCCTGCTGGCGAGATTCACACCGGTCGCGCTGGGGGCGTTCGCTGCGACGGTGGTCGCCGGAGGACTGGAGGCGATCACCCAGCTCGGGTCGATCCAGGCNNTCGGCAATGGCCTGGCGGCTCAAGCGGCCCCATGTGCGCGTCGAGGCCGCGCTGGCCGCCGGCGTGGTCGCGGCCGCGGCTCTGCTCGCCTCCTTCCCGACACCTCCGACGGCAGCCGCCCGGCAGGTGGCCGAAACGGCGGCGGCAACCCCGGCGGCGGGGCTTCCCACTGCCGGCCAGCTCACCATGGCGGGCGCCGCGGGCGGCGTCCTGGTCGGTCTCAGCCTTTCACCTGGGACGCCCGGGCTGAACCGCGCCACCGTCTACCTTCTCCCGATCGAAGGAAGCACGACGGCACGGGGCCTCGCCGCGAATATCGTCGTCAACGGTGCCTACAAGCCGCTGGAGCCCTGCGGCGACACGTGCCGCGAGGCGACCATCGACATCAAGCCGGGCGACCAGGTGTGGGTCGACGTGCTCAACCGCGGCGGCGGCGAGGCGCAGTTCACCATCCCGGCGCTCCCCGCTCCGTCCGGCGACGCGCTGCTCGCACAGTTCGACGCGGCGATGAAGAGCCTCACCGCCTATCAGGTGAGCGAGGTCCTCAGCACGGGTATGGTGACCGTCCGCAGCTCCTATTCCTCGGACGTCCCGGACCGGACGACGTGGACGGTCAATGACACCGGAACGACCATCTGGATCGGCAGCACGTTGTACACCCAGCAGGCTCCTGGCGAGGCGTGGCAGCAACAGCCGTCGGCGGAGCCCAACACCGTGCCGGCATTCGTCTGGGACTTCTTCACGCCGCTGCGCAACGCCCATGTGATCGGGCACGAGGTGTTCGACGGAGTCCCGACGACGATGGTGTCGAGCTTCGGAAACTCGCAGTCCACGCCGATCTGGTTCACCTTCTGGGTGGATGCCGCCGGACGCGTCCGCCAGGTCCGCATGGACGCGCCTGGACATTTCATGACCGACACCTACACGAGCTACGACAAACCCGTGCATATCGTCGCGCCGGCCGGGTGATTCCGCCTGCGGGATGCCGTCCCACACTGCCAGAATGTGACCGAACCACGACCGTGGACCGGCTTGCAAAAAGAGGCACAAGATGGCCCTCCTGACCCAGACCCCGTACAAGGCGAGAACGTTCGACCTCTCCGGACTCACCGGCATCTCGGACAACACCCTCGAGGTGCATTTCGGCCTTTATGCCGGTTATGTCAAAAACACGAACCTCCTCAACGAGCAGCTCGTCACCCTGCAGCAGGGGGGCCAGGGGCTGGCGTCGAATCTCGCGTACGCGGAGATGACCCGCAGACTCGGGTTCGAGTACAACGGCATGGTCCTCCACGAGTGGTATTTCGGAAACCTCACAAAGACGAGCGGCGGGGGCATCTCATCGTCGTCCGCGCTGGGGCGCTCGCTCGGCGAGTCATTCGGTGATATCGACACGTGGCGAAAGGACTTCACCGCAATCGGCGGCATGCGTGGTGTCGGCTGGGCGGTCACCTACCTGGACACTGCGACCGGCAGGCTGAGCAACCACTGGATCACGCTCCACGAGGACGGCAACATCGCGGGCTTCAAGCCCATCGTCGTCATGGACGTCTGGGAGCACGCCTTCCTGCTCGACTACAAGCCGGCCGACCGTCCGAAGTACATCGAGGCCTTCCTCGCAAACTTCGACGCCGACGCGGCAGAGGCGCGCCTGACCGGAGCAGCGGACCGGCCGGTCGGCTGAGCCGCCCCGCAGGCGTCTACAGCGGCGGGCCCCCGAGCTTTCCGTAGAGCGCGTCGAGGTCGGAGTCCTCGGCCCAGTCGATGACGATCCTGCCGCCGCCCCCCTTGCGGCGTTGCAGGCGTACCGGGACCCCGAGCGCGAGCTCGAGGCCGCGACGCAGGGCGACATCGTCGGGTGCGTCTGGTGCGGCGTCGGCGGCCGGTGCCCGCGTCCGAGCAGGCGTGGCCGCCCGTGTCAGCCGTTCCTGGACGGCGCGCTCCGTCTCGCGGACATTGAGGCCATTGGCGATCGCCAGGGCCGCCAGGGCCTCCTGGTCGGCCCCCAGGGGCAGCACCAGCAGCGCCCGTGCGTGGCTCGCGGTCAGCCGGGAGTCGGCGACAGCCTCCTGGACCGGCGCTGGGAGATCGAGCAGGCGGATGGCGTTGGAGACGCCGGACCGGCTGCGGCCCAGGCGAAGTGCGATCGCCTCGTGTGTCAAGCCGAAGGCGTCGGAGAGACGGGCGTAGGCCGCCGCCTCTTCCATGGGGTTGAGGTCGGTCCGAAGCAGGTTCTCGGTGAGCGCCATCTCGAGCTGATGGCGGCCCGACTCCGCGGCCGGCCGGACGATCGCAGGGATGCTCGAGACACCGGCAATCTGAGCGGCTCGCAGGCGTCGCTCGCCCGCCACGAGGAGGTACCCATCGCCTTCGCGCTGGACTACGACCGGATGGAGCAGGCCGTGGAGGCGGATCGAATCACCCAGCGCTGCGAGCGCCTCGGGTTCAAACGCCCGGCGCGGCTGCTCGGGGTTCGGTGCGACCGTACGGGGGTCAAGGCTGATGAGCGGCGATCCCTCCTCGGCCTCCGCCTCGGTGGTCAGCAGCGCATCAAGCCCCCGGCCGAGGCCGCGGCGCCGGAATGCTCGGGGCGGGGCCGATTCGCTCACGCCTGACCTGGGATGCCTGTCGCGGCGAGAACTGCGCCGCCGCGGATTCGGGCGTCGATGCTGACGCTGAGCTCGCGGTAGGCGATCGCACCGCGGCAGGTCGGGTCGTAGAGGGTGATCGGCATGCCGTGGCTCGGGGCCTCGCTGAGGCGGACGTTGCGAGGGATGAGCGGGGTCAGCAGCTGATCGCCGAAGCGGGCGCGCACCTCATCGACGACCTGGTGAGCGAGGGCAAGACGGGCGTCGAAGAGGGTCATCACGATGCCGGCAATGGTGAGCGTGGGGTTGAGCTCCTTGCGGAGCAGCGCCAGCGTGTGCATGAGCATGCCGAGTCCCTCGAGCGCGTAGAACTCGCACTGGATCGGGATGAGCAGCGCCTCCGCTGCGACCACGGCGTTGATGGCCAGCAGCCCGAGGCTGGGTGGCGAATCGATGAGCACATAGTCGTCGTCGGAGTCGTGGGCCTCAAGGGCGTACTGCAGGCGGCGCTCGCGGCGGGCCATGTCTACCAGCTCGATCTCCGACCCGGCAAGGGCGATGGCGGACGGCACGATGTCGAGACCAGGCACAGCGGTGGGNNAGCGCTGCGCCCACGCTGACAGCCGTGGTGGTCTTTCCGACACCGCCCTTCTGGTTGGCGACCGCGAGAATACTAGGAGGCACGGTTAGCGCCTGATTATGGCCGGATCGCCGTTTCCCCAGCGGGGCGCCGAGTTATCCCATTTTTCCCCAGGCAACTTGCCCGCGATCGGCCTTCCGGCGAGTTGGGAACGCCACGCAGTTGCGCCAAGCTGTGCAAAACCCAGGTGGCGCGAACTCAGCCTTCGGGGCGTTGTTCAGCACACAACTTGACGGTGAAACAACATCCGCCCTATCGTGCTCCTTCATGGTTCCCGATTCGAGGCCAGGCGGGGATGCCGCCATCGATCCGAAGTCCCCCGAACGCGACGATCTGTCGGTCGGCTTCCTCCTTGGCCTCCTGGTCGGCGAGGGCCACTTCGGCGGCGACGGCCGCCAGCCTCAGGTGACCCTGCGTATGCACGTCCGCCACGAGGAGACCTTCAACTGGCTGCACCGGACGTACTCGGGCAGCGCGCTGTACGGCCCATACCATCACGGTGGCCGTTCCTACTACCAGTGGTCGGCCCGCGGACGGTATCTCCGTGAGGAGATCGTTCCGCTGGTACAGCGACACCGGTCGTTGCTTGACGAATACACGGCGGCGCGCTTCGACACCATGTGCGAGCGCTACGCGATTCCCCGCGAGAGCGCCGTCGCCTCGCCGGATGCCTGA
>PLDZ01000190.1:0-4072 GCA_003136295.1 Candidatus Dormiibacterota bacterium
GTCTCCGCCGTCTCGTCGCGAGAACCGGCACGGACGATGAGGAAGACACCGGAATTCCGGCTGGCCGACGGTGCGTTCAGGAGGCTGACACCGTTGTCGAGCACCGTGAGCTCGGGACGGTAGGGGATGTTCACGGCCACCGTCAGGTGGTCCCCGATTCCCAGGACGCGAGGTACTTCTGCTGTTCGTCGGTGAGCGTGTCGATGCTCACTCCCATCGCCTGCAGCTTGAGGCGCGCGACCTCTCGGTCGATCTCCTGCGGCACGTCGTGGACGGCGATCGCCAGGTCCTGATGGTGCTTGGCGATGTGCTCCGCACACAGCGCCTGGTTGGCGAAGCTCATGTCCATGACCGCCGCCGGGTGACCTTCGGCGGCCGCGAGGTTGAGCAGACGGCCTTCTGCCAGCACGTGCACAGTGCGTCCGTCACGGAGCCGGTGGGATTGCACGAAGGTGCGAGGCGTCGTGACCTCGACCGACATGTCGTCGATCGCCGCGAGGTTGATCTCATCGTTGAAATGGCCGCTGTTGGCGATGATCGCGCCGTCCTTGAATCGCTCGATGGCGCCGCGGTCGATCACGTTGATGTCGCCGGTCACGGTGATCACGATGTCGGCGTTGGGCGCCGCCTCAGCGAGGGGCATCACGCGATATCCGTCCATCACCGCCTCGAGCGCCCGGGTCGGGTCGACCTCGGTGACGATCACATGCGCGCCGAGCCCCATCGCGCGGCTGGCGAGGCCACGTCCGCACCAGCCGTAGCCGCAGACAACCATCGTCTTGCCGGCGAGGAGCACATTCGTGGCCCTGATCAACCCGTCGATCGTGCTCTGCCCGGTGCCGTATCGGTTGTCGAAGAGATGCTTGGTGAGCGCCTCGTTCACGGCGATGATCGGAAAGCGCAGCGCGCCGTCGCGCGCCATGGCGCGAAGTCTGATGACTCCGGTGGTCGTCTCCTCGGTGCCCGCGATCACGTGCTCGAGCAGCTCGCGCCGGCCTTTGTGCAGCTCCGCGACCAGATCGGCGCCGTCGTCCATGGTGACCTGCGGCTGCGCATCGAGCACAGCCTGAATGTGGGAGTAGTACCGAGCGGAGTCCTCGCCCTTGACGGCGAAGGTGGGGATCCCATGCTCGCGTGCGAGCGCAGCGGCGACGGCGTCCTGCGTCGACAGGGGATTGCTCGCGCAGAGGCTGACGTGGGCACCACCCGCCTTGAGGGTGATGGCAAGGTTTGCGGTCTCGCTGGTGACGTGAAGGCATGCGCCGAGACGCAGACCCTCGAGCGGCCGCTCACGGGCGAATCGCTCACGGATGATGCCCAGGACGGGCATCTCGCGCGCGGCCCAGTCGATGAGGCGCTGCCCTTCGCCGGCCAGGCTCGGGTCGGCGACATCGGACTCAGCCAGTTTCAGCACGTTGGTCACGCGATTCCTCCATCTGTATTCGTACGCAACAGCGCCGTGTATGGGCGCCCGCCGAGCGCGGCCGATCCCCCGAGTGCGCTCAACTCAATCAAAAAGGCAAATCCCACGATATCGCCACCGAGCCGGTCGACGAGGGCGCCGGCGGCGCCGGCGGTGCCCCCGGTCGCGAGCAGGTCATCGACGATCAACACTCGTTCCCCCGGCTTGATCGCGTCGGCGTGCATCTCGATGACCGCCTCGCCGTACTCGAGGCTGTACGCCTGCGAGATGCGCGTCGACGGAAGCCTTCCCTCCTTGCGGACCAGCGCGAAACCTGCACCGAGGCGATCAGCCACCGCGCCCCCGAGGATGAATCCGCGCGATTCGATACCCGCGACGATATCCACGCCGGCATCGCGATACGGTTCGGCGAGCGCTGACACGGCTGCGGTGAACGCGATGCGATCGCCGAGCAACAACGTGATGTCCTTGAACACGATCCCGGGCCGGGGAAAGTCGGGCACATCACGGATCAGCGAGCGCAGCCGTTCCATCACGTCCCGCTCTTGAATCGTCACCGGAGCCAGTCTATCCGACAGACTCTGTGGCCGTGCCCTCCCCAACGAGCCCCCCGACATGAGGGTGGTCATGGACGGGCGGCCGCTCCAGGGAGCTTCGTCAGTACGCGGGATCGGAAGCTATGAGCGCGGCCTGCTGGCCGGGTTCCGTGAGCTCGCCGACCCGCCCGAGGTCAGTCTGCTTCTCTCTGCGCACCAGGAGCCTCCGGCGGAGGTGACCACCGCGCTCCGGCCGGCGCCGCGCCGCATCCGGGTCGTCCACCCGACGCTCCAGCCGATCGCCGACACCCTCCTGGTGGCGAATGCGCTGCGCGGCTCGAACGCCGACCTGTACCACGCGATCGAGTTCGGTCAGCCGGTGCGCTCGCGACTCCCGGTTGTTGTCACGGTTCACGACCTGATTCCGTTCGTGATGCCGCGGGATTACCCATGGGTCCGCAGGGCGCGCGTGCTCGGGCTGCGCCTGCTTCGCCATGCCGACGCGGTGATCACGGTTTCCGAGGCCACTCGGCGCGATGTGATCCGCTTCTCGAAGACGGATCCGGAGCGGATCACCGTGATCGCCGAGGGAATATCGCCGGTCTTCCAACCCGCCTCTGCCGAGGCGATGCGGCGCCTTCGTGACAAGCTGGGACTGGACCGACCCTTCCTGCTAGCCGTCGGCACCTTCGACCCTCGCAAGCGCGTCGCGCTGCTCGCCGACGTGGTCCGTCGCGTCCGTCGCGACCACGACATCGAGCTGGTGATCGCCGGTGATCAGGGCACGTTTGCCGGAGCGGTTACCGGCGAGCTGGCTCGCGCCGGGCTCGGCGAGCACAGTCGTGTGATCGGCCACGTCACCAATGACGACCTCATCGCGCTGTACACCGCGGCGGCGGTGTTCGTGTTCACGTCCGCATATGAAGGCTTTGGTTTGCCGCCGCTGGAGGCAATGGCGTGCGGCACACCGGCGGTAGTCTTCGACAACTCCTCGCTCCACGAGGTGAGCGGCGGCGCCGCATCAATGGTGCCCGATGGCGATGCGGGCGCGATGGCCGAATCGATCAACAACATCCTGGACGACGTGCCGGCACGCGAGCGGCAGCGATCGGCCGGGCGTGCGTGGGCCGCGACCTTCACCTGGCGTCGGGCCGCTGAGATAACACACGCGACCTATCGAGCCGTACTTGGGCGCTGACCGAGCCGCGCTCTACCCCTTCTCCGTGACGTGATATTCGAGGTACGCGCCGAACATCAGCCGGGTCTGAGCCTCGAGCGCGGGGATCACGCTGAGCGCCAGTCCCACCACCGGGTATGTGAAGAGCTGCAACTCCGCCCAGCGTCTGCGCCACCATGGCCATTCCTTCGGCTTGGGACAGATCCGGTAGTCGACCTGTACGAGGAGCAGCGTGTTCAGAAGCGTGATCGTGAGAATGCTCGCGCTGAGACTGCCGAGGAAGGTCGAGGTTGTCGAGAGGCTGTAGTCGAGGTCGATGAAAGCCGGAAGTGCGCCCCCGAAGAACAGCAGTATCGGCAGGGTGGCCCACGTCAGGTGGTTGAAGATGAGATTCGAAAACCGGCGAGCGCGCAGCCGCCAGGGGATCTCCGGATGACTCAGCATTCGTGAGGTGACGTAAGGGATATCGGTCGCTCCCCACGCCCATCGCTTGATCTGGTTGTACTGCGATTTGTGCGTCGCCGTATAGGTTCGTGCGCGCGGTGCGTCGCCGTATACGGGCAGGAAGGCGGGCCTCGTATTCAGCTTGCCGCCGGAGTGGAAGAAGGCCTTCCAGAAGAATCGCGAGTCCTCGGGAATCACGTCCGAGTCCCAGTATCCGACGCTGGCGAGCAGGTCGAGCGACATCGAGTACGAGGAGAACATCACGAGGCGGTGCGGGTTCTGGTGCAGGAACATCTGCCACTGGGTTGCGGCCGTCGCCATCACGCGCACCGCGGTGGGAACCCGCCAGATATTGTTGAGGAACACAGGTACGGGTTGCCAGACCGACACGAGTCGATCCTCGGCCGTGCAGAACTGGAGCGTGATGTATGCGAAGTACTGCGGGTGCAGGCGGAAGTCGGAATCGAGGTCGGTCACCATCGTTCGGGAAGG
>PLDZ01000190.1:4092-4376 GCA_003136295.1 Candidatus Dormiibacterota bacterium
TAGTTCTGCGCGGCGAGCGCGGCAACGGTCGCGCGCAGCACGTCATACGATTCCGTGTACGTTGGAATGAGTGCGCACTGGACCACCTCGGACGGCGCAGGCGCACCCTCGGGCCGCGCCGCCTCGAACTCTTCGCAGCGCTGCCACCAATCCACGGCCTCGGTCGCAGTGAGTGCTTTCAGCGTCCTGCGGACGCCTCGAACCGTCACCGTCGTCCTGACCAGCCAGTAGGCATCCAGGAGAACAGCGCCGACGCCGAGGATCCAGAGCATCCCCGGGTCATT
>PLDZ01000046.1 GCA_003136295.1 Candidatus Dormiibacterota bacterium
CGCAACCATTCTCGGATCGACGACACACGCGTTCCGACACCGACGGCGCCAATGACGACAAGGATGCACACTATCGCGACAAGCCACATCGCCTGTACCCCAACTGCCCATGCAGGGATCACGATGGCCAGGACTATGACGCCAACGATGAGCCGGTAGAGGTTCATCCGCCAAGTGAACCGGCGACGCAACATTACATCTCAGTTTGCCGCCTGGCGCACTTCCAGGACCGATTGCAAATGCCCTGGCGGCCTTGAATTGCCGCGTCCCAAGCAAGTTACGAGGTTCGTTGGTGCGGGATGTTTCTCTTGTCGCTTCCAGTCTGGCCGACGCTATTTCGGACGACGACACTGCCCGTGACAATCGGTCTGCGCATACGCGCGGCGATGTCGGCGGGCATGCCGGGTCCTGGTCGTATGTGAATCTCTGTGAGATCGTGCACCTGGCCGCAGCTGGCGCAGGTGGTCTGCTGGGTTATCGCAGCACCGCAGACGGAATGCACGTAGAACACGGGTGGGCCGTTGGGGGCCGCCCATCGGTCGCCCCATTCGGTCAGCGAGACGATGGCGGGAGCCAGGTCGCGACCCTTGTCGGTCAGCAGGTATTCATAGTGCTCCGCATTCTGGGAGTAGCTCCGGCGCTCCATGATTCCGGCGTCGACAAATCCATCCAGGCGGTTCTGGAGGATGTTCGTTGCGATTCCAAGCTTGAGGAAGTCGTTGAAGCGGGTGGCGCCGGCGAACAGCGCGTCCCTGATGATCAGCAGGCTCCACCGCTCGCCCACGAGTTCGAGCGCTCGAGCGGCCGAGCACACCTGAGTGTCATAGGTTTTCCCGAGCATGCTCTCAGCCTACCATCAGAGCTTGCATGATGCAAGTCTATCTGGTATCCTCACTTGCATCATGCAATCGGGTAGGGCTCCCGCCCAAGCCCGTACTCATAAGGAGGACGTCGTGACAGTCGCGGATAAAACAGGCACTACTCAGAGAGAAGACGAATTGCTGACAGCTCACTCCCACGCTGAACTAACGGCAAGGACAGAACCTGTGAGCAATTACACCGCCTCATTTAGGGTTGACCAGAACCCAAAAGAGGTCTTCGACGCCATCAACGACGTTCGCGGATGGTGGGGTGAAGACGTTCAAGGCAGTAGTCAGAGTGTCGGTGACGAGTTTACGTACCGTGTCCAGGACGTCCACTACAGCAAACTTCGAGTCACCGAGCTCGTGCCCAACGAGAAGGTAGCCTGGCTCGTCCTTGAAAACCACATGAACTTTGTCGAGGATCAAGCTGAGTGGGTCGGTACCACGATTTGCTTTGAAATCGACCGCCAGAACGGACAGACAGAAGTTCTCTTCACCCACATCGGACTTCAGTCCCAGTTTGAGTGTTTTGACGTCTGCTCCGACGCGTGGGGATCCCTGATGCGCACGAGTCTGCCCAGTCTGATCACTACTGGCAGCGGAATGCCCTATGCGAAGGCCGGAGTCCGACCCGGAGACTCCGTCGACTAGAAAAAATGTAGGACGCGTCGCGCCCCTACATCAGTAGTGACTCATAAACACCAACGACGGGAGAACCGAAATGGGAAAGATCGTGGTCAGCGAGAACGTCACGCTCGACGGAGTCGTCCAGGACCCGACCGGTGAGGAGGGCTTCAGGTATGGCGGATGGTTCGCCCAGATTAGCGACAACGACCGCGCGGGGTGGGCCAAGGTCGGGCGCGACGAGGCGCTCTCTGCCGAGGCCTTCCTGCTGGGTCGGCGGAGCTACGAGTGGTTGGCAGCCCGGTGGCCATCCCGAACGGGCGAGTGGGCGGACAGGTTGAACAGCATGCCCAAGTACGTCGTGTCCTCCACGCTCGTNNTGAGGTCTCGACGCTGAGGCAGGAGCTGGACGGGGAAATCATCGTCGCCGCGAGCGGTCACCTCGTGCACACGCTGATTGAGCACGACCTCGTCGACCAGCTGCGGTTGATGGTCTACCCGGTCGTGCTCGGGGCCGGCGAACGCCTTTTCGGCGAGACCAGCGACAAGAAGCTCATCCGCCTCGTCGACACTCGGACCGTCGGGGACGGCCTCGTCTTCATCACTTACGACGTCGTACGGGAAGTCCAGCCGCGGTTAGGTGGAAGCGACAAAGTCTTGTAGCAATCACCGAAGATTGCACTCTGAAATCTGGGGCCGCAACAACTATCGTCCGCGAATCACTTTATCTTATAACGGAAAACAGCGGGAGACGAGACTCGAACTCGCGACATCGACCTTGGAAGGGTCGCGCTCTACCAACTGAGCTACTCCCGCACTGGTGCTGGCATCCCCTAGTTTATGCCACATGTGGCAGTAAATGGACTGACCGCCTGGTTGTAACGCACGAGTCGGGCGAGCTAAGCATAGAGGCGGCGAGGGTGATCGAGCAGAACTTCGAGTGACTGGGTACGGCCCGAACCGTCGAATGCTGAAGACGGCGGCGCCGGAGCGCAACTTCATCATCCCACCCCGAAATACGCGCGATTTCGAGCGTTGTGCAGGCCACGGAGTTAGTCGATGATCATCATCGGGAGTGCTGGATCAACCACTGCTCTTGAGATCGACAACGCGACATTTGGAGAGTGCGCCTAAGACGAGTAATCGCGGGTTAGATCCTCCAGGGGTCGCGCTGAGACTTACGCGCGCGTCGTCACCAAGCGACACGGTCGGGTGACTAGCCCACAGCCATGGCAGGCGCTTCATATGTAGACGTTGCTCGCACCATGAGGCATCGCCCTGGATGGGCTGACGGCGCGGGCGCGGAAGCCCATCTGAACCGCCCTAGCGGCGACTAATGCAGCGGTGGTCGCTGCAGCCTCGCGCAGCCGGGCTGAGCTGTCCCCAAAAGGTGATATGTGGCACCGATCCATGCTACGTTTTGCTCATGCTGATCAAGGCGTATGGGTTGTTTTGGCGGGCTGACGAAGTCGACTGGAACCCGGGCACAGGCAACCGAAACCAGTTTCGTCTTCTGGGTCGTATTGGATGGACGGGTGGCAGGATTATCGCTGCGGATTTCCGGCGTCAGCGTGGCCTCTATATCCTGTACAACGACTACGGGCCGTACTACGTCGGACTCAACCGGCTCCGCGACCTGGGCACCCGCCTGAAGGAACACCAGCATGATCTGCACGCCGGTAAGTGGGACCGCTTCAGCTGGTTCGGCTTCTGTAGTGTGCTCGAAGCGCGAGACGAGACCGGCCTCCAGGTGAACAGACTCATAACCGACTACGCCATCGGGAGCCCGACCCAGGAGATCGCCGACATGGAGGCGCTTCTGATTAAGGCGCTTGGCACACCAGTCAACCTGAAGAAAATGCGTTTCCGGTCAGCGAAGGAATGGGTGCAAGTTCGCTCGGACCAAGTCGAAACGGTAATGGGACGACTTCGACCCGGGCGGGGTCGTCAGCCCCGCAGAGGCGCGGCGGTTCCTCGGCGCCCAGCGCGTCGTAGGGTAGGCTGATCAGTCGATACTGAAGATCCGGTCAATCGGATCAGCCGCTACTGATGCCTTCAACAGCACCAAGATCGGACGAGCGTATGGAACGGATAACGTCTCATCAGCTCGTCCTTGCGCGCTTCACTGGCCGGCAAAAGGAGCCGTGAGTCAGACTGCAGCCATGCGTGTCATCGGAGCCGATCTCGCTTGGGGCGAAGGCTCCATCCGGGGGCTAGCCAACGAAACAGGCCTTGTCGCAGTCGATCCGACGGGGAGGGTCGTCGACGCTGGATGGGAATCTGGGCTCATTGCGATCGCCACGTGGATTGACCAGCACGCGACTCAGGACACATTCCTTACGGTCGACGCACCGCTAGTGGTCTCCAACGTTGCAAAGCAGCGGCTCTGCGAAAAGCAAGTTGGTCAGCGATACGGTCGATGGAAGGTCTCGGCCAACAGCACGAACCTCGAGTCGCCTCGGCTAACCGGAGTGGCGTTGCTCCGGTTACTTGCGCCGATGGGCTGGTGTTATCACGATGGGTGCGACGGAACTCCACCAACCTCCGGCCGCCATGTGGGAGAGGTTTATCCATACACAACACTCGTCGGCGCGTGGGAACTCGGTTATGACGTCGAGCGCCCCGCATACAAGCGGCGGCCGAAGTCCATTCCGCTCAGCGACTTCCGAGTTTCGCGAGCGGCGACCTGCGATGACCTTGTACGCCGACTTTCGACGCTGCGCGACGCAGATACCCCGATCGATCTCCTGGCTCATCCGGTGTCTCGGACACTGATCGACGAACGATCGCCGATCAACGATCGCGCGTACAAGCACCGTGAGGATCTGATCGACGCGGTGATTTGTGCCTGGACCGGACTGCTCTGGCTCAAGCACGGACTCGACCGGTGCCAGGTTCTCGGCGTGGGTGATCGCGACATGCCTGTGGCTACGATCATCGCCCCGGCGCGACCGACACAGCGGAAGACCGACCCGACGGATGACCAATAGCCGACGGCCTAAGCCCACCCGCTCACAGAGCAACCTGCTAACCGCGGTTTGACGACAATAGTGGTAGAGGTAGGAGGATAGGAACGCATCGTGGGACACATACCCGCGCGGCCCGTGACTGCGCTATCGCGTATCATCCAGAACGGTCCGGATGGTGGGACGTCGCACGAGCTGATGCAACCACTCACCTTTTTCCCCTACGCTAAGGTGAAGGCTTCCTCCGATTTTGCTCCTCCCGGAGCTTCTCTAGCCGAGCGCATGAACGGCTGGGAGGATATGCCCTACCCGCAGCCAGACACGATCGAGGAGGTGATGGTGGCCGTGCAGAGCAAGCAACTCGCCCCCGAGGACCTCGCCGCAATCTGAGCCGCCATCGAGACTCGCGAGAGGCAATCAAGGCAGACCAACAACAGAAAGCTAGTAAGTCGCACCCAGGGCGTGCTTCTGCGGCCCGTTCTCCGCGACCGGGGGTCGTAGCGCGATCACGCGGAGTGATCTGTGGCCATCAGCATCCTGGACCTGCTAGACAGCATCTGCGTCGGTACCAACCATTCGTGAGCCAGACCGCCGGTGAGTGTGCGATGTCACGGGTCGGGCGCGGCTGGACAGGCAACTTCAGGGGGCGCTAGCCTTGGGGGATGGGACCGCGAACTGGAGACCTTGTACGGGCTCGCACCGATGAGCGCGACGCGTCTGTCGTCGAGGGCGTGCTTCATCTGCGATTTGTCCCCGCGCTGAATTACGTGCAGGTCATTGTGCTCAACGATGACGGGGCATATAACGTCGATCCGGACTCGATTGAGATCTTGCAAGCGTCAGTGGCGAAGGCTAAGGACATCGAGCGAAACGACCCGCTGAGGGGTGAGCTCGGTTGGCGACCGATGGGGAGTTTGGAAGAGGCACAAGCCAAAGGTCTTGTACCTGTCGCGCGTGCTTACGGGGGCGCCACGTGGTCGGATCTGTTCGCTCGCGGCGACCAATTGGTGCAGTCACTCCTGGAATCCGGCTGGGTCGTGACGGAACGGTATGCTGAGACGAGCTACGGTGATCCACAGAGCGTGATGTACAGCCTTCAACGGAACGGGGAAATGATCGACGTCGAGCGCTATGAAGATGACGTAGTCGTCGCCTACCGCGGTGGTGCGAACCCCGATGAAGCTGGCGAAGACGAAGCGACGGAACCCTTATTTACCGCGGACGGAGATGCGATGGCACTGTCCGAATTCGCAGGCCAGGGCTGGTTGGCCCCACCCGCGTGATGATTCGCCGATGGACCTGCAACTTCATCTCAGGCTGCGCCGGCGCGCCCCGATGACTTGTTTCGAGGAGGCTGCATGTTCCGTCCACGTGAAGCACCGCTGAGGAGGAGATGAGCCGCGCTGAGTTAGCGGACGCGCGGCGGAAATTTCGCGATTCGGGCCTCGCTTTTCCGCCCCTGCCGAAGGAACTCGCATCCTCATTTCGCCGTTTCGATCGCTGGCATTGGGGGACCCGGGAACTCGACCGAATGTCGATGTACTTCTTCGAGCCCTTCCAGAGTATTTGGGCTCAGGGCGTGCCCGACGACTACATGGCGGTCAGCCATGGCGGCCACGGAGCCAACTCGTACTTCCTCACGTACCACCTTGTTTACCGCCCGATTGCTGTCATGTTTCAGACGGGGTGGGGTGGAGCCTACGGAGATGCCGACTTGGACGCCATCCGTTTCCAACGTCTATGTAGATTGACGGCCGGCCTGGTCGATGTGGCAGCCGGACTGAGACAGGCCGCCAAGACACCTTCGGGCTTGGCGGTGATCCAGTGTAGCGAAGCCCGCTCTGTCCGGTTGTTTCAGGTCATCGATTCCTCTGTCGGTGACGAAGGTACAACCGGGAGCGACGGTTCGAACGAGCCCGACGCCCCCTATGACTGGGCCGAACAGTGGCTGCGTGGAGCTGGCCTCTAGTTAGCAAGCAGCGACGACGAGGCCTTATGGCTATGACGATCAAGCCAGAAGTGCAGCAGACTGTGCGCCACGAGGTATCGAGGAGAGTGCGCTGACCTCAACAGATGACGCCGGATGGTCCACGAACCGTTGAACGATGGCGAGTATCTTCGAGTCAGGGATTAGTCGATGATGACAACTGGCATTAACGAGTCAACGCATGCACGGGAGTTCGCAACCGCACGTATCGGCGGACGTAATTGGAGCCGATAATTTGGCATCAGCCAATCAGGTTCGCCTCATCACGAGCGACCTGGGTAGAGCGGGGACGCCGTCATCGGAACCGCTCATAGCGCGCCGGGCCCGTACTGGGCGCCGTCTTGAGCGGCAGGACCTCACTGGGCTCCTGGTGTCCGCGCGGAGCGGGTTGGTGCACACCGCTGCTGACGCTGCCGAAGGCGTGGCCGGCGTCGGCCAGCTCGACGATCACCCTCCGCACGTCGTCCTTGGGCACGGGCCGGGCGAAAAGGTACCCCTGGCCCAACTCGCACCCGAACTCGCGCAGGGCGATAAGCTGGGCTTCTGTCTCGATTCCCTCAGCGAGAACCGTGAGGTTGAGGTTGTGACCTAGGCTGACCACCGCTCGCGCGATCGTCGCGGCATCTTCATCATCGGGGAGGCTGTGCACGAACGATCGATCGATCTTCAACTGGTCGATCGGCAGCCTCAGGAGAGCGCCGAGGGATGAGTACCCGGTTCCGAAGTCGTCGACGGCCAATCGGATTCCCGACCTCCGCAGCTCCTCGAGCACGCTGACTGCGAACTTGTCATTCTCCATCAGGACGCTCTCGGTGACCTCCAGCAGGAGCCGGTCGGCGTCTAGCCCAGTCTCCGCCACGACGGAAGCGACGGTCTGGGCTAGGCCCGGGTCGCGCAACTGGCGGCCGGAGACGTTTACTGCAACCGAGAGCCGGCCGAGGACTGGGTCGTCGCCCCATCCAGCCACCACCGTGCAAGTCTCGCGAAGAACCCAACGCCCCACTTCTACGATGAGGCCGCTCTCCTCAGCGAGTGGGATGAACTCGGCGGGCGGTACCGTGCCGTAGGTGGGGTGCTCCC
>PLDZ01000008.1:0-2861 GCA_003136295.1 Candidatus Dormiibacterota bacterium
AGCCGCTACCGCGGGCGCACGTATATGTCGGTCCATCGCAAGCTCAAGAGCCGGAAACCACCCGACTGACGCATCGGTCACTACTCGCGAAGGTGAAAGGGCACCGAGATCACCACCACCCCCTGCGCGGCGCAGCAGCGCGAGCTTGAACGCCAGCTCGGACTGGTTGTGGAGGATCGACTGGTACTGCTGCACCGAACTCGGGATCGGCCGTCCGAGCAGGGCGCGACCCAGGACTCGCATCCGGCCTCCTTGTCAGGACTTTGGTATCCGCCCACCGATTGTGAGAGGTCGCGAGTCACGCCTCGCGACCTCTCCGGTCACTCAGTCGCTTGGTATGCCGCCTGTCGGTGGTGTTGACGGCGTGCCTGAGAACGTCGTGATCGCGCCCGTCGGCGTGTCGTCGGTGATCTCCACCGGGCCGAGCGTCTTGAGCGTGCCGTCCAGACCGATGGTCACCATCTGCACACCCGTGTACCCGTTGTGGTTGCTTGACGAATACGCGTACGGTGTGATTCCTGGGCCGTCAGTCCAGTGGCTGCTCTCCACGGCGGAGACCATGCTCGCCCTGGTCGGGTTCTGACCAGCGGCCTTCAACGCCTGCACGAACGTGTATGCCTCGGCCATCCCGTACTCGACGTTGCCGTCCCACGGCAGCGAGGGTGCGTATGTGGCCTTGATGCTCTGGAAGAGGGTCACCCAGGGGTTGGCTGCATCGGTCAACAGGGGCAGATACGTATCGCTGATCGTGCCGCCGATCAGTCCCGCGGGAAGCTTCTTGCCGAGCGACCCACCCGTGAGGATCGTGGAGAGTGTCGGCGGATCCGATCCGACGTTGCTCACCACGAACTGGGGGTGATAGTTGAGCCCGGCGGCACTCGCCTCGGCGATCGCAGTGAACAGCGGCACCGAGAAGCTCACGATCACCTGGACCCCCTGCGCCTGCAAACCTGCGATCGCGGCGCCGACCGCCATGGCTCCTGCCGCAGTCGGCGTGTAGTACGCCGGTGTCGAATCAACGTTGAGCCCCTTGCCCTGCAAAGAGTCGTTCACTCCCATGAGACCGTCCGCGCCGAACTCGTCGTTGGGTCCCTGCAGGAAGAAGCCGACCTTCTTGCTCGCGAAGTTCTGCACGATGTACTGCCCGAGGATCTTGCCCTCGATGGTGTAGTTGGGTTGCCATCCGAAGGTGTCCGGATACTGTGACGTGTTGTTCCAGCAGTTGCAGCCCGATGCCACGAACAGGTCGGGCACGTGTTCGGAGTTAAGGTAGCTAACCACCGACAGGTGGGTCGGCGTGCCGAGCGCCTGGAACATCGCGAAGACCTGGGTCTGCAGGACGAGCTTGCGCGTCTGGGTTGCGGTGCTGGTGGGGTTGTACTGGTCGTCCAGGTACGTGTAGGAGATCTTCCGGCCGTTGACGCCGCCATGGGCGTTCACATACTTGAAGTACGCGTTGGACGCGGGGGCGATCTCCGAGTATCCCGGCGCGGCAGGGCCGGTCAGCGGCTGGGTGCTCCCGATCGTCACCGTGGTCGCCGTCACTCCCGGTGCCGAGGCTGAGTTGCCCGTGGAACTGGTGCTGCCGCACGCCGCGGTCAGCAGCACTGCCGCCCCACCCACGGCGGCCACCGCCCAGGTCCTCGATCTACTGATCTCTGGTCGCATGCGTGTGCTCCTTGTGTGTGCGGATGCCGGTTGCTGGTGTCATTGGGAAGGAGCCTCCGGTGCGGCGGGCAGCGGACCCGTGCCGCGGCTCGAGCGAAGTACGCGCGTCACCCCGCGGACGATCGACGCAACGCCTCCGGCGACTCCGCGCGGGAACACGAGGATCGCGCCGATGAGGACGATGCCGTAGATGGCGAGGGGAACGTTGTTGGCCACGTTGGTCGAGAGGTTGAGACTGCTGGCAAGGCCCCCGGTCCACACCGGCAGGTAGACGAGGATGAACGAGCCGAGCACGGCACCACTGAGACTCCCGAGCCCGCCGATGACGATGGCGGTGAGCAGCGACAAAGACAGGTTGAGCGTGAACCCGCTCGGCGATGTCACCGACACCCAGTACGCGAACAGCGAACCCGCGAGGCCTGCGCATGCCGCGCTGACGACGAACGCCAGCACCTGCGTGCGGGCGACATCGACGCCCGACAGGCGAGCGGCAACCTCGTTGTCGCGGACCATCCGGAACCGCTGCCCGGTGGCGCTGCGCACGAGGTTCGCCAGCACGAAGAACGTGACCAGTGCTGCCGCCAGCGTGATCCATGCCAACCACTGTTCCGGCGCAAAGCTCGAACCCAGGAACGCGGGAGGCGTCGATGCCGCAACGCTCAAACCCTGGTTGCCACCGAACACGCTTGCGAAATGGGACGGCACCTGAGGAAGCGCAACCGCGAGCGCGAGAGTCGCGCCGGCGAGATATGGCCCGCGAAGCCGCGCTCCGGCGAGACCGACGATCGCTCCGGCGATTCCCGTGGTCGCGATCGACGCGACGAGCATGAGGATGAGCGGCAGGCCGGGATGCCGCGTGAGCAACACTGACGTGGTGTAGGCGCCGATCATCATCAGGGCGCCATGCCCGAGCGAGACCTGACCGTTGATGCCGGTGAGGACCGTGAGACCGGCCGCCGAGATGGCATAGATCGCGACCTCGGTCACGTTGTAGTTGGTAAACGAATCGAAGACGAACGACGTCAGCACCAGCAGCACGACGGCCAGCCCGAGAAAGACAAGCCCATGGCGCACGAGTGTCGAGCGGCGGAACACGGTGCTCATACCTGGCGCTGACGCCCGAAGCTGAACAGCCCCTGAGGACGGAGCATGAGCACCACGATCAGGATCGCGAACCCACCGAGCGGCGCCAG
>PLDZ01000008.1:2870-10964 GCA_003136295.1 Candidatus Dormiibacterota bacterium
CTGCCGACGCGAATGCCGAGGATGCGCGAGATCTCGGGATTGAACGCAGCCGCGCGCATGCGCAGCCCAAGCGTGGTGCGCTGGAAGATGAGAAAGAGGAGGAGCATCGCGATCAGCACGGCGCCGATGGTGAAGAGATCGAATGGTGAGATGTCGAGCTGAGTCGTCCCGGCAACCAGGTTGATGTTCGACACCGGCACGGGGAACGACTGCGTCTGACCACCGAACAGCATGGGCGCAATGGCCTCGAGCAGGATGAGCACGCCGAGGCTCAGGATCACCGCGTTGAGCGGGGGTCGCGACTCCACCGGGCGTACCAGCACCCGTTCAGTGACCGCGCCAAGCACCATCCCCGTCGCCAGCGCGACCACAAACCCGAGCCAGTACGGAGCGCCATGGCGGATCACGACGAGCGCGATGTACGTCGTGAACATCGCCATCGCGCCCTGCGCGTAGTTGATGATCCTGGTCGCGCGCCAGATCATCACGAGCGCCAGCGCCACCGCGGCGTAGACCATGCCGTTGGTGATCCCGGTGACGGTGTAGATCACGAAGAGGTGCACGGTCAGAAGCCCAGGTACGCATGGCGCAACGCATCGTCGCCGGCGAGACGCCCGGCACTGTCGCGCAGTTCGACTCTCCCCAGCGACAGCACCACCGCCCGGTCTGCGACCGACAGGGCGGACCGTGCGTTCTGCTCGATGAGCAGCACGCACAGGTTTCGCTCGGTCACGAGCGCGACCAGCCGCTGCATGATCTGGGCGAGCAGGCCGCCCGCCAGCCCGAGGGATGGCTCATCGAGGAGCAGCACGGCCGGGCGCGCGACCATCGCGCGGCCGATCGACAGCATCTGACGTTCTCCGCCGCTGAGGTTCGACGCATGCACGCTGCGACGAACCCGAAGCGGCGGGAACAGTTCGTACGCCTCCTCGATCGCAACTCGCTGGTCGGCGCGATCGCGGCGCCAGAGGCCACCGAGGCGAAGGTTCTCGTCGACAGTGAGCTCGCTGACGATGCCGTGGCCCTCGGGGACGTGGCCGACACCCAGGCGAGCGATCGCCTCCGGGGACCTGCCCACCAATTGCTGGTCGCCCAGCATCACCGAGCCTTGACGGGGTTTGACGAGGCCGGAGATGGTTCGGACCAGGGTGGTCTTGCCCGCGCCGTTGGCCCCCAGCACCGCAGTGATGCTGCCCTCGGGAACCGACAGCGACACGTTGTCGAGCGCGATGACGCCGCCGTACGCGACCGTCAGGTCGCTGATCTCAAGCATGCGCGACGGTCTGGCCGAGGTACGCATTGGCAACATCGGTGTTGGCGCGGATCTCGGACGGTGTGCCCGAAGCGATCACCTCCCCGAGGTTGAGCACGGTGATGCTGTCGCTCACCGCCATCACCATGTCGACATGGTGCTCGACGAGCGCGATCGCCATGCGCGCACGTAGCGAGCGCAGGAGGTCGACGAGCTCGTTCACGTCCGATGTGGAGAGCCCGCTGGCAGGTTCGTCGAGGAGGAGGAGCGATGGCCGGGCCATCAGCGCGCGGGCGATGATCACGCGTTTCTGGACACCGTGAGGAAGCGCGCCCGGGTACGACGCGGCCCTGTTGGCGACGCCGAGCTCGGTGAGGTTCGCCATCGCCTCCTCACGGAGCGTCGCGGCGTGGCGGTCGGAGCTGGGCCACGCGAGCAGATCCGCCGCCAATCGAGTGCGCGAAGGTGCGCCCGCGACCACATTCTCGAGCACCGTCAGCGCCGGCCACAAGCCGAGCCCCTGGAGCGTTCGAGCGATGCCCACATGCGCCAGCCGCCACGCGGGGAGACCGATCAGGGATCGCCCCTTGTACGTGATCGTTCCGGCAACCGGGGTGACGAACCTCGAGACGGCGTTGAACAGCGTCGTCTTGCCTGCGCCATTGGGTCCGATCACGCCGACGATCTGGTTGGCGCGCACCGTCAGCGACACGCCGTCGAGCGCGACCACGCCTTCGAAGCGCACATCGATCCCGGCGACCTCGAGTACGACTGGATCCGCGTCCGGTGTCTGTGAGGACACCCTACGGCGACCCGTTGAACCCCATATGTGCCCGCAGGGTACAGCGATCCCGGTGCCTCTGCCAGGCTCCTACAGGGTGAGATTTACCGGGCGATGAGCCCTGGGATTACTCGACTCGTGTTCGTCGCCTGCCGTCAGCGGATCGCCACCAGGACGCGATTGGCGAGGTGTTGCCACAGCGTGCCCACCTCGACGAATCCGGCGGAGAACAGCGCAGAACGATGGAACTCGTAGCTGTGCGCCTCGTCCTCGTGGGGGTGGGTGTGCCACCGCCGCTCGCGCTCCGCGACCTCGGCCGCGAGTCCGGGCTCGGCGACGGCGGCCTCCCACCACGCGTCGTAGTCCTCGGCTCCCTCCGGGGCATCCGGCCACTCGGGCCGCACCTCATGCGCTCCCGCTGCGATGGCGCGCTGATCGTGGTCGAAGTCGAGCCGGTCGCCGTCGAGGAACACCGCTCCTGGGCGGAGCACGCNNCCAGTCAGCGCGGAGGTCGGCATCGACGAACTCCAACTGATGCCGTTGACGGAGGGCGCCGCGGCCGATGGCGAGGAGGACGGGGTCGGCGTCGATGGCGACCACGCTGGCGCCGGGGATGCGGTCAAGGACGCGCGCGCTCAGGGATCCGGGCCCGCACCCGAGGTCCAGCACGCGAGGTTCGGGCCCGGCAAATGCCGCCACGGCGTCGACCATCGCGCTGAAGCGTTCCTCACGGTCCGGAATATGGCGTTGCTGCTGCGCGTCCCAGCGCGCCAGCCACCCGGAAAAATCAGTGGCGACCTGCTGCATGCTCATATCCGGGTACGTGTACCACATCAGCGTGACCGTGCCGCGGGAAGCTGCAGCGTGATTGCGGTGCCGTCCACCTGCGTGCTCGTCGCGGTCACCGAGCCGCCGTGCGCCTCGACGACGTCGCGGACGATCGCGAGTCCGAGTCCCGATCCCGTGGACGACGGCCCCTTCACAAAACGATCGAAGATGCGCGGGAGCAACTCCGCGGGAATACCGGTTCCGTCGTCGCGAACCGTCAGCAGCACCGAGCCGTCGGCGGCAGCTCCCTCGACGCGGATCGTACCGCCGGGGCGTGCGTGGGCCAGCGCGTTACTGACGAGATTGCCCAAAACTCCGCGGATTCTGCCCGGGTCGGCGTCGATCGGTGGAAGGTCGACGTCGATGTGCTCGGTCATCTGCACGCCGGCAGCCCTCGCCTCGGCGCCGAAGGCACCCAGCGTCTCGTTGACGAGGACCGCGACATCGATCGGTTCGCGATGCAGCTGCAAGGCGCCGCTTTCCGCCAAGGTCAGCGTGCTGAGATCGTCGACGAGCATCTCCATCGACTCCGTTGCGCTCACGATCGGGGCCATGTGCTCGGCATCAGCCGGATAGATGCCGTCGGTGACGGCCTCGGCCTGACCCCGGATGATGGAGAGCGGCGTTCGCAACTCGTGGGCGATATCCGCGAGGACCGACCGCCGGTGGGTCTCCTCGGCTTCGAGACGGCTGCTCATGGCGTTCATGGCACGCGCGAGCGAGCGAAGGTCTGACGGCCCTCGCACCGGAACCCGCGCGGAGAGATCCCCGGCCTCGATGCGGTGTGCACCCTCGATCAGCGCCCCAACCGGCGCCGCCAGGCGGCGGAGCACCAGGATCGCAATGACGATTGCGAGCCCACCGAGCACCAGCGCGGTCACCGCCACGGCGGTGTCGAACGGGGCTGAGCTCACCGCGCCAAAGGCGCTGAGCAGCAGCCAGACCACGCCGAAGATCGCGCTCAGGACGACGAGCAGCGCCAGTCCGACGAAGCACCCGATGCGCCGCGCAATACGTCTCCCGTGACGCCGCCAGTTCGGGCCTCCCGACCACGGCGATGTCTCGCCCTCCGGCCACCAGGGTGGGCGGCCGCCACCCCCTCTCCCCCACGGCGGCCCCGACCTCATCCCTCGCTGTCCACGAGGCGGTAGCCGACTCCGAAGACGGTCTGGAGGTGGCGAGGCGAGCGTGGGTCGGGTTCGAGCTTGCGGCGAATGTTCTTGACGTGCGCGTCGATGGCTCGCTCGTACGACTCGACAGCAACGCCGTGCACCGCGTCGAGGAGTTGCGCCCGCGTGAAGACGCGGCCCGGCTGGCGGGCCATGTGCAAGAGCAGTTGAAACTCCGTTGCGGTCAGCGGCACCTCGCGTCCGTCGACCTGCACGTGCATCCGCGGTGCGTCGAGCACGATGGAGTCACCGACACGGACGACGTCCTCGTGCATCGCGGCAGCCTGGGCCCGGCGCAGCACCGCCCGCACGCGCGCAACGATTTCCCGTGCGCTGAAGGGCTTGGTGACGTAGTCATCCGCGCCGAGCTCGAGACCCGCGACCCGGTCGGCCTCCTCAGTTCGCGCGGTGAGCATGATGATGGGCACGTCACCCGCACGGCGCAGCGCGCGTGCGACATCGAGCCCGTCCATGCGCGGCAGCGTCAGGTCCAGGATCACCAGGTCCGGGTGGCCGCGCGCGAAGACCTGAAGTGCATCCTCGCCGTTGGCCGCAGTCATCACGTCGAACCCCGCGCGCTCGAGGTAGTCGCGTATCAGGCGCACGATCGCCGGCTCATCGTCGACGATCAGCACTCTGGTCATGGCACGGGCATCGTAGGGCGACGCGGGGCGGCGAGCAGCCGCCGCCCCGTCGATCGTCAGACCGACTGGGGCGCGGCCGTGGATGCCTCGGGATCCGACGCCTTGTGGCCGGCGCCGGAACAGCCACCACCCCAGCCCTTCCCGTGGGAGCCGAAGGCATGCGGTCCGAAGCCGCGCCGATTCCAACGCCGTGGCGTCAGACCCAGCACCCGTGGCACCACCAGAGCGCCGAGGAAGGTGATGATGATGAACCCCGGGTCCCGAGTGGTAATGCCCACCGCGGTTGCCGCCCCGATTGCCACGAGGCCCCAGGCGGTGCGTCCTGCACGATACATGTCGATTCTCCTTGTGGAGGGGTTGAACGGTACGTGCATCACTGTCGCGGCGAGATGTGAATCGGATGTGAACGGCGGACGGAGGTCTGGCGGGCGACGGCAGGTCGCAGTCTTTACACGCGGTAGTAAAGGTCGGCTCCCGCCACCGGGAGCCGACCCTGCCGTGTCATCGACGATCGCCGGCGCTCACGAGCCCTTCGCGTAGTCGCCGAAGCCCGCCCAGTCGACGACGACACACGCCTCATCGCCGACGGTCCAGGCGTCGTGCCCTGGCGGGCAGATCATCAGGTCGCCAGGTCCGAACTCGTCCTCGGTGCCATCGTCCATGACCACCTTCATCCGTCCCGAGACGAAATAGGCGACATGGCCCGCCTGGCAGCTGTCTGTCTTGGCGATCGGCTTCACGTGCTGCGACCATTTCCAACCGGGCTCGAACCGGGCGCGACCCACGGGGCCGCCCTCCGTGGTGACAAGGTCGAGCTTGCCGGTGCCTGCTTCGAAACGGCGCGTCTCGTCCGGCGAGTCAAGACTCTTCCGGATCATCCGAGTGCCTGTCGTTGCCATTGACTGTCCTCCTTGTGACGGTTGCCGATTGCTGACGAGGGCGCGGCTTTGGGAGCGAATGACGCAGCGAGGATCAGCCCGCAGCGCCGTACTCGATGGGCCGCTCTGGATCTGCGCTCCATTCCGAGAACGAGCCGTCGTACACGCCGGCCCCATGAACACCGGCGATCTCGAGCGCAATCAGTGCGACGGTGGCGGATACGCCGGTGCCGCACGTGGCGATCAGCTCCCGGGGAGGCCGCGCGGGGTCGACGCCCGCATCGCGCAGCAGGCGAACGATCGCCGCCGGGCTGGCGAACAATCCAGTCGCACCGTCAACAAGCTCCTGGTACGGCAGGGAAAGCGCGCCCGGGATGTGACCCGTGCCCGCGGCCCCGGGCTCGCCGAGAAAGAGATGGCGCGGCCGAGCATCCACCAGCGTCACCCCATTGGCTGTGGCCATCTGAACCTCGTCGAGACTACGTCGCAGCGGGGTGCGAACCTTCGTGGTGAAGGTCATTGCAGGTCGCTCAACCACATCGGCGGTCGCCGGCCGGGATTCCTCGAGCCAGGTGCGCCAGCCGCCGTCCAGGACGCGAGCCTCGGCGCCGTAGAACCGGAAACTCCATGCGACACGCGCGGCGAAAATGCCGTAGTAGTCGTCATACGCGACGATCAGGTCGCCTTCGTTGATGCCCAGAGCGCCGGCGCGCTTGGCGAACGCGTCGGGTGACGCAACCTGGTACGGCACCGGGTCGCTCACATCGACGAAATCCTTTTCCCAGTCGATGAAGATCGCGCCTGGGATATGGCCCTCCGAGTACTCGACGCGCTTGGCGTGCGCGAGCGATGAGCTCGGATGCCGTCCGCGAACGTCGAGGATCCGCACCCGCGGTTGATCCAGGTTGGCCCCGAGCCAGTCACTGCTGACGAGCGGCCCGGGCGGCAGTTCGAGCTCGGGTACGAGTTGGGTCATCTGCGTGCTCCTGTTTGAGGTGGGTTGACGCCCCAGACCCTAGGAGCAGGTGGTTGACCCCTTCTTACCGCGACCTTGCACCAACCTTGACGCTCCGATCTGCCCGGAGCGTCGCGCGGTTCAGGCCTCTTCGGCCATCGCCAGCAGGTCGTCCTTGCTGACCTCTCCCACCAGCTCGGGGTGATCGCTCTGCATGTGTCCCTCGATCACCGCCGCAGCATCCGCTGCTGTCTCGCCGCGTCCGACGAAACCACACTGACAGATGATCTGCTTGGCCATGGCTCTCCTCCGTGGGTCGATCAGGCCCGCTCTACGCGGACCCTCGAACTTTCTGACATTCTCCTTGCCGCAACGTTGACGCACCAGCCCTCGACCCGAATTCAGATCTGCGGGCGGCTCGCGGTGGAGATCGCCGGTCAAACGGTCACGGAGTTGATTCCCAAGCGCCAGGGCCGACTGCTCTTCACCTTTCTGGTGCTCAACCGCCACCACGACTCGAGCAGGGAGGAACTCGTCGACGCGCTCTGGGCGGACGACGTACCCCCGGACGCCGACGGCGCCCTGAGCAGCGTTCTCTCGAGGCTACGCCGCGCCGTGGGCCTCGATCGGGTGCAGGGGCGGGGCGAGATCAGGCTGCTCCTCCCGGCCGATGCCTGGATCGACTTCGAGGCGGCAGACGAGGCCATTCACCGATCAGAATCTGCGATCGCTCAGGGGCGGTGGGCGCGCGCGTGGGGCCCGTCCCTGGTCGCGCTCTTCACCGCTCGCCGGGGACTCCTGCGCGGCGAGGATCTTCCGTGGATCGAGCCGCACCGGCGCCGCTTGGACGGCATTCACGCCTCGGCACTGGAGTGCTACACCGCCAGCGCGCTTGGGCTGGCGGGCGGCGAACTCCATGTCGGCGAGCGCACCGCGCGAGAGCTGATCGAACACGCGCCGTATCGCGAGTCGGGCTATCGCCTGCTCATGGAAATCCTCGCTGCGCGAGGCAATTTCGCGGAAGCGCTCCGTGTCTACGAGGAGCTGCGCACGCTTCTTCGCGAGGAGCTCGGCGCGACGCCGAGTCCACCCGTCCAGGCGCTCCACGTTCAGTTGCTCAAGCAGGCTGATGGAGTCTGACCCAGGTCGCTAGCGGTACGTCACCGGGTCGCGAACGCCGCGGTCGACTGCGAGTTGAAAGACGTCGGGGCGGCTGTAGTGGCCGGTCACGTCGAGCGTCCGCCGGGCGGCCGCCGCGCGCGCCGGCTCGATGTCCGCCAGAAGCAGCCCGAGCTCCTCGTGCAATGGCCCTGCAACGATGCTTCCGCCCGGAGCGACCACCACCGAGTCGCCGGGGTTGATCCACTCGTCGGGGTCGGGAAAGAGCTGCTCGCGCCCTGGAAATGACACTGGCACATCCGCCGCGCGCAGCGCGCATCCGGACCCGAGCACCCAGCACCGACCTTCGGCCGCAATATGCCGCATGGTGGCGATCCACGTGTCGCCCTCGTCCCACGTCGATGCGACATACACTTCGACCCCCTCCGCGTAGAGGGCGTAGCGCGCGAGCGGCATGTAGTTCTCCCA
>PLDZ01000008.1:10996-11119 GCA_003136295.1 Candidatus Dormiibacterota bacterium
CCCGCACACCACCACGAGGTGCAGCTCGGCTGCCGTCTCGCGAAGCACTTTCAAGCCGTCGGCCGCGAGGTCGACGCTGTTCTCGACCAGCCGGCGATGGATCGCACCGGTGAGGTCGTGGTC
>PLDZ01000271.1:0-130 GCA_003136295.1 Candidatus Dormiibacterota bacterium
ATCGTCGTCTGTCTGTTCGCCGCGGTCGATGTCGCGCGCACCGTCGCCACGCTCATCGCTGCGCAGGCCGGCGACACAGCGATCTCAACGTCCATGCCCGCCACGGTGGTCGAAAGTCTGGGCTATGTTG
>PLDZ01000271.1:249-6447 GCA_003136295.1 Candidatus Dormiibacterota bacterium
TCGAAGTCCTCCTCGTTGAGGTCATCCTTGGCCAGAATGCGGCGCAGGCGGCCGCTCACCCGGCGGTCATTGAGCGCCAGCATCAGCGGGAGTGTCACCGTCCCCTGGCGAAGGTCAGCGCCGACCGGTTTGCCCACCTCGGCGCTGGTGGCGATGTAATCGAGGACGTCGTCAGCGATCTGAAAGGCCATCCCCAGGCTGTGGCCGTAGCGGCGCAGGCTCTCGACCGATGCAGCGTCCAATCCCGCGATCAGGCCGCCGCCGTAGCAGCTCGTGCTGACGAGCACCGCCGTCTTGCGCCCGATCTTGCGGTGATAGTCGGCGATCGACTGGTCGTACGCGTTGCGGCTGGTCATCTGCAGCAACTCCCCCATGCAGATGGTCATGACCGCTTGGCTGATCGCGGAGTCGACCGCGGGCATACCGATTTCGGCCAGAAGGTATGCGCCCTTCGCGAAGTAGTAGTCGCCGATGATCACCGCGTGCTCCAGTCCGAGAGCCTCGTGAACGGTGGTGATCCCGCGTCGGGTGGGCGCCTTGTCGATCAGGTCGTCGTGTACCAGGGTCGCCGTATGGATGAACTCGATGCCCATCGCCAGGTTGAAGACGTCGTTCGAGTTGGCGTTGCCGAGTTGGGCGGCCAGGATGACCAGCGCCGGGCGGAGGCGCTTCCCTCCCGCCTTCACGATATGAGACATCGCGCTGGCCATCGGCCCGAGGTCGGCGGCGATCTCGGCGTCGAGGCGCCGCTCGAACTCGACCAACTCGGCGGAGATCGGCTCCAGGAGCTCTTCGGCCACGGTGCTCACGACCCCGCCGCCACTCGAATCGGCTGCGGTTCGGGCCGGACCAGGCGGGGAGCCGGGAGTGGCTCATCGAAGAGGCTCGCTGCGCTGGCTCGGAAACGTGCGGGAGCCGCGGTGACGAGCACCTCAGTCAGCGTCGTCAGCGTCTTCGCGCCTGGGATGGCCTGTTCATCAGCACCGATGCGGTTGACCGCGACGATCCGGCTGACCCGCGCCGCGGTGGTGTCCGCGCTGTCAACGACACGCAGACGCCGGGCTCCGATCACGCGTCGCAATGCGGGGCGAAGCAACGGGTAGTGGGTGCAGCCGAGGACGAGGGTATCGGCGCGCCAGTCGAAGATGCGCTCGAGCACGGGCGCGAGCGCGGTGTCCGCTCTGGGGGTGTCGGCATCGCCGTCCTCGACGATCGCCACGAGGTCGGCGGCGACCTCGCTGAGCACAACGATCCCGGGGTTCGCTTCCCTGATGGCGTGGACGTACTCGCCACTGGCGCGCGTCCCCTCGGTGCTGAGTACTGCGACCCGGCCGTTGCGTGTTGCCGCCGCAGCCGCCTGGGCTCCTGGAGCGATCACCCCGACCACCGGGATGTCGAAGCGCTCGCGAGCAACATGAAGGGCTGCGGCGGTTGCGGTATTGCACGCGATCACCACGAGCTTGGTGTCCATGCCGGCCAGCATGCCGATGATGTCGAGGGCGAGGCCGCGTACCTGTGTCTGCGAGCGCGGCCCGTATGGAAAGTGCTCCAGGTCGGCAACATAGATGAGCCTTTCCGCCGGCATCTGGTGACGAATTTCGCGGAGCACGGTCAGGCCGCCGACACCGGAGTCGAACACGCCGATCGGGCGCGAGTCGCTCATTCGTTTCGCAGGATAGCAGGGGTGTGCGTCATCTCAGATCTGACAGAGCGAGGCCCATGAGCAGCATGTCCCGGTCACCACTGGGCATGCGCACCTCGCCTCTCACCAGACCCTCGTCATCGAACCCGAGCGACCGGTAGAGGCCGATGGCGCGCTGGTTGTCGGGAAAGACTCGCAGGCTGAGCTTGGCAAGCCCGACCGCGCGCCCCCAGGCAATCGCCATCTCCATCAGCGCGCGCCCGAGCCCGGCGCCGCGCTGGCTGTTGCTGACAAGGATGGCGACTTCGCCGACGTGCGCATAGTGCCCGCCGGCGCGCCGTTGCACCATCACGTGACCCGCGGGAACACCGTCGACCTCGAGGGTCAGCGTGAGCCCACCCTCGAGCACCATCGAGGCGAGCCGCACGCTCTGCTCGATCGTGTCGGGTTCACCGGGTACCGCCGCGATGAGCTCGCCCTCGGCGGCCACCGCATCGATCAGCGCGGCCAGCCCGGGAGCGTCGCCATCCTCTGAAGGCCGGATCAGATACGAGCGTCCGCTCGGGGTGATCCCCTTGCGGCGCAGCACTGGCCGGGTCGTCGTCATACGGCGACGGGGAGGCCCGGTTCTTCGTCCATCGTGGTTGCGCGATCCGCGATCCGCCGCGCGATCCCGCCGGCGCTCATCACTGTCATGTGTCCGTGCGGGTAGGTCCAGAGCTCGGTGTGCCATCTGCTGGCGAGCTCCGTGACCGGATCCGATCCGACGACCAGGTCCTGCATCGCGCGAACCAGGGTGATGCGATCCCCTGGGGTCCGCGGTACCAGGTTGCGAGCCCGCAGCGGCGCGAGCGTCGACTCGAGAAAGCGACCGGCGCTCGGGCGATCGGGACCCCACGACCCGCTGAACTCTCCGATCATCCCGAGGTGGCGGAGCGACGGGGTTGGTGGCCGCTGCGAGAGGGTGGTCGCCGGGTCGCAGAAGGGCGCCACCGCGATCACCCGGTCAAGCTCCAGCTGCGCCGCCAGCAGCGTCGCGATCAGCCCGCCAAGGCTGACCCCGACCACACTCACGTGCGGACTGACCTCAGCGCGCGCCCAGGCGATCACCGCCGCGGCATCCTCGACCGATTGGCGAACGGCGGCTCGAATATGTGCCGGGTCGAGGCTGAAGTATCCGTCGCCGCTGCGCTGACCGGGAAATATCCGCCTCAGGTGGTACGGCAGATCGAGCCGGGCCGTGTGTGCCCCGCGGAGGCGCATCTGCTTTGCGAGCCACCGGTCGTAGCTGGTCTGTGGCACTGCATAGCCGTGCAGCAGGAGCACGAACGGAGCCGGTTCCGTCTCGCGCCGGACGTGCGCCGTTGCCACCAGGCGTCGGCTCCCCCAGTGGCCGCCTGGTCCCTCGCTCTCGCCCTCGAGCTCGAGTTCACGCCAGCGTGGGCCGCCGAGCGATTCCCACTCCCGGTTGACCCGGATCGAGCGTGGATCGTGCACCCGGCTCCGTTCCCAGAACTCAACGGGATCCGCAGGGGTTCGATCGATCACCTCGGGACGGGTGAGGCCGACGGCCGTCAGGCGGACGTGCACCATCCGATCCAGGATCAACGAAACGGTTCCGATGAGCCGGTCGTGGGACGTGTCGGAACTCATGGCCAAAAACCCTCTCCCACAATCATCCCCCAAAACCCAATTGCGTAACTCCGGCGCGTAGACCATCATCGAACGTGGCTGTGCCCGAAACCTCGCCTCCGCTTCGCGTGGTCGGCGCCCCAGAACGCGCGAACGACTGGGAGTCCGTCTACCAGGAGCATGTCGCTCCCCTCTATCGGTTCGTCTACTCGAGGACCGGCAATACCCCTGATGCCGAGGACGTCACCTCAACCACCTTCCTTCGCGCCCTGCCGCGGCTGCGTTCCGACGTCTCGCCGGGCGAGATCCACGCGTACCTTCGGACCACGGCCCGGAGCGTGCTGGCCGATGTCTGGCGTCAGCGCCACGGCACCGTCCTGATGGAGTTCGATGACCAACGCGACTCGACCCAACCCGCCGAGCAACAGGACGAGGTCGACGTCAGCCCGATTCTCGACAGTTTGCCGGCCAACTATCGCAGCGTCCTCGAGTTCCGGTTCCTCCGCGGATATTCGATCCGGGAGACCGCCGCGGCCATGGGTGTGAGCGTCGCCAATGCCAAGGTGCTGCAGTTGCGTGCGCTCCGGCGCGCTGCCGCCACGGGAGCTCGTGATGTCCAAAGCTGACCGCCGCCTCACCCGCTTCGTGCAGGCGCTCATCGCCAACCGCAGACCGCCACGCTCGCCCGCGGATGATGACTCCGCGGCCATGCAGGTGGCCGCGCGTCTCCGGGCAGCGCATCCGGGCGGGTCGACTCCATCGCCGGCATTCGTCGACACGCTCGCACGCCAGCTGCGCGAGGCGGCCGACCATGAGCCCGGATGGACGGAGGCGGGGATCCGCCGGCGGCGGTTCCTGGTCGGCGGCCTGGCCACGGTTGCAGCGTCGGTTGCTGCCGGTGTCGGTGTCGAGCGCCTCCACGAGGTTTTGACTGAGCCGGCCAGCAGCGGCGGCACCATTCAGCCCTACATCAGCGCGTGGGTGGCGGTCGCGAAGCTGACCGACGTGACCCCTGGAAAGATCAAGCAGTTCTCGGCGGGCGGCATCCAGGGCGTGGTCTTCACGCTCGACGGTCAGATCCGGGGTCTGAGCGCCGTCTGCACGCACCAGGGATGCACCCTCGTCCCCCAGCCAGCGCAGAGGAAGCTCGTCTGCCCGTGCCATCCCATGAGCTTCAACCTCACGGGCACGGCGAATCCCGGTGACTATCGATTGAACCCGCTTCCGGCGATCCAGACACGCGTCAACACCGACAGTGTCGAGGTGCTCGTCCCCGCCTGGACCTGACGTTCGGGGCCTTCGGCCGGCATCGCAGGCCCGGCGTCGCACGGCATTGATCCGGCGCCCTGACCGGTCCGTACCAAGCGGTGACAGGGCGGAGACAAGACGGCCACTCGGATCGCCAACGACCGCCCCAGCGAGGTGTACACATGGCCAAGGTGACACGGCGGACGTTTCTGTCCACGACTGTGGGGGCAGCGGGCGGAGTGGCGGCGATGGGGCTGATCGCCGGGCCGCACACGCTCGTGGAGGCGGCGCAGAACGTTGCCGAGGCGAGTGACGGTCCGATGTCCAGCGAGCCGATGACCGCGTACGTCCGCGATGCGGCAACCGGCGAGATCTCGGTGATGGTCGGCCATCGCGAGATCGTCACCAAGGACCCGCAGCTCATCCGGCGTCTTCAGCGCGCAGCGCGCTGACCCGCCGACCACAACAGCAACCACAACCTCACGAGGGGTAAACATGTCTTCGCATCGTGAAGCGCCGGGGATCTCGAAGGACCCGGTTGCAGACAGCACTGACCTATACGCGTTCACCAGCCCTGATCACCCAGAGACGGTGACCTTGATCGCCAACTACATCCCGCTCGAGGGACCGGACGGCGGCCCGAACTTCTACAGCTTCGGTGACGACGTGCTCTATGAGATCACCGTCACCAACGGCGGGAGCGTCGCCGACGCGATCACCTACCAGTTCAAGTTCACGACCGAGTTCACCGATCCGAACACCTTCCTGTACAACACGGGTCCGATCACGAGCCTGACGAGCTCGAGCTGGAACGTGCGCCAGTTCTACTCGGTGACGCGCATCAAGGGTGGCCACGCCGAAGTGCTCGCCAGCAAGCTTGCATGCCCTCCGGTGAACGTGGGTGTTCGCTCGACACCGAATTACGGCGCTCTTGCCCGCGCCGCCGTGCATCCCCTTGACGGTGGCTGGGTCTTCGCGGGCCAGCGGCGTGAGGGCTTCTACGTCGACCTGGGATCGATCTTCGACCTCGGCGTGCTGCGCCCCTTCCAGAATGCCCATCTCATTCCACTGCCCGCGGTCGGCGGCGTCGATTCCACGAAGCATCTCAACGTGCACACCATCGCGATCCAGGTTCCCAAGACGCACCTGACGCGGAATGGCGAGATGCCCACCGATCCGACCAGCGCGGATTCGGTCATCGGCGTCTACACAACGGCCAGCCGGCGCAAGTCGACGGTGCTCGACAGTGGCGGTCGTACCACCGATGTCGGACCGTGGGTTCAAGTGTCGCGCCTCGGCATGCCGCTCATCAACGAGGTGGTCATCCCGATCGGGAAGAAGGACTTCTGGAACTCGACCAAGCCCAGCAACGATGCCCAGTTCGTAGCCAACTACGCCCATCCCGAGCTTGCGGGACTCCTTCCTGTCCTCTACCCCGGTGTCTTCCCGCACCTGGCCGCCTATACGAAGACTCGCGTCGACCTGGAGGCGATCCTGCTCCTGGGTATCCCGTCGGGCGTCGTGAAGGGCTTCCAGAACTCGACCGGATCGACGCCGGCCGACCTGTTGCGCCTCAACATGGCGATTCCTCCGGCGTCGTCGCCGAGTCTGAACGGCATCCTGGGCGGGGACCTCGCCGGGTTCCCGAACGGTCGCCGGGTGTTCGACGACGTGGC
>PLDZ01000169.1 GCA_003136295.1 Candidatus Dormiibacterota bacterium
GTCGACCACGCTCCGATCCGCGGGACACCACGCCGTCTTGCAACGCCGTCCGCGGCGGTCGACGTAGCTGCAGGGCATGCCGACCAGCGACGAACAGCGCAACGCGGAACACGGCTGATTGCCGACAGCGGTCTCCGGGCGCCGCGCGAAGTCGTTCCGGCCGTCAGCGGGGCGCTGCTCGGCCGTCCCTGCTCGCCACCTCAGCATTTCTTGACCTGCATTGATCGAGCGGCTTGCTCGGTGTCGACTCATGCTAGGTGGCGCCTGACGGCTCGTGTGGTGAGCGTGTAACGAACCGCTATCCTCGCCCGTCTTGCAATCACGTCTCTCGAGATGACCGCCGTTTCTCGGTGAGCTTGCGAATGCGCTGCATTTCAGGGGACGGCTCGCGGTGGGGTGGACGCTCGGGCGGTTGCAACCTCGGAGGGAGGTTTCTGCGCGGACCGGCCCAGAGCGCCGGTGGCGCGTTCACCGCGTCGGCGATGCCGTAGGCGAGCGCCTCGTAGTTGACGCGCCAACCGCTGAAATGGACCCACGAGTCGGCGGCGCTCCGCTGCATCGTCCAACCGACGTGCTCGAGGTGGTGGATAGCGTCCTGGAAATTGTCCTCGGTCAGCTGAATGGGGTCGCTGGGTTTTGGGTCAGGGTCATACGTGATGCCGACCACGGTCGCGAGGTCCCGCAGGCACATGTATCCCATGCGCAGGAACGCGCGCGCCTCGGAGGGGGCCAGCAACGGCTGGGTCGACAGGTGCATCGCCGCCGCATCCATCACAGCCAGCAGTCCGATGACCCACGACCGATAGGGGTGCGGTGAGCGGAACCAGAGGAGGACCGGGTACGACGCGTGGGTCTCCGCCACGTCAGCTGCCCACTCCTCCCATCGCTGGTAGAGGCTCGCCAGGTTGTGGACATTATCGACTAATTCGCTGCGAGCGAGCAGTTCCGGGCCCCACGCCGGTGACCCCGCCCGGCTGTCCAGCATGGTGACCAGCACCTCGCGGCGGTTGAAGGCGCCGTAGAGGACGGGCAAATAGGCGATCTGCAGTGCCACGATCGTGAGCCCAGCCGCGGCCGCGCAGAAGACGAGCAAACGAGGCGCAGGGCCGGCTTCAGCCGCGAACCCGAGGGTGAAGAGTGACGATCCACTCACCGTGATGGCGTGGATGAGCCCTCCCGTTTGGATGAACGGCCAGAGCAGCAGTGCGAATCCGACGAGCAGGGCCGCCAGCCAGATCATCAGGATGACGATGAGGTAGAGCGGCGCCTGGAGAGCCAGAAAGCGGTCCCGCGCCTCGTACGTCTCGAATCGATGGGAGATGCGCGAGAAGGTCGTGATCATCCCTCTGCCCGCGTATTTCTGGATTCTCGAGGACCCGAGGCGTGGCAGCACCAGGGAGGTGAACACGCTCATCAGCGTCGAGAGAACGATGATCAGGCCGAGGGCGGCGGCGATCCATGTGACGATCGTCATCCACGCATCATCGCCGAACACCGGCGTCGCGAGCGGACCAGCGCCCGCGACACCCGGTGGTCACGTGCCGGCTACCACTCCACCCAATCGCCCGGGGCGGACTGCCAGACGGACGTGTCAGGGGCGCCGGCGAATGCAGCGCCGAAGTGATCGAAGCCGAGCGAGAGGTCGTAGTACTCGTTCATGCGATCGGCGTCCATCCAGAGGTCGACGCCGATCACTTCCAACGTCGGTGCCTCGCCGGGATGCGGGACACGCAGCCAGTTGCTGTGACTCACCATGCCATAGCTGCGGGCTGTGTTGATGGTCGTTGACGCATATGCCGAAAACGCGCTGGCCGCCTGTTCGATCGAGGTGACCGGCACCTGCAGCAACCCCACGGCTCCGGTGGAGCGCCCGCTCGGCACAGGCAGGGAGAAGCCGCCGAATCCGTCGACCCGTGACCACACGATGCCGTCTCGACTCGAGAAGAGCTGGGCAGCAGCAGCCTGCACCTGTGGATTGGAGAAGAAGGTGCCCAAGCCGGACACGCTGTTCCAGAAATCGATGAACAGCAACTGGCCGTCGTTGTCCGTGCCGATCGGAGCGAAAACGTTGTGACTCAGGTCGCCGAGCGAGCGCGCGGCTGCTGCACTCTGCGGCGCCCCCGCGGTTGAGTTGTGAATCGTGCGTGCGTCTTCCAGCACCGGCTGCGCTGTCTTCCCGCGAACCGTCAGCAAGTACGTCGCGGCGCCGGCGTCGGCAGGATATGTCGTTTCGGTCATTGCCGTTCTCCTGTTATCTCTGGACCTACTCAGACGACGAACGGCGATCGTGGATATCGACATCGTCCGGCACGACTGACCGAGACCTCGGTCACCGCGGCAGGTGCTGGCTACACTGGGGCGGATTCGACGGCAATTGGAGGTGTGAGGGTGGCGAAGGCAACTGGAACAAAAGAGGACCCCTGGGAGCTCACGACTCCGAGCGGAACGTCCACCTATGAGATGTACCGGGATGAGACGCTGGATCCACCTGCGCTGGTCTGCACCGTCGGAACCACGCAGCTCCGGTATCAGCTGCGCTGCCTCGAGGATCTGCATCAGATGCTCAAGGACCGTGGTGACTGGGTACCGCTGGGCAGCGCCGACGAACAGAAACCGGCGGCGGAAGGAACCGTCGAGGCGTGGGGCCGCTCCGCCGGCAATCCGGTCGGCGGATGGTACGGGCTCAAAAAGGGCTTGCGGGGACGGTTCGGCATGTACGTCCCGCCCCTGATGGAAGTGCTCGGGCTCGCCGACGTCGAGCACAACCCGCGCAACAATCGGATGCGCGCGATCTAACGCGCCGAGCGGGCGTCGCCTTTCCGGAGGACCCGGGACTCGCTACTCGATTTTGGTGATGTAGGAGCCGACGAGCGTCGCCTTCTGCTGGTCGACCCCGCCCTCGCGGCGGTTGTCGTGTCCGTCCTGGAAGTGCGCGAACGCTGCGGTCGAGGAGATCGGGTTGACCTCGTCGTCCCCGTGATCGTGGAACGAGACATGGACGAACGATCCGTCCTCGAGGCGCAGGACGATGTAGCTCACGTTGCCGGGCTTGTCCGCCTCGAGCTCGGCGAACACGCCCTCAACTCGACGCTGGTTCTCGTCCGCGGCCTCGGCGGATTTGGTCGCGTAGCGCGTGACCAATCGCTTCTGCATGTCAGCTCCTTGTGTGCGTCTCGATAGACTACGCGCATGGACTGGAAGATCGAACTCGTTGCAATACCCGTCACCGACGTCGACCGCTCCAAGGCGTTCTACGTCGACCAGGTCGGCTTCAACGCCGACCATGACTACCAGGTCACCGACACACTCCGCTTCGTGCAGCTCAC
>PLDZ01000043.1:0-947 GCA_003136295.1 Candidatus Dormiibacterota bacterium
AGCGCATACGACTGCGACCCGCGATCCGCGTACGGCGGCATCGTCGGTGTCAACCGGACGATCGACCTGGCGACCGCGATCGCGCTCACTGAGACGTTCCTCGAAGCCGTGGTGTGTCCGGGTGTGGATGACGAGGCTGCCGCCCATCTCGCCACCAAGCCGCGGATCCGCGTGCTGATCGTGGATCGGCCGTCAGGCGCCGAGCCGCTCGACGTGCGGAGCATCGACGGCGGCCTGCTCGTCCAGACGCGAGACCGCGTGATCATCGACCGCGCGACGATGACGGTCGCGAGCGCCCGTCAGCCTGATGACGCCGAGTGGCGCGACCTGCTGATCGCGTGGCGGGTGTGCAGGCACGTCAAGTCCAACGCGGTGGTGATCGTGAAAGACGGCATGGCGGTGGGCGTCGGCGCGGGCCAGATGTCCCGGGTTGAATCCTCGGAGCTCGCAGTGGCTCGGGCCGGCGAGCGCTCTGCCGGGGCGGTCTCGGCGTCTGACGCCTTTTTCCCGATGCCCGATGGGCTGGAGACCCTCGGTAAGGCCGGGGTACGCTCGGTCATCCACCCGGGCGGGAGCAAGAACGACTCCAAAGTGACCGAAGCCGCCGATGCGCTGGGTATGGCGGTCGTGCTCGCGGGGGAGCGCCACTTCCGTCACTGATTGGATGGCTAGCGCCCGTTGCGCCGCCCGTTCCGATCGTGCTTTGCCTGGTCCTCGATGCAGTATCTCGCCGTCGGGATCGCTTCCAGCCGCGCCTCACTGATGGGGTTGCCGCATGCCTCGCAGTTCCCGTAGGAGCCGCTGTCGACGCGCATGACCGCGGCCTCGAGCTCCAAGAACTCGAGTTCGGCGTGCTGAAGGACGCTGTGGTCGATCTCCAGGCCGATCGTCTCGCTCGCGAGTTCCGCGGGATGCTGCTCGGCTGAGGAGAGCTCGCGCTCGGTCGC
>PLDZ01000043.1:999-4218 GCA_003136295.1 Candidatus Dormiibacterota bacterium
GCAGCTCGTCCACTCTCGGCCCGCAGGTGCACTCATTCTCACGAATGGGCCCGGGTTAAGCAATGGGTTAGGCGACGGGAGGCGCGAGCCAGAGCACCCCGAGAGGCGGCAGGGTCAGCCGCGCCGAGTACGAATACGCGTGCATGGGTTCGGTCTCGGCTTCGACGGCCCCCAGATTGCCGATGCCACTGCCGCCGTAATGGGTGGAATCGGTGTTGAGCACTTCGGTCCAGTGGCCGGGCAGCGGCAGGCCTACGCGGAAGTCGTACCTGACCACCGGCGCGAAGTTGGCGATGCAGGCGATGCCCGGGTGGCCGTGAGCATCGCGGCGGACGAAGCTGAGGATGTTCTGATCCGCATTGCCGGCGTCGATCCATTCGAATCCCTTGGGGCTCTCATCGAACTCCCAGAGCGACGGTGACCCGGCGTAGAGCGCACCCAGGTCGACCATGAGCCGGTACACGCCGGCGTGCGCCGGGTCCTCGAGCAGCCTCCAGTCGAGCTCGGACTCGTGCGCCCACTCGCGCTCCTCGGCCAGCTCGCCACCCATGAAGAGGAGCTTCTTCCCTGGGTGTGCCCACATCCAGGCGAAGAGGGCGCGAAGGTTGGCGAAGCGCCTCCACGGATCGCCCGACATCTTGCCGAGCAGCGACCCTTTGAGATGCACGACCTCGTCGTGCGAGAGCGGCAGGATGAAGCGCTCCGACCACGCGTACATGAGCCCGAAGGTCATCTGGTGATGCGCATACCTGCGATACACCGGGTCCTTGTGCAGGTAGTCGAGGGTGTCGTGCATCCAGCCCATGTTCCATTTGAAGTCGAAGCCGAGGCCGCCACTCGCGGTCGTCCGGGTCACCCCGGGCCAGGTGGTTGACTCCTCGGCGATGGTCAGGATCCCCGATGTGCGCGCATGGAGCGAATCGTTGACCTCGCGGAGCAGGGCGATCGCCTCGAGATTCTCCTTGCCGCCGTAGATGTTCGGCACCCAGGCGCCGGGCTGCCGGGAGTAGTCGAGGTAGAGCATCGACGCGACGGCGTCGACGCGCAGCCCGTCGATGTGGAATTCCTCCGCCCAGTAGTGCGCGTTGGCGACCAGAAAGTTGCGCACCTCATTGCGGCCGTAGTTGAAGACGTACGTCCCCCAGTCGGGGTGCTCACCCCGGCGCGGGTCGGCGTGCTCGTAGAGCGGCGTCCCGTCGAACCTCGCGAGCGCCCAGCCGTCGCGTGGAAAGTGGGCCGGNNCCCAGTCGAGGATCACGCCGATGCCGTTGCGATGCATGACCTCGACGAAGCGGCGAAAGTCGTCTGGAGAGCCATGGCGAGCAGTCGGTGCGTAGTACCCGGTGACCTGGTATCCCCAGGATCCACCGAAAGGGTGCTCCATGATCGGCAGCAGCTCCACGTGCGTGAACCCCAGGGCCAGGCAGTGGGCCGCGAGCGGCTCGGCGATCTCGCGATAGTTGAGGGCGCGGCCGGCGTGACCACGCCGCCAGGAACCGAGGTGAACCTCGTAGGCCGCGAACGGTGCCTGGTTGATGGTTGAGCGCGCGCGTGTGCGCATCCACGCCCCATCCCGCCACCGGTGCTGGCTCTGCTCGACGATGCTGGCGGTGCCGGGCGGGTGGTCCGACGCCCGGGCCAGCGGATCGGCCTTGAAGATGCGCATGCCGTCGCCGCGCGTGACCAGGAACTTGTAGCGCACGCCGGCGCCCACTCCGGGGCAGAAGAGCTCCCACACCCCCGAGGTACCGAGTATCCGCATCGGCCAGGTGCGCGCATCCCAGAAGTTGGCGTCGCTCACGACGCTCACCCCCAGCGCGTTCGGCGCCCACACGCNNCGGAAGCGAATTCGATAGCCCGGGTCGCCCGCCGGGACCGTGACCTCGAATAATCCGGCGGCGTTCAGCCGGCGCATCGGCGTGACGCCTTCCGGCCGGGCGACGTTTGCGGCGCTCGCCTCCGGGTGAAACGCGCGGATCCGCATCGTGTCACCGGTGACACGGGGACCGAGGAGCGCGTGGGGGTCGTGCAGGCGACCGGCCAGCATCTGCTCCACGGCCACCTCGAGCTCCGATGCGGGCCGATCGTCGGCGCTCACTGGTTGGTGCCGCGGAGGAGGAAGCGAAGTGGGATGGGCACCCAGCTCGGCCGGTGACCAATCTCGTATCCGATCTCGTACACGGCCTTCTGCACCTCGAAGGCGCGGCGCAGCACCAGCGAGGGTCCGGGGGCGGGCAGCACCGGCCGGGATCCGATCGCCTCAAGGTAGCCGCTCCAGAAAGCGTCGCGATTGGCGTCGGCCCACGCCTCACCGTAGCCGCGCAGCACGTCGGCTTCCGCGCTGTCGAGGGCGGTGCGCTCGACGATCGCGGCCGCGGCTGCGTAGTCGAACGACCGGAGCATCGCGGCGACGTCGCGAAGCGGCGTGCTCAGCGCACGGCGTTCAGCGGGGGTCCGGTCCGGCTCCCCCTCGAAGTCGAGGATCACCCACCCGGTGTCGATGCGCAGCAGTTGCCCAAGATGCAGATCACCGTGGATCCGGGTGAGCAGCCCGCCCGGAGACAGCCCGCGGAGCTGGTCGAACCGGGCCACGACATGCTGTCTCACGTCGCGGAGCGGATCGAGCGACGGCTCGTCGCGGGCGAGGAGCTCGTCGAGCTCGCGGGTCATCGCGTTCGCCCAGCTGTTGAGGGCCTCCTCGGTCAGCGGCGCCGGCGCCATGTCCGTGCCCGGCGCGCCTGCCGCCAGCGCGAGATGCATCTCCGCGACCACCTTGCCGAGCCGCGCCGCCTCGGCGATGAACGCGGCATCCTGGTCGTCCACCAGGGCGCGACGCTCAGCCGGATCGGGGTGGCCACCGACCGACTCGGCGTTCGCGTACAGATCGCGCAGCGAGGTGAGGGCGAGCGCCCAGCCCTCGGTGCTGTTGTGCAGGAAGCGCTGCACGAGCACCAGCGGCGAGGGCGGCTCACCGCCCGACTCCCATACCGCGCGCCCGAGCATCGGCGCGAGGTGCGTGAACCCCGCGGCCGCGAGCGCGTCGGACATCTCGAGCTCCTGCGACGGTCCCGTCTCCACGCGGCGCAGATGCTTGAGGAAGATCGCGTCACCGACATCGACCGACGTGATGCTCTGCTCGACTATGAGATGGCGCACCGAGGAGATGCTGCCAGTGTCGAGGGCCGCCGGGTCAGGGCACGAGAACCGCACCGTCCCGCT
>PLDZ01000049.1 GCA_003136295.1 Candidatus Dormiibacterota bacterium
AACGTGCTCTGGCTTCGTGGTCTGCGCGCCGGATCCAACCGCCTGTCGGTGATCGCGCAGTGTGAGTACCAGCACACCGGCGTCGGCCTGCACCGGCTCCGCGACCCGGTGGACGACGAGGTGTACGTCTACACCCATTTCGAGCCCTTCGACGCGCACAAGGTGCTGGCATGCTTCGATCAGCCGGACCTGAAGGCCGGCGTGACCATGAGCGTCACCGCGCCGAGCGCGTGGCGGGTCTGCGGGAACGGGCGCGTCCTGCGGACCGAGCCGCGCGGTGCCTTGAAGACCTGGCACTTCAACACGACGCCGCCGCTCCCCCCCTATCTCATCGCGGTCGTCGCCGGCAAATACCACATCGTCGAGCGCAAGCACCGCGACATTCCGATGGCACTGTGGTGCCGCGAGTCACTTGCCACCTGGGTCGATGCTCAGGCTGCCGAGATCTTCGATATCACGGCCGCCGGCCTCGACTTCTTCGACAAGTACTTCGGACTGAAATATCCGTTCGACGAGTACAACCAGCTGTTCGTGCCCGAATTCAACATGGGTGCGATGGAGAATCCGGGCTGCGTCACCTTCAACGAATCCTATATCCATCGCGGTCAGGCGAGCGAGGCGCAGCTGCAGCGGCGCGCCGAAACGATCCTTCACGAGATGGCCCACGTGCACGGCTTCGGCGACGTCACCACCATGCGCTGGTGGGGTGACCTGTGGCTCAACGAGACGTTCGCGACCTACATGGCGAACCTCGCGATGGAGCAGTCAACGCGCTTCACGAACGCATGGGTCGACTTTGCAAACAGCGTCAAGTCGATCGCGGCNNGTGTCGGTGCGCCAGAACTTTGACGGGATCACCTACCACAAGGGCGCGTCGGTGATGCGTCAGCTGGTCGCCTGGGTTGGCGACGAGGCGTTCAAGCGCGGCGTGCAGGACTATTTCAAGCGTTACCGCTGGGGCAACGCGGACCTGCAGCAATTCCTGGACTGCCTGCGGCGCGCCTCCGGACGCGACCTCACCCAATGGGGCCAGGACTGGCTGCAGACCACGGGGCTGAACACGTTCTATGCCCACCTGTCAGAGCAGAACGGCCGGTACACGGCTTTCGCGGTCGAGCAGACCGCACTCCCGGCGCATCCGACGCTTCGCGCTCATCGCGCGGGGGTGGGGCTCTACGACCGCGACGCGAAAGGCGTCCTGCGCCTTCGGCGCCGCGTCGAGACCGACCTGACCGGCGCGATCACGCCGATCAACGAGTTGGTCGGCGAGCGCGTCTGCGATCTCGTGCTCCTCAACGACGGTGATCTCACCTTCGCCAAGCTGCGCTTCGACGAACGTTCGCTGGCAACGCTCAAAGCCGACCTTTCCAATCTTGCGGACCCGCTCGCGCGTGCGCTCTGCTGGGCGGCATTGTGGGATCTCACGCGCGACAGCGAGATGCCGGCTCGCGAGTTCGTCGAGCTGGTGGCTCGCCATGCCCCCGCCGAGAAGGATTCACTGCTCGTGGAGCGGGTCACGAGCCAGGCACGTTCGGCGATCGACCTCTACGGTGACCCCGCCAACCGCACCACCGCCCGCGAGCGGCTGCACCAGGTCGCTGCGACACAGGTCACGAGCCTGTCCCTGGCCCCCGAGTTGCACCTGATCTGGTCGCGCATCCTGGTGACCACGGCCGCTTCGGAGGAGTCGCTGGCACAGATCGCCGCCATCCTCGACGGCAAGGAGAGCTTCCCCGACATCGCTCTGGACACCGACCTGCGCTGGCTGATCATCGGGCAGCTCTCCGAGGAGGGGAAGGCTGACGTTGCCATGATCCAGGCGACCATGGCCTCGGATCCCAGCGACATCGGTCGGCGCCGTGGCATGGCCTGTCTCGCCGCGCGGCCGACCGCAGCCGCCAAGGAGGAAGCCTGGCAGCGCGTCGCCGACGCGAGCGCACCGTTGCCCAAGGCCTGGAAAGGAGCGACCGCCGGCGAGCTCTCGGTCGCGTCGTTGGCGGCAATCCTTCGGGGTTTCTATGTCGGCTCGGTGGGGGTCGGCGGCATGATGGCTCATGGACCAAGACCGGAATTGTTGCGGCCCTACGTTCAGCGCTATCTCGATGCGCTCCCCGCTATATGGGCGGAGCGCACCATCGACGAAGCCGAGGCCTTCACCGAATGCCTCTACCCAAGCCACCTGGTCGACGATCAGGTGGTCGCGAAGATCGATCGCGCCCTCGAAAGCGGCGAACTCCCGGGTCCGGCCGTGCGCATCCTGCGCGAAGGACGCGATAGCTCGCTGCGGGCCCAGCAAGCCCGCGAAGTGGACCGAGCCGCCGGGGCTTAGCTGGCGGCCCCGGTCAGGAGGGCACCGGCTTCGTCGTCCTCGTAGCCGCACGGGCTTCCGGACGGCTGACCCTCGGCGCTGAGCCGGTCGTAGATCGCCGCGAGCCGGTCGACCGCGCGAAGCCACGTGAAACGTCCAGCCCGGCGTCGCGCCTCGTCACCCATCTCGGCCTTGCGAACCGGGTCGCCCAGCACGCCGGCGATGGCGCTGGCGTAGTCATCCGGATCGTGGCCGTCGACGAGATAGCCGGTAACGCCGTCCTCCACCACCTCGCGCAAGCCACCCACCGACGCGGCGACGACGGGAGTGCCGAGGGCCTGCGCCTCGAGGGCCACGAGTCCGAAGCTCTCGGTCAGCGACGGGACAACGCATACATACGCCATGGCGTAATACGTGGCGAGTTGCTCGTGCGGCACCGCACCCACGACGCGGACGTGGTCGCCAAGTCCAACGCGCGCGG
>PLDZ01000195.1 GCA_003136295.1 Candidatus Dormiibacterota bacterium
CGAGCGGTGCGGCCCGTGGCCGCCGCGGCGACCGCCCCGATTCCGTCGGCGTCGAGAACGCTCACGTCGACGCCACCGGCAATCAGGTCGTCAAGCGTCGAGGGCGGACTCCAACCCACCACCAGGATCGGTGCCTGGAAGCCGGCGGCTCGCAGCACCAGAGCCTCCTGCGGGGTGTAGACGCCTAGCCACGAGGCGCCACCGTCGAGCGCCGCCTTCGCCGCAATCGTGATGCCATGCCCGTAGCCGTTCGACTTGACCATGACCATCACCTTCGCGGGCCGGACCAGCGCGGCGATCACCTCGGCGTTGCCCGCCAGAGCTGCGACGTCGATCTCCGCCCAGCGGAGGGCGGCGTTCCCTCGCGCAGTGCTCACGCTCCGACCGGTACGGGCTCCGGCGCGGGCGCCGCGACCTCCGTCGGCGCGACCCGGCGCACCAGACCGAACGGCGTCTGCTCGTCCGACTGCCCGAGCGGGTTGTCGGCAACCATGGCCAGAACAGACTTGGCATCGATGCCGACCGACGCGAAGACCTCGGCTGCCATGTCGTTGGCGTCGATGATCGCGACTGCGACCCGGCGTTCGGTGCGCCGGCGTACGTCCGCGGCGATGTGCAGGGCCGCACCCGCAGGATCCAGGGGCGACTTGGTCGCCCATGTGTCATACGGCGGAAGGTTGAGCGACGAGGGGCCGTCGATGGCGTTGACCCCGTGGCCCGCCACACGGTAGAAGACGCCGCGCATGCCGAGCGGCTTGGTGACGGCTGCCGCTGCGGCGGCGAGCATGATCCGCGGTGCCCCGGCCTCGTCGATGGCCAGCTGCATCGTGGTCGGATGGGCCAGCCCGACCCCGGTGGGCTCGTGGCTCACGTACCGGGAGAGCACCCGCGCAGTCCGCGACACCGCGATCTCGTTGATCGGATAGGAACGCCCCTGGCTGATCGCCAGCGCCTTCTCGCTCACAAGCAGGATGTCGCCGTCCGCCACATCGATGCCGTCGCTGCGCAACCGCTCGAGACTGGCCGATATCGCTTCCAGGAGGTCGTCGCCAGGTTTGATCAGCGACGACCGCAACGGCAGTCGCGCCCAGATCCGGCCCCTGTCCTCGAGGAACAGATGGCGTCCCCAGTTGAGGCGCGCTCCCTCGAGCAGCGCCTCGCCGCCGGCCACCTTGCGTGCGGTTGCGCGATCGCCCCGGCGGACGAATCCGCCCTGGTAGCTGTCGTTGTCGAGCGCTCGCGTTGCGCTGTCGATGTACACGCGCAGCCAGACCTCGGCATTGACGGCACGCCAGAAGAACATTGATTCCTCGATCTCGCCGGCGCACGCGCGACGGAAGTTCTCGGCGATGGCGGCGGCTTTCCAGTAAGGGCGAGCGCGAAATGACGGCGAGCGCATGAGGCTCTGGAGCACAGCTCGCTGCCGTCGGTACCAGCGGAATTCGGGTGTCGTGAAACCGATCTTCTTGCGGCGGGCTTCGACCTTCCTGGGCAGGACCCCGTGCAAGGCCTGACGGACGATCGCCCGAGTCCAGCCGTTGTGGATGATCGCACTGCGCGGGAGCGTGAGGATGTAGTCCACGAGCTCCTGGTCGAGGAACGGCAGGCGCGCCTCGAGCGAGTGCGCCATCGAAGCGCGATCCTCGTAGCGCAGCAACGGGGGCAGGCTGTACACGCGGAAGTCCTGGAGCAGGCGGCGCTTGAGATCGTCGGCAACGCGATCGTCCGCCGGTGGCTTGCGCCCGCGGCAGAACGACGGTGCGAGCATGCCCGCAACATCGACGCGCTGACCACGTTCGCGCAGGCGCCGGCGGACCAGCGGACTCACGATGTCGCGGAGCAACCAGGCCTCACGAGCAAACTCGGCATAACGACGCTCGCGCAGGAGCTGGCGGAGCAGCACATACGGATAGTGGTCGTATCCCGCCAGCAACTCATCACCCGCCTGGCCGTCGAGGGTGACGGTGACCTGACGTCTGGCCAGGCGCATCACCATCCACATGGCGAACGGCGCCGACGACACCATCGGCTCCTCCATATGCCAGACCCAGGCCTCCAGCTCGCGGATGAAGTCCTGGTCGGTGGGCTGCACCGCGCTGTTGTCGGCGCCGGTCACATCGAGCACGCTGTCGATGTACGCGCTCTCGTCGATCCGATCCCCGGGGAACACCGCCGAGAACGTCTTCAGACGGTCNNGCAGATGCCGACCGGGACGTCGGCGACGAGACGCCGCTGCACCGCGCGCTCGAAGACCGCGCGAAACGCCTCCGGGCTCGCGTCGCCGTCCTCGGAGAGCCGTGGAGTCCAGTACACCGTCTCGGAGATCGTGCCGCCCTCGATGACTGCGAACGCGGCGGCGGGCACCTGTCGTATCCCGCGGAAGAATGTACCGTCGTTGTGGTCGAAGAGACCGAAACGAAGGTATTCGTACATCTGCTGGTCGTCGACTTCGCGCGGGAACGTCTCGTCCTGCAGGATCGCCTTGATCTCGGATGCGAAGACCACTCGTCCGCGGTGGCGCGCATAGAACAGCGGCTTGATGCCGAAGTGGTCGCGCGCAAGCACGAGCCGTGCGGCCGGTGCGCGCTCGTCGAGGATGGCGAGGCCCCACATGCCGTTGAAGCGGCGAAAGCAGTCGGTGCCCCACTGCGCATAGGCGTGCAACACGACCTCGGTGTCGCAGGTCGTCTGGAACGTGTGCTCGAGCGCCTCCAGTTCCGCGNNACCGGCTGGTTGCCGTGCTCGAGGTCGATGATGCTCAGCCGCCGGAATCCGAGCGACGCGGTGGCATCCTCGAAGTGGCCGTCGTCGTCCGGACCACGATGCCGGAGCGACTCGGTCATCGCGTCGAGCAACGCCCTGTCGGGCGGACCCCAGAAGCCCGTGATCCCGCACACGTCAGCGGCTCGCCGGCGTCAGTGGTGGTCGGTGCATGACCATGGCAACGGTACGACACCCGTGGAGGTCACGGACGCGCGAGCCGCGCAGGCTTCAGCGTGACTGCCCGAGCTAGAAGTCCATGTCGTCGTCGTCCATGCCCATACCACCGCCGCCGTGAGAGTGGCCGCCGCCCGATGCGGCTTCTTCTTTCTCCGGCGCATCGGCGATCAGCGCGTCGGTGCTGAGCACGATGGTGGCGATCGATGTTGCGTGGACGAGCGTCGCGATGACGACCTTGGTGGGATCGATGATCCCGCGCTCGATGAGGTTGCCGTAGGTTTCGCTCACCGCGTCGAAGCCGTGATCACCCTTGGCCCCGGCGACCTCATTGACGACCACCTGGCCTTCGAGGCCGGCGTTCTGGGCGATGATTCGCAGCGGCTCGCGAAGCGCCCTGGCGACGATGTCGGCACCGACCCGCGCCATGCCATCGAGCTTGAGCGCATTGACGGCCGGGATTGCGCGTAGCAGCGCGACCCCACCGCCGACGACCACGCCTTCCTCGATCGCCGCACGCGTGGCCGCGAGCGCGTCCTCGACGCGCGACTTGCGCTCCTTCATCTCCACCTCGGTGGCGGCGCCCACCTTGATCACCGCGACGCCACCGGTCAAGCGCGCGAGCCGCTCCTGGAGCTTCTCGCGATCCCAGTCGGAGGTCGTCTCCTCCATCTGCAGGCGGATCTCGGCGCAGCGTGCCTCGATGGCGGCCTTGGTGCCACCACCGCGAACGATCGTGGTGTCGTCCTTGGTGACCGTGACCCGGCCGGCGACACCGAGCTGGTCGTCACGGACGGCGTCGAGGCGCTGGCCGGTCTTCTCGCTGACAACGGTCGCTCCGGTGAGCACCGCGATGTCCTGGAGGATGGCGTCGCGACGCTCCCCGAATGCGGGAGCCTTGACCGCCATCGCGCTGAACGTGCCCCGTGCGCGGTTGACGACCAGGGTGGCGAGCGCCTCGGCCTGGACATCCTCGGCCACGATCAGCAGCGGACGCCCGGCGCGCATCACCAGCTCGACGCTGGGCAGGAGGTCGTTGACCGACGAGATCTTGGCATCTGTGACCAGAACTCGAGCGTTGGGGAGAATGGACTCCATGTTCTGCAGATCGGTGACCAGGTGCGCGGAGATGTATCCCCGGTCGAACTGCATGCCCTCGACCACGTCGACCTCGGTGTCGATGCCGGTTCCGTCCTCGACCGACACCACGCCCTCTTTCCCAACCTTGTCGAAGGCGTCCGAGATCATCGCGCCGATGCCGTCGTCGCCCGAGCTGATCGTGGCGACGCGAAGGATGTCGTCGCCGCCCTTGATGGGATGCGATCGAGCGCGGATCGCGGCGACGGCCGCATCGCACGCGGCCATCATGCCGCGGCGCAGCTCGTTCGGCGACGCACCGGCCGCGAGGTTGCGCAACCCCTCATCGAGCATCGAGCGGGCCAGCACCGTCGCCGTCGTGGTGCCGTCGCCCGCGATGTCATTGGTCTTGATCGCCACTTCCTTGAGCAGCTGCGCACCCATGTTCTCGAAGTGATCCTCGAGTTCGAGCTCACGCGCGATCGTCACCCCGTCATTGCTGATCAGGGGCGGGCCGAACTTCTTGTCCAGCACCACGGTACGACCGCGTGGTCCGAGTGTCACCGAAACGGTGTCGGCGACGATCGCCGCACCACGTGCGAGCGCCGCGCGTGCGGGCGCCTCGAAGCGAAGCTGCTTTGCGGGCATCCCTGCCTAGCTCTTCTTGCCGTTCTTCTCGACGACGGCGAGGATGTCCTTCTCTCCGAGGATCAGGTACTCGGTGTCGTCGATCTTGACCTCGCTGCCGGCGTACTTCGCGTACATGACGCGGTCGCCAACCTTCACATCGAGGGCGATGCGAACGCCGGTCTGCTCGTTGTAGCGGCCGTTGCCGACAGCCTCGATGATGCCTTCCTGAGGCTTCTCCTTGGCGGTGTCGGGCAGCACGATGCCGCTCTTGGTCATCTCATCGCGCTCGACCGGTTTGACAACGACGCGGTCGGCGAGTGGGCGCAGCTTCAAGGACATGGGGCCTCCTGGTTCTTAGCACTCTTGGTGGGTGACTGCTAACACTCTACCTAACCGAGTGCCAACCTTGCAAGCGTGCGCCCTATATGGAAGGGGTTGTCACACGGCTGCGGCGGGAGCCGAGGGTGGCCTCGAGACCGTCCCTCGCGCCGGACGCAGGAAGAGGGTGAGACCGACGGCGAGAAACCCTGCCCACAGGACCGCCTGGAGCACGGTGGGCACAGCGCTGTAACCCACGAGGCCGTGCAGGACGTCCCCGATCCCGGTGTTGTCGGGAAGGGTTCGGCTCATGTCCCAGAGGGTCATCGAGCCGCCAGGTAACACCCCGAGTCCCTGCAGGTTCTGGACGGCGTCGGCGAGGAGTCCGGCAGCCACCACCATCAGCAGGCTGCCGACGATCGCGAAGAAACGCCGCAGGTTCACGCGCAGGCCGGCGCGGTACATGGCGAAACTCACCGCGAACGCGATCACCAGCCCGATGACGGCGCCGATGACCAGCTGGAGCGGCGAACTCTGGTACGCGATCGCCAGCAGGAAGATCACCGTCTCGATCGCCTCGCGTCCCACGGTCACGAACGCCACGAGCGCCAGCGCGAGACCCGACCCGCCGCGCACCACCCCGGAGACCTTCGCGCGCAGCTCTTTCCCCATGCTGCGGCTGTGGCGGCGCATCCAGAAGGTCATGTAGGTGAGGACGGCCACCGCAATCGCGAAGACGCACGTCTCGAACCACGCCTGCGCAGTTGAATTGATGAACGCATCGCGGCTGGCGATCCAGAGCACGATCCCCGCGGTCACGGCGAGGGCGACGGCCGAGCCCGCGCCGATGAACACGAAGCGGAACAGATCCCGGCGCCCTGCTGAGGCGAGATAGGTCAGCAGGATCGAGCAGATCAGGGTGCCCTCGATCCCCTCCCTGGCGAAGATCAGCAGGCTTCCGACCACGGACACGCCCCCTTGGACAAGCTGGACCGCGCCTCAATCGGCGCGTTAGCTTAGCCTAACCTAATCGCTCTGGGGCGCCTCGACCCAAATAGCCCGCGCGGTCGCCGGGTCGACGGTCACCGTCGCGCCGGCCACCTTCAGACTCCATCCGGTTGCGGCGCGGGACACGACACCGATCTCGATCCCCGGGACGATGCCCCGATCATCGAGCAGTCGCAACAGCTGTGGCGCCTCGTGTTCCGCGACCTCGGAAATCCGCGCCACCCGGGCTCGATCGCCGTTTCCGAGTTCCAGGAGCCGGACCAGTCGCCGGCCCTCTGGAGGCGTTCGCCCGGGGATCACGTTGCCGTGGGGGCAGGTGGTCGGCCTTCCCAGCGATTCGTCGATTCGCTCGAGGACGGTCATCGACATCCCGTGGGTCAGCGACTGCGCCTCGAGGTCCGCCGTCGCCCAGTCGAACCCGAGGACATCGGTGAGCCATCGCTCGACGATGCGATGCCGGCGCACGATCAGCGCCGCAGCCTCGGCGCCACCCTCGGTGAGCTCGACCGACCGATCGCCCGCGATCCGGATCAGGCCGTCGCGGGCGAGGCGCTGGAGCGAGACGGTCACCGTCGGCGCGCTGACCCCGAGCCACTCGGCGAGGCGACCAGGACGCGGCACCTCGCCCTCGTGTTCGATGTAGTAGATCGCCTCGAGATAGCGCTCGGTGGCTTCCGAACGCTGGGGGGACCGCTCGACAGCGCTCATGCGGATGGAATCTACGCGCACTCCGCCAGCGAGGGATCCACGTCGAAGCCGGGTGCATCCGGGCCGTGAACCCGGAGCCGCTGCCAGCCCGCCGCGGCGATCATCGCCGCGTTGTCGGTACAGAGCTCGAACGGCGGGATCACCACCCGCAGCCCGTTGAAGCGTGCTTCCACCGCGTCGCGCAACGCACGGTTGGCGGCGACGCCTCCCACGACCGCCACCGTGCTCGCCCCAGTGCACTCGGCGGCCACCGCCAGACCGGTCACCAGCTGATCGACCGCCGCCGTCTGGAAGCTTGCGGCGATATCGGCGACCACCTGCGGGTCGGAGGGGACGCCGCTCGCGGTCAGCGATCCGGATCCGAGGTCGCGGACGGTATAGCGAACCGCCGTTTTGAGCCCACTGAACGAGAAGGCGCCGTCGAGGCGGGTGCGCGGCAACGGGAATCGGGTGGGATCGCCGGACACCGCCACCCGCTGGATCGCCGGTCCGCCCGGGTACTCGAGGCCGAGCAGCCGGGCGACCTTGTCGAATGCCTCGCCGGCCGCATCGTCACGGGTGGCGGCGAGGCGTTCGGCGACACCGTGCTCGCGGAGCACCACGCATTCGGTGTGGCCCCCGCTGACCAGCAGCGCCAAGTACGGAGGCTCGAGCTCGGGGTCGGCGAGCCACGCGCTGTAGACATGCCCGGCGAGGTGTGAGACGCCGACGATCGGGATCCCGCGAGCCAGCGCCGCGCTCGACGCGTACATCGTGCCCACGATCAGGCACCCGGCCAGGCCCGGCCCCCGGGTGACCGCGAGGGCGTCGATGGCATCCCATCCTCCGGGCAGCGGTGCGAGCGCTGCATCCACCACNNGTCTCGTCGCAGGATGTCTCGATCGCGAGGAGATTCAGGCTGACGGGTACTCCATCGAGGGGCCGCCCCCGACCCCCGCTACGTCGAAGCCGTTGAGAATCGCGGTGAAGCGCCGCTTGAATTCGGGGGCGTGGATGCTGTCGCTCCACATGATCACCGCGTCCTCGCCGTTGTCGGTGTANNGTAGGCGCGCTGCACGAGCGCGGCGAACAGCACCGTGCCGTAGCCCTTGGAGTGATCGCCGGCGCGCACGCCGATGGTGGTGACGTGCGCTTCGAGCGCGACCCGCCAGAGCCCCGCATAGCCGACGATGTCGCCGCTCTGACGGAGCACGATGTACGACGCCTGCCGGTTCTGCGACAGCTCGCTCGCATACGCATTCTTCGGCCACGGCGATACGAACACCTGGCGCTCGATGGCCTGCACGGCGGCGATGTCCTCGTAGCGCATCGGCTCGACGGAGAGACGAGGGACGACCTGCATGAACACCCTGAAATCGTTGGTGGAGTCGGCATCTGCATCATAACCGCGGCATGCGGTGGCGGCAGGTGCGCGCATGACGGATGTCATGTGAGGTTGCTGACCTGTCTCACTGGCGCGACTGTCCGGCCGGCCTCAGGCTCAGCGCATGACATATCACCCTCCCGCCACCGGCGCCCACATCCCGAGCCTCGTGCCCCCCGACGACGGCGCCGAGTGCGCGGTGCGCGTCGACTCAGTCAGCCGGCGCTTCGGGCCGGTGCTCGCCGTCGACAACCTCCGTCTCACCGTGGAGCGAGGCCAGACGCTCGCCCTGCTCGGCCCCAACGGCGCCGGCAAGACCACCACGATTTCGATGCTGCTCGGGCTCTCGGCGCCGGACCTCGGCAGCATCGAGGTCTTCGGAGCAGCCCCGGGATCGCCCGCGGCGCGTGCCAGCGTCGGAGCGATGTTGCAGGACGGGGGCATGATGCCCGGCGTCCTGGTCGGCGAATTGCTCGCGATGGTGCGCAGCCTGTACGCCGCGCCGCTGGCGCTTGACGAAGTCGTCGAGGTCGCCCAGCTGCGCGGACTCGAGAAGCGGCGCGTCGATCGCCTCTCGGGTGGCCAGTCGCAACGGCTCCGCCTCGCGATGGCGCTGATCGGCGACCCCCGGCTGCTCATCCTCGACGAGCCCACCGCGGCGATGGATGTGGAGACCCGCAGAGGTTTCTGGCATGCGATGGAGGGATTCACCGCGCGGGGCCGCACCATCCTGTTCTCCACCCACTACCTCGAGGAAGCCGACGCGGCCGCGGACCGCATCGTGATGATGGCTCGGGGCCGCGTTGTTGCCGACGGCACGCCGTCAGCGATCAAGGACTCCGTCGGCCTGCGAGTCATCCGATTCTCGATCGTTCACGCGGACATCGCGGGCCTCGAAGCATTGCCCGGCGCGGTGTCGGCGACTGCGCACGGCAACCGCGTGGAGCTGCGCTGCAACGACTCTGACCGCGCGTTGCGCGCGCTCATCGCAACCNNCCTGGAAATCCGGCGGTCACTCCGCGATCGTCGCTACCTGCTGCTTGTCGCCGGATGGCCCGTCGCCGCCTATCTCCTGTTCTCCACCGTCTTCGGGGCGGCGGCGGACAGGTCCGAAGGATTGCCGCCGACGGTCGCGATCATGATTGCGATGGCCTCATTCGGTGCCATGGGTGGCGTGCTCATGGCGTCCGGTCCCCGCCTCGCCATGGACCGCCAGATGGGCTGGCTGCGCCAGCTTCGTTTGACGCCACTCTCCCCGGCTCGGATCCTCGCGGCGCGCCTGATTGCGGCGATGGCGCTGAGCCTTCCGGCGATCGTCCTGACCTTCGTCACCGCCGCGCTGGTCAAGGGAGTCAGCCTGCCGCCCTGGGAGTGGCCGATGCTGGTGCTCCTGATCGCCGCCGGCTGCCTCCCGTTCGCCGCGATCGGCATCGTTGTGGGCACGATCGCCGATGGCGACGGCGCCCAGGGCCTCACAATGGTGCTGTATCTGGTGCTCGCATCCTTGGGCGGTCTGTGGATGCCCGTGCAGATCCTGCCGTCGCCGTTGCAGACGGTTGCCAGGACGCTTCCCTCGTACCACCTCGCGCAGCTCGGCTGGCACATCGCCCGCGGCGTTGCGCCCGCCCTGGGCGACGGTCTTGTCCTGCTGGCATGGTTTGCCGGCGCCGCTCTGCTCGCGGTTGCCGTCTCTCGCCGGTTGACGCTGCGCACCGCGTGAGGCTGGCATAGCATCGTGCGCATGACCGGCGAGCGCGAATCGACCAGGCGTGTCGGGGGACCTGACAACGTGATGTGGCCGATTCCCACGGTTGCCCGCCTTGCCTGGTCGGCGATCTGGCTCGTCTTCCTCGGCTATCCCATCGCCGACATCATCGGCACCGGATACTCCCCAACCCGTGCGGTCATCGCATGGGTCTGCCTGGTCGGTTTCGCCGCCACGTATCTCTTCGCGATGTGGATCTGCCTCTCACTGGTGCCGCGCGTCGCGACCGGCGTGCTGCTCCTACCGCTCGCGGCACTCTTCGTGGAGGGGATCACGCTCGCGCTCGTTTTCCGGGGGCAGTGGAGCGGAGTCCTGGTGTACTGCGGCGTTGCTGCCGGCTGGACACTCCGCTGGCGCTTCCTCGTCCCCGTCCTGTTTTCGCTCGGTATCTTCATGGTTGCCTCCGGTGCGCTGCTCGGCTATGCCTGGGCCGACCTTGGCTTCATCACGTTCCTCACCGTCGCGCTCGGTTTCACGATGCTCGCCTTCCGCCGGCTGATCGCGACGGTCATCGAGCTCCGCACCGCACGCGCCGAGGTGTCTCGCCTCGCGATCGCCGACGAGCGCCTGCGCATCTCCCGCGATGTTCATGACATACTTGGCCACAGCCTATCGGTGATCGCGCTCAAGGCCCAGGTCGCCCGCCGCTTGATGCACAGCGATCCCGATGCCGCGGCCGAGGCGATCGGCGACGTCGAGTCGGTCGCGCGCGAGTCGCTTGCCGAGGTGCGGGCGATGGTCACCGNNGCGCACCACTGCGAGGTCTCGCTCGAAGCGAGCAACAGCGGATTCACGGTTGCGATCGTCGACGACGGCGTTGGCGGAGTCGCGAGTGCGGGAGGCAGCGGGCTGCACGGGCTCCGAGAGCGAGTCGGTGCGGCAGGCGGACACCTCGAGGCCGGTCCCGGCGAGCGCGGTGGATTCCGCCTGCAGGCCTACGTTCCTCTGGCGGCGACGTGATCCACGTCCTGATCGCGGAGGACCAGGGGATGGTCCGCGGCGCGCTCGCCACGCTGCTCGC
>PLDZ01000105.1 GCA_003136295.1 Candidatus Dormiibacterota bacterium
GTCGCATCCGGGGCGATCATCCCGGCGCGCCCACCGCCTTCGATGGTGAGGTTGCACAACGTCATCCGCTGCTCCATCGACAAACCGCGAACGACCGAGCCGGTGTATTCCACCACGTGACCGGCGGCGCCGGCCGTGCCGATGGCGTTCAGCACACCGAGCGCCGCGTCCTTGGCGGTGACGCCGATCGGCAGCGTCCCGTCGATGCGCACCTCCATCGTCAGCGGCCGGGACTGGCGCAGGCACTGCGTCGCCAGCACATGCTCGACCTCGGACGTCCCGATCCCAAGGGCGAATGCCCCGAAGGCGCCGTGCGTGGCTGTGTGGGAGTCTCCGCAGACGACGGTCGTGCCCGGGAGGGTGAGGCCCAATTCCGGTCCGATCACATGCACGATGCCCTGCCAGCGATGTCCGGCACCGAAGCACGAGATCCCGTACTGGTCGCAATTCGCGCGCAAAGCATCCATCTGTGCCCTGCTCATCGCGTCGGAGCCGCTGATCCCATCGCCGTCGGTCGGGACGTTGTGGTCCATCGTGGCAACAACTCGGCCCGGCCTGCGCACCGTCCGCCCTTCGATGCGAAGGCTCTCGAATGCCTGTGGGGACGTGACCTCGTGGACGAGGTGGAGGTCCACGTAGAGCAGGGACGGCTCTCCAGGCGCCTCGGCGACGACGTGCGCGTCCCAGATCTTGTCGCACAGGGTTCGCGGCGTCATGCAACCCCCGAGGTTGCGCCGGTGGCTGCGCCGGTCACGATCTGCTCCGGCGTGATCCGCGGACCATCGGCGAGGCGGGTGGCCAGACGGTTCAGGGCATGCACGTACGCCTTCGCGGCGGCGACCAGGATGTCGGTGTCAGCGCCATGGCCCGCGGTGAGTGCTCCGCCCTGGCGCAGCCTGACGCTGACCTCGCCGACGGCGTCCATGCCCTCGGTGACCGCCTGAATCGCGAATTCCTCCAGCTCGGCCTTGACCTGGACGAGCATGTCGATGGCGCGATACGTGGCGTCGACGGGCCCGTCCCCGGTGGAGACCGCTTCATGGCTGACGCCGTCGCCGAGCAGCATGCGCACCGTCGCGGTCGGCCGCAGATTGGTGCCGCAGCTGACCTGCAGATGTTCGAGACGGAAGGTCTCCTCCGAGCCCTGCCGCTCGTCGGCGACGATCGCCTCGAGATCGCGATCGGTCACGTCCCGTTTACGGTCCGCGAGTCCCTTGAAGCGCACAAAGGCACGCTGCAACTCCTCGCCGTCGAGGCGGTAGCCCAGCTGCTCGAGACGGTCGCGCAGGGCATGACGTCCGCTCAACTTACCGAGCACCAGGCTTGATCCGGCACCGACCTGACCTGGTTCCATGATCTCGAACGTGCGCCGGTCCTTGAGCATACCGTCCTGATGGATGCCGGAGTGGTGCGCGAACGCATTGGCGCCGACCACCGCCTTGTTGGGCTGCACGAGCATGCCGGTGAGCTGCGATACGAGGCGGGAGGTGCGGTACAGCTGCGAATGATCGAGCTGGGTGGTGACGCCATACACCTCCGGGTGCAGCCGGGTGGCCATGGCCACCTCCTCGAGCGCCGCATTGCCGGCGCGCTCGCCGATGCCGTTGACGCAGGTCTCGATCTGGCGCGCTCCGCCGAGCACGCTGACCAGGGAGTTGGCGGTCGCGAGACCGAGGTCGTTGTGGCAGTGCACGGAGAGCACCACATTCCGAAGCGCCGGTACCTGCTCGTACATCCACGCGATCAGGCCGCGCCATTCGTCGGGCGTTGCGTAGCCGACGGTATCGGGCAGGTTGATCGTCGTCGCGCCCGCCTCGATGCAGCTGTTGACAACCTCTGCGAGATATTCGCGCTCGGTGCGGCTCGCATCCATGGGGGAGAACTCGACGTCTTCACGGAAGGTCTTCGCCAGCGTCGTCATCGCCACAGCCCGGTCGTGGACCTCGCGCTGTGTCATGCGCAACTGACCCTCGCGATGGATCGGCGAGGTGCCGATGAACACGTGGATCCGCGCGCGAGCGGCAGGTTCGAGCGCCGCGGCGCAGGCGCGAACGTCAGCTTCGAAACAACGCGAGAGCCCCGCGATCACCGCGCCCTCGACCTGCTCGGCGATCGCCTTCACCGCGGCGAAATCGCCCGGGGAGCTGTGCGGGAAGCCGGCTTCGATGACGTCGACCTTGAGGCGCGCAAGCTGATGCGCGATCTGCAGCTTGTCCTCGGCGTTGAGCGCAACTCCCGGGGACTGCTCACCGTCGCGCAGCGTGGTGTCGAGAATCGTGAGCGCCTCGGTCATACCGTCGCCTCCTCACGATCGGGCTCGGCCAGCACCTTGTCCATGCCAGGCGCCGTTTTTGACTCGAGCCAGGTCATCTTCGAGCGCAGCTCGGCACCCACGCGCTCGATCGGAAGGTGCTGTTCCTCGTCGCGGTACTCGACGAAGTTGGGACGTCCGGATTCGCTCTCCTCGATCCAGCGCTTCGCGAATGTGCCGTCCTGGATGTCGCTGAGGAGCTTGCGCATGGTCTCGCGGGTGCGTTGATCGACGACCTTGGGACCGCTCACGTAGTCGCCGTACTCGGCGGTGTCGCTCACGGAGTAGCGCATCCAGGAGAGACCGCCCTGATACATGAGATCGACGATGAGCTTGAGCTCGTGCATGACCTCGAAATAGGCGAGCTCGGGCTGGTATCCGGCCTCGGTGAGCGTGTCGAAGCCGGCCTTGACCAGTGACGTGATGCCACCGCACAGCACGGCCTGCTCGCCGAAGAGATCGGTCTCGGTCTCCTCGGCAAACGTGGTCTCGAGCACGCCCGCCCGGGTGCCACCGATACCGCGCGCGTACGCCAGCGTGCGCTCCCGGGCGAGGCCGGTCGCGTTCTGGTGCACGGCGAACAGACAGGGAACACCCTGTCCGGCGACGAAGGTGCTGCGCACCAGGTGTCCGGGGCCCTTCGGCGCCACCATGCTCACGTCGACGCCGACCGGTGGGTCGATGAGCGCGTAGCGGATGTTGAATCCGTGTGCGAACATCAGCATCTTGTCGGCGTGCAGGTGGGGCGCGATCGCCTCGTCGTAGAGGGCACGCTGACCGGTGTCAGGTGTCAGCACCATGATCACGTCCGCTTCCTCGCACGCGCCTGCGGGGGTCAGGACGCGCAGGCCCTCGGCCTGTGCGGCAGCGCGGCTGTGGCTCGACTCGGGCAGCCCGACTCGGACGTCATACCCCGAGTCACGTAGGTTGAGCGCGTGGGCGTGGCCCTGCGAACCGTAGCCGAGCACGGCGATGGGTCTGCCCGCCAGGGCCTGTGGATCGGCGTCTGCGTCGTAGTACATCCGAGCGGTCATTGATCGCTGCCTCCTCTGCGCTTGCTCATACGGTGCCGGTGGTGTCGCCGGCCACGCCAAGCTGGCGCGACGGCTCGGTCTGCGGCTCGTCGCCGTCGCTCGCGAAGTCCATGAGACGGAAGCGCGCCTGGTCGCCCCGGACAAGCGCCACGACGCCGCTTCGTGCCAGTTCCTTGATGCCATACGGCCGCATCAGGTCGATGAAATTGTCGATCTTCTCCGCACTCCCGGTGACCTCGATGATCACCGAGCTGGCGGCGACATCGACCACTCGTCCCCGGAAGATATCAACGAGATGCAACAGCTCGGTTCGTTCACCGGGAGGCGCCTGCATCCGGATCAGCACCAGTTCGTGGGCGACGTTGCGCAGTCCCGTGATGTCGTCGATGGTGATGACGTCGATGAGCTTGGCAAGCTGCTTGGTGGCCTGCTCCGCCTGCTGACGCCCGACGTGCACGGTGATGGTCATTCGCGAGATGGTGTCGTCCTCGGTGGGGCCGACCGAGAGCGAGTCGATGTTGAAGCCGCGCCGCCGGATCATCGACGCGACACGCTGCAGGACTCCGGGCTTGTTGTCGACCAGCACGGACAGCAGCCGGCTCTGGGTCATCAACTCGCCTCGACGAAGTCGAGCATGCCCTTGCCGAGTGGCACGATGGGATAGACGTTTGCGTTCGGGTCGATGTTGAAGTTCAGGAGCACCGGGCCCTTGTGCGCCATCGCCTCATCGAGCATCCGCCCGACATCTTCGAGACGGTCCGTGGACATCGCCTTCATGCCGAAGGCGTCACCGAGCTTCACGAAGTCGGGGGTGAAGGTCAGGTCCACGGCCGACCGGACGCCGTCATAGAAATCGTCCTGGAACTGACGGACCATGCCGAGCGACGAGTTGTTCAGGATGATGACGTTGACGTCGATGTTGTTCTCGACCATCGTCGCCATCTCCTGCATGTTCATGACGAAGCCACCCTCGCCGGTGACGCAGAAGACCGTCTTGTCGGGATTGGCGAGCTTCACGCCCATCGACGCGGGAAACGCGTAGCCCATGGTTCCGGTCCCACCCGAGTTCAGGAAGAGACCCGGCTTGCGGTAGTTGAACCAGAGCGCCGCCCAGATCTGATTCTGGCCGACGTCCGC
>PLDZ01000165.1:0-10175 GCA_003136295.1 Candidatus Dormiibacterota bacterium
GGCAGCGGCCGATGGGTCATCAGAGATGTGCTCAGATTCGGTGTTACGCGACGCCCTGTGCCCTGGTTGCCGTTGCGGGCAGAACGCGTCGGGTGGATTCCTTCTTTCTCGAAGTCATCAAGCTGAAGACCTCGAACACGAAGGCGCCGAAGACCGCAAAAGTTGCCACGGCGAGTCCGATGGCCGCGTAGCCGGCGAACTGGCCGATCTGGCCCCAGCCGTAGGCGTTGAGCAGCATGCTGCGGAGCGTGGTGCCCTTGAAGATGGTCGCCACTTCACCCGCGAGCTTGGTGTTGGTGGGAGCGGCCTGGGCAGCAGTGCTGAGCTGCGAATACGTCTGGCCGCCGCCGATCTCGCTGAGATGCACGTTGATGAAGTTATTGGCATAGATCTCGGCCTGCTGACCGGTGAGCAGCTCCTGACCCGCGTACGGGGTCATGGCGGCGGCATCGGCCTTGGGCAGCGAGGCGATCGCCGGGGACCCGGCGGCCGGGAAGTAGATCTGCTGCGCTGCGAGCTGGTCGTGCACTGTCGACGTCGCGAAGTTGCTGCCCCAGAAGGCGAACCCGCTCACGAAGCCAAGGATGCCGATCAATCCGATCTGCAGGACGAAAATCCGCCAACGAAGTCCACTGGTCATGGTGGGTATCTCCTTATTTGGTTTGACCTGAACCTCATCCTCGCGGGTTATGCGGATACCGGCCAGTGCCACAGGGCATCAACCCAGCACACCTCGAGCCGGCTGCAGCGGGTCAAAGGTCCCGAACGAGCGCTAGGACCAGTTCTGGGCGTCGCCGCCACTCTTTCGTCTCGCCATGAACGCGGCCACCTCGGCGCGGCGCGAGAGGTCGAGCTTCATGAGGATGTTGCTGACGTAGTTCTTGACGGTCTTCTCGGCGAGATGGACCTGCTCTCCGATCTGGCGGTTGGTCATGCCCTCCGCAACCAGGCCGACGATGCGTCGCTCCTGGGGCGTGAGTTGCTCCACGCCACCATCCTCGTCACCCCCTGTGACCTCTCCCCGAATCCGCGCCAGGACTCGTCCGGTGACCGACGGGTCGAGCAGCGACTCTCCCTTGGCGACGCGGTGGATTGCGTCCAGCAGATCGTTGCCGTGGATCTGCTTCAGGACGTAGCCGGATGCGCCGGCCATGATCGCGCTGAACAGCGCTTCGTCATCCGCGAACGACGTGAGGATGAGCACTCTCGTCTGCTCGCGGTGAGCGCGGATGTCCCTGCATGCCTCGATACCGGAGCGTCCGGGCATTCGCACATCCATGACCACGACGTCGGGCGTGGTTGTCGCGGCGGATCTGATCGCCTCGTTAGCGGAGCTCGCCTCGCCGATGACCTCGACGGTCAGATCGGACTCGAGCAAGGCTCGGAGTCCACGGCGCACCAATTCATGGTCGTCGCACAACAGCACGCGTACCCGGGTGGATCCCATCGATTCAGTGTAGGCGGGTCATTGGTCATACGGATCGCGGCCCTGAGGCTCTATCGCCGCCACGGGGATCGACGGATGCTGGCCACATGCTCATTCAGGACTTCGTGCAAATCGACCGCGACTTTGACGAGGTCCGCGCGCAAGTGCGCACCGATCCGCGGGCGCTGATCGCCGCCAGCGCAGGGGCCGCGTACCGAGAGGGCGAACGGCTCTCCCTCCGCCTGACGCCACTCCGCGGTCTGCCACGCCTCGGCAAGACGATTGATGTGGATCTGGCCGAGCCGTATGAACGCGAGGACCGACTGGTGATCCCGATGCACTGGTGGGCGCCCGGTGCGACCCGGCTATTTCCGCATCTCGATGGCGATCTGGAGTTCGCACCGTTGGGAGCCACGACCAGTCAAATCACATTGATGGCGAGCTACGATCCACCGCTCGGATTTGTCGGAAGGCGTGCCGACGTCCTGCTTCTGCACCGCATCGCCGAGGCGAGCATCCGCTCGTTTCTCGTACGGGTTACTCGCAACCTCGAACGGCCCGTAGGCGCGCGAGTGATCCCCGTCTGAGGCGGTTACTCTCGGGGTACTGACCACACTGCGCGAACACCACGCGGGCGGTCAGCTTCCAGCGTGAACGAGCCGCCGAGTTCAAGCGCCCGATCGGACAGGTTGGCGAGCCCCAGGCCGCGGCCTCGGGTGCCGCGGAGCCCGACGCCGTTGTCCTCGACCGTCAGTGTCACCTCGAGGCCGGCGCGGATATGGATCTGGACGGCGGTTGCACCGGCGTGACGGATGACGTTGCTGACGAGTTCGCGGAGCGCGGCGAGAAGATGCTCGGCGAGCTCGGTCCCGACGATCGTGTCGACCGGGCCGTCGAAATCAACCCGCGGCGCAAAGCCCAGGGCGGGCGTCGTGTCTGCGACGAGTGCCAGCACGCGTGCCCTGCAGCCCGACAGCCCTCGTTCGCTCGAGCTCAACTCGAAGATCACGCCGCGGATCTCCCGGATGGTCGCATCGAGTTCATCGACGGACGCCTGGATCCTGTCAGCGACTCCGATATCGCCCGTCAGGCGGGAGAGCGCCTGGAGGCCGAGCGCGGTCGCGAAGAGACGCTGGATCACCGTGTCGTGGAGGTCTCGCGCGATCCGCTCGCGATCATGGACGAGCGCGAGCTCCTGGACATGTTCGTGCAGGCGTGCGTTATCGATCGCCACCCCGGCCGCGCTTGCCAGCGCCACCGCGATGGTCTCGTCGGCCTCGTTGAAAGGACCATCGCGCTTCTCGGTCAAGTAGAGGTTGCCGAAGACCTCGTTGCGAATCCGGATCGGGACGCCGAGGAACGTGTGCATCGCCGGGTGTCCCGTGGGAAACCCGACCGAGTCCGCGTGCGCGCCGAGGTCGTCGAGTCGCAGCGGCTGAGGCTCGCGGATGATGAGGCCGAGGATCCCGAGTCCTCTCGGGAGATGCCCGATCCGGCGCACGAGGGCATCGTCGATGCCCTCGGTGACGAACTCGGTAAGCAGGATCTCGCCCTCCGCGGAGGCGGGCCCAAGCACGCCGACCGCGCCGTACTGCGCACCGGTCTGATCGCATGCGACCTGGACGATTCGCTGCAGGACGGCGGGCAACTCCAGGTCCGACGAGATCGCGAAGATCGCATCGAGAATCCGCTGCACCTCGGGCATGGCGCCTAGCGTAGCCGCCCCGAGCGACCGCTGCCGTCGGCGCTTCAGTGGTGATATTCTGAATTTACTGAATATGGGCGTGCATCCATGACTGGAGCGCAGATGACCTTCATCGAGGACATGGGTCAGCTCATGGTCGGCTGGGGGATCCCCCGGAACACCGGTCGCATCTACGCGTATCTGCTGCTCCAGCGCGACCTCGCGACGCTCGACGACATCGCCGCCGATCTCAGCATCGCCAAGAGCGGGGTCAGTGTCGCGTCGCGCCAGCTGGCGAAGTTGGGTCTGGCCCGGGCAGCAGGCCAGCCAGGCAGCCGGCGCGTCCTCTACGAGGCGCTCGACAACATCGACTCGATCATCGCCGCGCGCACCGCGCAGATGAACGACCTGGTGGTTCACTTGCGACAGGGAGCTCGGGTCGCATCGGGTGGCCCGGGACGCCAGAGGCTGAAGGCCATGGCCGACTGGTGCGAGGAGTGGACGAGGCAGTTTCCCATCGTGATGCGACGTCTCGAGAAGCGGAGGATCAAATGACCAGCGCGATCGTCATGCATGGGCTGACCAAGGACTACGGTTCGGGACACGGCCTCTTCGATCTCGATCTGGAAGTTTCGGAAGGCGAGGTGTTCGGCTTCCTCGGACCCAACGGTGCAGGCAAGACGACCACGATCCGGCTCCTCATGGGGGTCATCCACGCGACCGCCGGGACTGCGACTGTCTTCGGCCTCGACTGCGACCGCGAATCGGTTGCGGTAAAACGCGAAGTCGGATATCTCCCGGGCGAGCTGCCGCAGTTCGGTGGGATGCGCGGCAGCGAGGTCGTTGCGTACCTCGGTGGCATGCGCGGCGCGATTGACAGGTCGCGTGTCCAGGAGCTTTCCGAGCGGCTGGAACTCGACCTCGGCCGGCGCTTCCGGGAGTACTCACGCGGCAACAAGCAGAAGTTGGGGCTGCTGCTTGCATTCATGCACCGCCCTCGCCTCCTGATCCTGGACGAGCCGACCGGTGGTCTCGACCCGCTCAACCAGCAGACGTTCCACCGCCTGGTCGACGAGGTGAAGACTGACGGCACCACCGTCTTCCTGTCCTCGCACGTGCTCTCCGAAGTCGAGGAGACCTGCTCGCGAGTCGGGATCATTCGCGAGGGCCGCCTCGTTTCCGACATGACCATGGACAACGTGCACGAGCTGCGCTTTCACGAGGTCGTCATCGAATTCGGCGGTGACGTCCCGCAAGCCGCGGTTCGCGCCGCGGCGGGGGTCGAGGATGTCGCCGTGGAGGGCCGGCGGCTCACCTGCACCGTGCACGGCGGCTTCGACGCACTGCTGGCGGCCATCAGCGGCCACACGGTGCTCGACATGGTGAGCAGAGAGCCGAGCCTCGAATCGATCTTCCTCAGCTACTACAGCAACTGATGTCGCCTCGGCTCCTGCTGCGTCTCCATCGCATCGGACTGATCGCGATGGCGTACTTCGGGATCTTCTATGTGCTGGTCAACAGCGCCGCCTTTCCCGTGATCGCAGGAAAGACACGCGCGTCCCAGGAGGCGTTCGGTCATTCCGTCACCGTGCTCGGCGCCACGTTCAGCTGGCTGCTCCGTTTGCCAGTGCGGCCGGACACCGCCGCCGGCTATCTGCAGTGGCGCGGCTACGGTTTCTTCGCAATCCTCTTCGCTGCCTGGGGCCTGTTCAGCGCGTGTGGCGCAGTGCGACGTGACGAGGATCGGGGTCTCGTGGAGTCGTGGCTGTCATCGGGTATCTCGCGACTCCGTCTGCTCGCCACGAGAAGCCTCTTCTTCGCCGTGATGAGCGCGGAAATCGTCACGCTGACCGGTGCTGCCGGCTGGCTGGGATGCCTGATCGCCGGAACTCCGGCCGCGGTTGGCGGCCTGGTGGGCGAAAGCGCTGCCTTGTGGGCGTTGACTCTCGCCTGTTTCGGGATCGGGCTGGTTGTCTCTCAGGTCGTCTCCGACTTCCGCGCGGCCGCGTCGGCGGGGAGCGCCGTACTCGTTCTCATGTTTCTGCTCGACAGCATCGGGAGATCGAGTGTCCACCGAGCGCCGTTCACCGACATCTCCGTGTTCTTTCTCTTCAACCAGTCCAACTCGGTTGCTCCTGGTGGGACATTCAATATCGCGGCCACGATGCTGCTCTTCGTGATCGTCGCCGTCGCCACCATCGTTGCGTCCCTGGGGTTCGTCCGGCGGGACATCGGGTCCGGACTCATTCGCACGCGTCCCCGGCGTGTGGCGGACGCGCACGATGCCTCGGCCAATCCGTTGCTGCGCATTCCCGTCGTGCGCGGACTGTGGATCCGACGGATCGGATTGCTCAGCTGGACAGCCGGTATGGCGGTGGTGGCCGCATCGGTCGTGCTCCTGGTGAACATCACCGCGACCTTCTTCGCGTCCACCCCCAGCCTCAGCCCCTATCTGCGCGGCCTCCCGGGTGATGTGCATACCGTGTTGCTCGCCTTGATATGGCTGAGCTTCGCGCAGGCGCTGGTCGCCATCTTCGCGATCACGTGCGTGTCCCGCTGGTCCGGCGACGATTCGTCGGGGGTGCTGGAGATGCAGCTCGCTGAGCCGTTGCCGCGATGGGGCGTTCTCGGCGAACGGGCCGCCGAGCTCACGGTCACCGTGACCCTCATGTCATTTGCCGCCATGGCGGTGATCCTCGCCCTGGCGCCGGCCGAGGGGATCTCGATCGACGTCGGGCGAATGCTCAGCTCCACCGCGCTGCTCGTGCCCTTCGCGCTCACCTTTGCAGCGGTGGGATCGCTGCTCGCGGGCTGGCGCCCGCGCGTGGCGGTGGTGGTGCTCTCGACGATCGCGGTGATCTCGTACCTCGTCTTCGAACTCGGGCCACTGTTCAAATGGCCGGACTGGGCGGACAACCTGTCAGTGTTTCAGCTGTATGGCACGCCCCTGATCACGTCCGTGTTCGTCGGCGGGCTGATCGCCATGCTGGCGATCGTGGTTGTGGGGTTCGGATCAGCCGGCGTCGTGCTGGCGCGGCGGGACGTCGCCGCATAGGAGGTTTCTCGTGGCGGACGACCCGAACATGAAGGACGCGATCCGCTGGATGTGGTCGCTGGGAGACTACGGTGCGATCGCCAGTCACCTCGAGCCCCACGCGATCGAACTGGCCCAGCGGAGCCGCCTGCAGGCAGGCTCGGATGTCCTTGACGTCGCGGCGGGCAATGGGAACTTCGCGATTGCGGCTGCTCGCCTCGGGGCGACGGTGATGGCCACCGACCTGACGCCGTCGATGGTTGAGCTCGGCCGCGCCCGGACCGGCGCCCTGGGCCTTGCCATCGAGTGGTGCGAAGCCGATGCCGAGGAGCTTCCATTTCCCGACGAGCGCTTCGATGTCGTGGCCTCGGTCTTCGGCGCGATGTTCGCCCCGGACCCAGAGCGGGTCGCGAGCGAGCTCTTCCGGGTCGCCAAGCGTGGCGGCTTGGTTGCGATGGCCAACTACGGGCCGAAGGGGTTCCTGGGTCGGTTCACTGCGATGCTGGCCGAGCGCGGTCCGGCCCCACCCCCGGGGATGCACTCCCCGTTCGAATGGGGAGTGACCGACGAGGTGCACCGCCGATTCAAGGGGCTCACCTCGTCGATCGAGATCTACCCGCAGGCACTCACCTTCGAGTTCGATTCGCTTGACGCAGGGTGGGAATTCTGGGAGCGCGCCAACCCGCCGATGCGGGCGATGCTGAGCATGGTCGATGCCGAACAGGCTGCATCCATAGGTGAGGACGGCCGGAAGCTGATGGCCGAGCTCAACCAGGTCTCGGGTGGCGGTCTGACGCTCGAGTCAGACTACCTCCAGGTGCTCGCCCGCAAGGCCTGAGCGCTCGCGGGTCGCGATGATCGCGTACTCGAATGCGTCGGCGAGCGCGCTCCACGATGCCTCGATGATGTTGGTGCTGCAGCCCACCGTGCTCCAACGCCGGTGGTGGTCGCCGCTCTCGACGAGCACCCGGACCCCGGCCGCGGTGCCGTCCCGCCCGTCGAGGACACGCACCTTATAGTCGAACAGCTGGGTCGCGCCGATCTCGGGATAGCTCGGGGTCAGCGCCTTGCGCAGCGCTGCGTCGAGCGCGTTCACCGGCCCGTTGCCCTCGGCGGCGGTGTGCACAACGGTGTCGCCGACCTGCACCTTGATGGTCGCTTCGCAGACCAGCGAACGCCCTTCGCGTTGCTCGACCAGCGCGATGTAATCGATCAGCGTGAAGGGCGCGGGATTGCCGCGCGCCCGATGCACGAGCAACTCGAACGACGCCTCAGCGCCCTCAAACGAGTGTCCGCTGAACTCCAGCTGTTTGACCTCGTCAGCGACCCGGCGCGCGAGGGCGCGATCCTGGGTGAGGTCGACGCCGAAGGCCGCGGCCTTCTCGAGCACGGTGCCACGTCCGGATTGCTGCGTGATCACCGAGTGGCGCTTGTTGCCGACCCGAGCCGGGTCGATGTGCTGGTAGGCGTACGCGGCTTTGCTCATCGCGTCGATGTGCTGCCCGCCCTTGTGCGTGAATGCGGCCTGACCGATATACGGAGCCGAAAGCGGTGGGGCGATGTTGGCGATCTCCGCGACGTCGCGGGCCACCTCGGTCAGCCGCGCCAGCTGCTCATCGTCGACGACCCGCACGCCCATCTTGAGCTGCAGGTTGGGGATGAGCGTGCAGAGGTTCGCGTTGCCGGTGCGCTCCCCGTAGCCGTTGATGCAACCCTGCACCTGCACGGCACCGGCGCGCACCGCGGCAAGCGTGGCGGCGACCGCACACCCGGAGTCGTCGTGGCAGTGAATGCCGGCAACACCGCCGAACCGGGACGTGATCTCGCGCACGACCGACTCCACGCGATCGGGCAGCGTGCCGCCGTTGGTGTCGCACAACGTGATCCGATCGGCGCCCGCGCTGATGGCCGCCTCCAGGCAGCGCAGCGCGTAGTCGGCGTCGCTGCTGTAACCGTCGAAGAAGTGCTCGGCGTCATAGACGACGCGGCGGCCGTGATCGACGAACCAGCGAACCGAGTCGGCGATCATCGCGAGGTTCTCGTCGGTCGTGGTTCGCAGCACGTCGACCACCTGCCGGTCCCACGCTTTGCCGACCAGGGTGATCATCGGCGCCATCGAGTCGAGGAGTGTCCGCAGCTGCAGATCGTCCTGCGCCATCATGCCCGGCCGTCGCGTTGCCCCGAACGCGGCGAGGGTCGCGTTGCGGAGCTGGTGGGTCTGCATCGCCTCGAAGAACTCGGTGTCCGTCGGGTTGGCTCCAGGCCAGCCGCCCTCGATGACGGTCACGCCGAGCGTGTCGAGATGCTCCGCGATGCGCAGCTTGTCGGACACCGAGAAGTTGATGCCGACACCCTGCGCACCGTCGCGCAGCGTCGTGTCGTAGATCTCGATGCTCACCACGGCGCTCCGGTGCGTGCACCGAGGTGACGCAACGCCTCGCGCGCCACGGCGTCGGCGACGGCATCCGTGCCCGTCGTGCCACCCAGGTCCGCGGTGAGCACGTCCTCGGTGATGCAGACGTCCACCGCCGATTCGATGGCCAGCGCCAGATCGTCGCGATGGAGCGAGTGGCGGAGGAGCATCGCCACCGAAAGGATGGTGCCGTAGGGATTGGCGATACCGCGGCCTGCGAGCCTGGGTGCGCTTCCGTGGATCGGCTCGTACAGCCCTTGGTCGGACGCACCGAGGCTCGCCGAGGGCAGCAGACCGAGCGAGCCGGCGAGCACGGCTGCCTCGTCGCTCAGGATGTCGCCGAACAGGTTCTCGGCGACCACGACATCGACGGTTGCGGGCTCGCGGACGAGGCGCATCGCAAACGAGTCGACGAGCTCGTGGGTCAGCGCGACGTCGGGATACTCCACGGCGAGCGCGCTCACCACCTCGCGCCAGAGCTGGCTCGTGAAGAGCACGTTCGCCTTGTCGATGGAGATGAGCTGCCCACGGCGCGACTGCGCGAGCTTGAACGCGACCCGCGCAACGCGCTCGATCTCTGCGGCGCTGTACACGATGCTGTCGCGAGCGATCTCATCGGGACCCGTCCCCGTGCGGCCGCGTGGCAGGCCGAAGTAGGCGCCACCGGTGAGCTCGCGCACGATCACGAGGTCTGTCCCCGTGGTGACATCGGAGCGCAGTGTGGAGCGGTCGGCGAGATGCGGGTGCACCTTGACTGGACGCAGGTTGGCGAAAACGTCCAGCTCACGTCGCAACCGCAGCAGACCCGCCTCGCAGCGCTGCTCGCCGCGCAGGTGATCCCAGGCGGGGCCGCCGACAGCACCGAGCAGCACCGCGTCGGCTGCCTTGCATGCCTCGAGTGTTTCGTCGGGCAGCGGTGTGCCAAAGTCGTCGATCGCCCGCCCTCCGATGGGGTGCACCTCGACACTCACTCGTATGTCGGCGGCGTCGCAAACGGCCGCGAGCACGCTCAGGCCGGCGTTGACGACCTCCGGTCCGACGCCGTCTCCCGGAAGGACAACGACATCTGCCTTCACGAGCCCGCCCCGGCGCGCGCCAGGTCCGGCATCCACGACGGGCGGCGGGCTTCGAACGCCGTGATCTCCGATTCGTGCTCGAGGGTCAGCCCGATGTCATCGAGGCCCTCCAGCAGCCGGCGGCGCTCGAACGGGTCGATGCTGAACGCGAAGCTCAGATCGCCACAGGTCACCGTCTGCGCCTCGAGATCGACGGACACCGTGATTCCGGGTTGCTCGATGGCGAGGTCCATCAAAGCGCGCACGTCGTGCTCGGGCAGGATCACAGGCAGCAGCCCGCTGCCGAGCGCGTTGGATCGGTAGATGTCCGCGAACGACTCGGAGATGACCGCGCGGATCCCGTAGTCGGCGAGCGCCCATACCGCATGCTCCCGCGAGGAGCCGCACCCGAAGTTGCGTCCCGTGACCATCACGGTTCCGCGGGCATATGCGTCCTGGTTGAGAACGAAGTCCGCTCGCGATACGCCCGACGGGTCGTGTCGCCAGTCGTTGAAGAGGAACTCGCCGTAGCCGCTGCGCTCGATCCGCTTCAGGAATTGCTT
>PLDZ01000165.1:10183-10821 GCA_003136295.1 Candidatus Dormiibacterota bacterium
TGGGTGCGCCCACCACGGCCCTGGCGGCCTTCGAAGTTGCGGTTGCTCGTACTGGCGCATCGCTCGCCGGGTTGCAGGATGTCGGGGTTCATGCCGAGACACATCGAGCATCCCGGGTTGCGCCACTCTGCTCCGGCGTTGGTGAAGATCGCGTCAAGACCCTCGGCTTCCGCCTGCACCTTCACCTGCGCCGATCCCGGCACCACCAGCACGCGAATGCCGTCGTGGACGCGTCGGCCCTCGAGCATCGCCGCGGCCGCGCGCAAGTCCTCGATGCGACCGTTGGTGCACGAGCCGATGAAGACCGTGTCCAGCTTGATGTCCGCAATGGCGGTGCCAGGTGCGAGACCCATGTATGCGAGGGCGCGTACAGCCGACTCACGCTCGGCGGCGTCCTCGAACGAGTCCGGGTCGGGTACCCGCCCGGTGACCGGCACCGATTGGGCCGGCGTGGTCCCCCAGGTCACCGTCGGCTCGAGCGTTGCGGCATCGATGATGACCACGCGATCGAACGCGCCGCCGGCGTCACTGTGCAGCTCGCTCCACGCCGCAACCGCCTCGTCCCAGTCGTTGCCGGACGGCGCGTAGGGGCGGCCTTTGATGTACGCGAATGTTGTCGCATCCGGGGCGATCATCCC
>PLDZ01000194.1:0-3632 GCA_003136295.1 Candidatus Dormiibacterota bacterium
CAACGATAGCTCGTCCCGGCCAGAGAGGGAGCTTTTGGATCTGAGCACCGAGACGGGTCCGCGCATCGAAGAGGTCCGCCGTCTCGAGAAAGACCTGCACGAGGCATATGCACTGCTGGCCTTCTCAGAGGAGCGCGCTGCTCGCCTCGAGAACACGCTCACCAGTCTCCACGGGAGTGGGTCGTACCTGTTGGCACGCGGCCTTGCCGGTGTTGCGCATGGGCTCGCGCCGCAGGGAACGAAACGTCAGCATGCGTTGAGCTTCCTGATCGCCGCCGCGAACGGTGCAGATCTGCTCCCGGCGCTGACCGGTGGTCAAAGACTTGCGCCGGCGGATCGACGATGGAATGAATTCTGTCGGCGACACGATCCCAGTGCCGCGCGACTCCGAAGGATGCGCGAGATCTCAAGAGGGTGGAAGGAGCGACCACTGGTCAGCATCATCATGCCGACCTATAAACCACACAAAGGCTTCCTCCGCGCTGCGATCCGCTCTCTGATCGCGCAGGCGTATGAACACTGGGAACTCTGCATTGTCGATGACGGATCGCCCGACGACACTGCAACACGCGTGCTCTCCCACTGGAATGGCGATCCGCGCATCCGGTTCGCCGCGCTACCAGTCAATGGAGGTATCGCGAAGGCCTCCCGGAGCGCGGCCGAAATGGCCACCGGTTCCTTGATCACCTTCCTCGACCACGATGACGTGCTCCGCCCGCATGCGCTCTTCGAGATGATCCGCTACTTGCAAGCGCATCCACTGTGCGATCTTGTGTACTCGGATGAGGACAAGCTTGACCGCAACAACCGGCGCGTCGAGGCGCACCTCAAGCCGGATTGGTCGCCGGAGCTCTTGGAAAGCTGCAACTATCTGTGCCATCTCACGACTATGCGCCGCGAGCTCTTCGATCGTGTGGGTGGCATCCGTGACGGTTTCGATGGCAGCCAGGACTACGACCTGTTCCTTCGGTGCACTGAGCTCGCCCGGGAGATCGGGCATGTTGGTGAGGTTCTATACAGTTGGCGCATACACGAGGGCTCCGCTGCGGGGAGCCCGCTTGCCAAGCCGGAGTCGTCTGCGGCGGGCACCCGATGCCTCGAGGACCGGCTCGGGCGTCTCGCAATCAATGGCGCCGTCGCCCCGGGTGCGTCGACGAATACGTATCGGGTCATTCGGGCGATCGCGGGCAAGCCGACGATCGGCGTCGTCATTCCCACGCGTGATGCGGTCGACCTCCTGCGTCAGTCCGTGGCGTGCGTTGAGGGTGAAGCGGAAGCGCACCACATCCGCCTGGTGATCGTCGACAACGACAGCGTCGAGCCTGCCACCCTCGAATATCTCTCTCATTGCGGACACATGGTCGTGCCGGGGCCCGGCGCCTTCAACTTCTCGAGATTGGTGAATCTGGGCGTTGCTGCGCTCGGTCCTGTCGAACACGTCCTGCTGCTGAATAACGACATCATCGGCGCGACGCCGGGCTGGGTCGGGGCGCTGTTGGAGCACAGTCAACGACCAGAGATTGGTGCGGTGGGCGCCAGACTGCTCTTCGCGGACGGAACGCCGCAACACGAGGGCATCCGTGTGGGCGGCCAGGGTGGGGCAGCTGACAATCTCGATCTCTCATCGTATTTTGGGATGGGCCTCAACTGTCGGACCGTCAGCGCCGTCACGGGGGCGTGTCTGATGGTGAAGCGCTCGATCTGGGACGAGGTCGGAGGGTTTGACGAGTCGCTTCGTGTCGCATACAACGACGTCGACTTCTGCCTCCGCGTGATGAACGCGGGGCATCGGAATGTCTACACTCCCTTGGCGGAGCTCACCCACTTGGAGTCCGCATCTCGAGGTCGGCGACATCCAATCCAGGATGAGCGCCTGTTCAGGTCGCGGTGGGGACCGTTCCCCCAGGGGTATGACCGCTATATCGGCGACCACATCTGGTCATTCCAACCGGTCGATTATCGGTGACCCGCGCTCGTTGAGCGCATGACGCTCCCGGGGGTGTTGGGGGTCCTAGCCCGCGAGCACCTCGGTCGCGGGCAGGAGCGCGAGTGCCGCGGCCGCGATGCCGTCGGCGTCGAGCCCAAGCTGTCCGAGCAGCGCGGCCTGCGCGCCGTGCTCGATGAACCGGTCAGGGAGGCCCATCCGCACGATGGGCACCATGACCCCGTCGCTGGCAAGCAACTCGGTCACCGCGGATCCGAAGCCGCCACTGGCAACGCCATCCTCGACGGTGATAACCGCGCGATGGCGCGCGGCGATCGCGCTGAGCTCTGGCGCAAGCGGCTTGACGAATCGCGCATCGACCACCGTGGTCGAGATCCCGTGGGCGCTGAGCTGCTCTTGCGCCTGCATCGCGACGGCAACCATCTTGCCGACTGCGAAGAGTGCGAGATCCCGGCCGCGGTGGCGAGTGACGATGCTCGGGACTGGGATCGGCTCGGTCGGTTCGCTGCTGTCGGTCGGCGCAGGGCCGCGCGGAAAGCGCAGCGAGAACGGCCCTTCATAGGCGATCGCAGTCGCGAACATCCTGCGCAACTCGTTCGGCGAGCTCGGCGCCGAAATGGTCATGCCAGGAATACAGCGCAGATAGGCGAGGTCGAGAAAGCCGTGATGCGACGGCCCATCGGCGCCCGTGATCCCTGCACGATCGATGACGAAGGTCACCGGCAACTTGTGCAGCGCGACGTCGCAGGCGACCTGGTCGAACGCCCGCTGCAGGAAGGTCGAATAGATGCAGACGACCGGTCGCAGGCCGCGCATCGCGAGCCCGGCTGCGAACGTCACGGCGTGCTGCTCGGCGATACCGACATCGAAGAAGCGGTCCGGAAAACGCTGCGCGAACTCGAGGAGTCCGGTCGACGATGCCATCGCGGCGGTGATCGCGACGATGCGCTCGTCGGTTTCGGCGGCCCTGCAGAGCGCATCGCCGAAGACGTCGGTCCAGTCGAGGCCCTTCTTGACCGCTGTGCCACTGTCCGGATCGAACGTCGAGACCCCATGGAACTTGTCAATCTTGTCCGCAACTGCCGGACCGTAGCCCTGNNCCGTCGATCGGCCCACCGTACTTGAGGCCGAGCGTCTCGAAGAGCGAGATGGGCGCGACCAGCTGCTTGAGTGAGTTCTTCATGCGTCGCGCGGTCTCGTACGCTGAGTGCCCGACCGCCGGAAGCGATCGCAGTGCGGTTCCCGCCGCATCCTTGGCGGCCTCATAGCGCGGTGACAGGCGGAGATGACCGAGGTTCTCCGCGATGCCGCCGACCGTCGGGGCGTAGCTCCGGCCGTTGTCGTTGAGGATGATCACCATCTCAGGCTTCAACTGGCCGATGTTGTTGAGCGCTTCGTACGCCATGCCGCCGGTGAGGGCTCCGTCGCCGACGACGCACACGACCTTGCCGGTCTCGCCACGCAGCTCACGCGCTGTGGCAAATCCCAGCGCATAGCTGAGCCCCGTGGACGCGTGCGAGTTCTCGATGAGATCGTGCTCGGACTCCTGCCGCGACGGGTAACCACTGAGGCCGCCCTGCTGGCGCAATGTGTCGAACCGGTCGAGCCGGCCGGTCAGCATCTTGTGGACGTAGGCCTGGTGCCCGGTGTCGAAGATGATCGCGTCGCGCGGGCTCTCGAAGACGCG
>PLDZ01000194.1:3669-5191 GCA_003136295.1 Candidatus Dormiibacterota bacterium
AGGGGTCGCGGAGCATGATTACCGGCCATGCAGGGACTGGAGCCACGCGAGGCGGTGCTCGAATGCGCCGCACGCGATGGCGATATCGCCGAGGGCGCCCTCTGGCTCGCGGCCGACGACTGCCCCGGCGTGGAGCCCGAGCGATGGCTCGAGCGCCTCGACGAACTGGCCGGCGAGTTGCGCTCGCGGTGCGGGCTCGAGGGGTGCAGCCCGTCCGACGCCCCGCTGGTCGGTGCCCTGCTGCGCGACCGGCTCCGTCTCCGTGGCGCGGGGGGTGGCGATCCACGCGCCCACTACCTCCACACCGTGCTCGAACGTGGAGCGGGGGTACCGATTGCCTGCTCGGCCATCTGGATCGCGGTCGGCGTCCGCGCCGCGATCCCCGTGGAGGGGGTGAACCTTCCCGGGCACTTCGTCGTGCGTGTCAACGGACACCTCTTCGACACCGTCGCCAGCGGTGAGCCACTCGACGAAGAGGACGTCAAGCGGCTGGTCACGACGTCCACGGGTCAGGAGATCGAACGCCTCGAGCCGTCTCAGGTGGCGCGTGCGAGCGCCCGGGACATGCTCGCGCGCATGTCGCGCAATCTGCGCCGCTGCTACACGAGCCTCGAATGCTGGGACCAGGCGCTGCGTGCCGCGGACCGCTGCGTCGACTTGGTGCCGTCGCCAGCCGAACGCCGCGATCGCGGATTGCTCCTGTGGCGGATGGGCAAGGTCGTTGCTGCGCTCACGGACATCACGGCCTATCTCGCCGAGGCGCCGGAAACGTGCCCTGATCGCACCGCCATGACCGAGGTCGCCGGCAGGCTCCGCGCCTTCCTCAACTGACCCGCGCTCATCGATCGGCGGTGGAACCGACCTTCAGTGGACCCCGATCAGCAGTGAGAGCAGCCAGATCACGCCGATGAGCGCGAGCACCGTGAACGGCATCATCACGAACACAACGAACGAGAATACGAGCCGCTCGTCGGGCATCAGCTCCGGCGTCCGCTTTCGAACCCGAAGGTCGTGCGCGTACCAGTAGATCCCACCGACCAGGAACCCGAGCAGCAGGAAGAAGATCCCGGCGAAGGCGGTGACGATCCCGACGGCGTTGGGCGAGAGGGTGAAGCGCCATGCGGCACCACCGGCGAGGGAGAGCAGCCCGCACGAGATGTACCGCAGGAGCATCGGGACCGGACGGGGCTGGGTCGGATCGACCGGTCGTCGCGCTGCCGCCGCCTTGTTCGTCGTCGCCGCTCCGGGACGGGAGTTCGAGGGCACGGGCCGAGTATAGGGAGGGCGATGCCCGCGTCCGGGGGCGCTCGCTCGCTGGCGCTCGCCTACACTGGGCGACCACTGCGGGCGCGAACGGAGGATCCAGAACCATGACCGTCGGGGCGCGACTCCCGGATTTCGACCTCGAGACCAGTGCAGGGGGCCGCGTGCGCAATGCCGACCTCGAGGGCCATCGCACCGTCCTCTACTTCTACCCGAAGGACGACACGCCCGGCTGCACCGTCGAGGGTCAGGAGTTCAC
>PLDZ01000170.1 GCA_003136295.1 Candidatus Dormiibacterota bacterium
CCGTAGATGAACTGCAGGATCCCGTACGGATTCGGATGCGAGACGTTCGGGAAGGCGGTCGACGGGGTCCATCGCGAGGCTGTGATGAACGAGAAAAAGCCGTAGTGCTGCATGGCTGGAAGCCCTTCCAGCACCAGGAAGACGACCATCCCGACAATGACAACGAGCACGATCCCGCCCATGACCGAAACGCTGGTTCCGAAAATCCGGTCCGCGATGCGCGGCCGGCCGCGCTTCAAGAGGGTCGGCGCTACCCGAACGCTAGAGGCGGCGATGCCGCCGCCCACACCAGCTGGCGGCGGCATCAGAAACCCACCACAGTCAATGTGGTTTTCGGCTCACGGCGAGACCGGCGTACCGTTGAGCGTGATCTTCTTGAGTTGGGCGATGCACAGGGCCTGCAGCGTCGGTCCGAGTGGCGTGTAGTTGACCGATCCCGTCAAATCCTGGCCCTTGGTCAGGATCCACGAGAAGAAGTTGACGAGCGCAGCTGCCGTGGCTGCTTTGGTCTGATTCTGGTAGACAAGCGCCCACGTCAAGCCTGTGATGGGATATGCCTGGGCATTCGAGGTCTGGTTGACGATGTCAACCCGCAGGTCAGCTGGGTAGCTGGTGATCCCGACTGTCGCATTGGCCGCAGTCTGCTCGCACGGCTCGACGAAGTTGCCTGCCTTGTTCTTGACGTCCGCATAGGTCTGGTGCTGCGCGATGGCGTAATCGAGCTCGACATACCCGACGCCACCCGGGGTTTGGCTGATGATCGCGGAGACACCCTCGTTACCTTTACCGCCGATTCCGACCGGCCACGCCACGGTCTTACCAACGCTGGTGGTCGATCCGCCGAGTGCGGTCACCCAGGCAGGGCTCGTCTGAGTGAGGAAGTCGGTGAAGATAGCCGTCGTGCCTGATCCGTCCGAACGGTGGGCGATGGCGATCGGGGTGCTCGGAAGGCTGATCCCCGGGTTCAGGGCCTTGATGGCCGGGTCGTTCCACACCGTGATGCCGCCCGAGAAGATCTTGCCGATCGTGTTGCCGTCGAGCTTGAGACCACTTGCAACGCCAGGAAGGTTGTACGCAACCACGACCGGCGCCTGCACCAGCGGGATCTGCACGACTGGACCCTTGGCCTTGGCGATGTCGGAGTCCTTCATGAAGGCATCCGAATCACCGAAATCGACCGTATTTGCCTGAAGCTGAGCGATGCCGGCGCCAGAACCAACCGACTGGTACGCCACCTGGACGCTGTTGGAGGTCGCGTATGCCTTCGTCCAGACGGACATCATGGGTGCGACAAAGGTCGAACCCGCACCACTGAGCGTCGTCGCCTGGCCGGAAACTGTGGCGAGGCCGTTGCTGTAGCCGGGGGGCGCTGTCGTCCCTGTGCAGACCGGTGTCGGCGTCGCGGTTGGTGCGAGTGTCGTCGCTCCAGTGCTGGTCGACCCGCAGGCGGCGAGGACTGAGCCCCCGACAACCAAGGTCAACGCACCTCGCACGCTCGCGCCTCGACGCCAGAATGAGCGCTGACGGTTCGGCGATGGTTCGATCTCAGCGATCATGTCTGCCCTCAATACCCCGTTTCTCGTCCGCCGTCGTGGCGACTCCACGGTCTTATCCTGCCGATCGACTGGTTAACGGCGACACAGCCAGAGGGTTAAGGGACGCTTAACAGTTGCCGCCTTCCATCGTCGTCCGCGCGAGGCGATGGGCTTAGGAAACGGGGAATCCCGCGAGGCCTTCCACCAGGGCCTTGACAGCGGCACCCGGATCGCGCACGACGGCCGCACGGACAACGGCGACCCGAGTCGCCCCAGCCCCCAGAACGCCCGCGAGCGACTCGACGTCAATACCGCCGATGGCAAACCAGGGGCGCCGCTCCGTGCCCTCTCGTGCGCGGTACGCCGCGTGAGTAACGATCTCGAGGCCCGTGGCCGGCCGGCCCGGCTTGGTCGGTGTTGCAGCGAGCGGCCCGACGCACAGGTAGTCGGCCTCGGGCGCGCCGGCCTCGAACTCTGCCGGCGAGTGCGTCGACAGCCCGATGAGCACGTCAGGGCCGATGATCTGTCGCGCCGGCGACGGTGGGAGGTCGTTCTGGCCCAGATGGACGCCGTCGGCCCCGGCAACGATGGCGACGTCGGGCCGGTCGTTCAGCACAAAGAGCGCGCCCCACCGGTCCGCGGCGGCGCGGAATTCTCTGCTCCAGCGGAGGAGGTCTCCCGCCTCCGCGTCCTTTTCGCGCAGCTGGACGATGTCCGCGCCAGCCTCGAGCACGGCCGCGAGAAACTCCGCGAGATCGCCCTGTTCCTCGCGCGCTCCGGTGACGACGTACAGGCGGGCCCGCGCCAGTCGCTCCCGCCTCCGGTCACCCGGACCCGGCATCGCCGAGGGTTGTCACCGCCTTGGGACGATGTCCGAGGTCGGGCAGTCCTTCCCAGGATGTCGACGCCGCCGCATAGAGGCGCTGGGGAATGCGTCCGGCACGGTATGCGAGCCGGCCGGCCTCGACCGCGGCGGCGATGGCTCGTGCCATCAGCACCGGCTCCGCGGCGCGCGTGATCGCCGAGGCGACGAGCACCGCATCGCATCCCACCTCCATGGCGATGGCGGCATCCGACGCGGTGCCCACACCCGCGTCGAGCACCACAGGGACACCGGCACGCTCGCGGATGATCCGCAGGTTGTACGGGTTGCGAATGCCCGATCCGCTGCCGATCGGCGCCCCGAGTGGCATCACGGCTGCGCAGCCCAGGTCCTCGAGCCGCCGGGAGAGAACGGGGTCGTCGTTCGCATACGGGAGCACGACGAACCCGTCATCGATCAGCTGCTCTGCGGCGACGAGGAGCTCGGCGCCGTCGGGCAGCAGCGTGTCCTCATCGGCGATCACTTCGAGCTTGATCCAGTTTGTCTCGAAGGCTTCGCGCGCGAGCCTGGCGGTCGTGACGGCATCGTGTGCGGTGAAGCAGCCGGCGGTGTTGGGCAGGATCCGGCGCCCGGACCGGCCGACGACATCCAGGAATGAGCTGGCCCCGGAAGGGTCCAGGCGGCGGAGCGCCACGGTGACGATCTCGGTGCCGGATGCCTCAAGCGCCCGCTCGAGGATGTCGAGGCNNCGGAGCGCCGCCGGTTCCCATGATCAGTCGCGACCGGAAGCGCTCTCCGGCGATGAGCAGGACGTCGTCCACGTCAACCACCCTGGACCGCATGGAGGATCTCGAGGCGGTCGCCGGCGAGGAGCGTTGTGTCAGGCCAGCTCGCACGCAGCACCACATCGCCGTTTCTCGCAACCGCGATGCCGCGTTGCTCGGGCGGGAGCTCCATCTCGCGCAGCAGGTCGGTCAGCCCCATTCCGTCGGCCACCTCCCGGCTCTCGCCGTTGACGACGATGATCATGTCCCTACCCCGGCGGTACGGCGGAACCGCGAAGGCGACCACGGCCGTGTGGCTTCGGGCCACGCGTCTCCCGCAAGCACGCTCGCGACCGCGTCGGCCGTGGCCGGCGCCAGGAGGTAGCCGTTCCGGTAGTGGCCGGTCGCGATGATGAGCCCGGGGGTCGTCGAGTCACCAACCATCGGCATGTTGTCCGGGGAGCCGGGACGCAAGCCGGCCGACGCCTCGAGCAGCTCCAGCTCGGCAACATCGGGGACGAGGGCGCGGGCCTCGCGAAGCAGCTCGTACACCGCGCCGGCGGTAACCGATGTGTCGAAACCGCGCTCCTCGACCGTGCCCCCGATCACCACCCGGCCGTCTCCCCTGGGGAGGATGTACACGGAGCCGCCACGGACGGTTCGAGCGATCATCTCCGGCGCCCCGCGCAGGCGGAGGATCTGGCCCTTCACGGGCCGTGCCGGCGGGCGGTCCTCGTCCGGAACTCCCTCGACCGCGCCGGACCAGCACCCGGCTGCGAGCACGACCGACGACGCCTCGATCCGCTCGCCTCGATCAAGAGACACACCGGCAGCGCGCCCGCTCTCGACGAGCAGTGACGCCCTGGAGCGATGGATCTGCACCCCGAGCCGGCTGCACGCCTGGAGCAGTGTGGCGACCATGGCCCGAGGGTCGACCTGGTGGTCGGACTCCACAAGCATGCCGCCACGAATCGATGGTGAGAGCCCTGGCTCGAGGTCGCGTGTCTGGCGGGATGTGAGCCGCTCGACTGGAAGCTCAAGCTCCTGGCGGTACCGGTACTGGCGCTCCAGGGCCACCTGCTCGTCGGCGTCGATGGCGACGTGGAGCGTTCCGGTCTGGCGGTAGCCTGCGGAACGGCCGCCGTCGAGCTCGAGCTCGGCGATGAACGAGGGGTATCGCGCCGCCGAATTGCGGTTGATTGCGATCACGGCTTCCTCGCCGAACTCAGCTTCACCGACCGGAGCGATCATTCCCGCGGCGAAGTGCGAGGCGCCTGACCCCGGATCGGGATCCACGACTGCCACGCTGAGGCCTGCTCGAGCGGCCCGCCAGGCCACCGCGAGACCGATGACACCCCCGCCGATGACCGCTGCGTCCACGCGAATCCTCCGCTACTGCTTCGAGTTTACGAGGACGGGTCGATTGCGCCGATTCGATCGAGGCGATAACCGACGCCAAAGACAGTGGTGATCCGGAAGGGAATCTGAGCGAAGGGCTCGAACTTCTCGCGGAGCCATCGGACGTGCACATCGACAGTCTTGGGGTCGCCGTAGAAGCGGTTGCCCCACACCGCAGCGATGATCGCCTGGCGCGAGAGGACGCGACCGCTGTTGCGCAGTAGCAATGAGAGGAGGTCGAATTCCCTGGGGGCGAGCCGGAGCTCCACGGTGTCGACGTGAACGGTCCGCGCCGCGCGATCGATCCGGAAGCCTTCGAACTCCTCGATCTCAGGTGCACCCGCCGGGCGCGCGCTCATATCCGAGCGGCGGAGCAGGGCGATGATGCGAGCGAGCAGTTCGTTGAAGGAGAACGGTTTGGTCACATAGTCGTCGGCGCCGAGTTGCAGGCCGACGACCTTGTCCACCTCGGTTCCCTTGGCCGTGAGCATGAGGATCGGCGTTGACGATTCCTGGCGCAGCACGCGGCATACCTCGACCCCACTCAACCCGGGGAGCATCACATCGAGAAGGATCAGGTCGGGTCGCTCCGTCCTCGCAACGATGAGTGCGTCGGGTCCGGTTGCGGCCTCGAGGACGTGGTACCCCTCACGGGCAAGGTTGTAGCGCAGCGTCTCGCGGATGGCATCCTCGTCCTCGACCACGAGGATACGTTTGGCGACGGGGGACGCCATGAAACGAGCTTAGCGGTTCGCCTCGATGGGCGCCGCCGGCCGCGAGCCTATACTCGCCAGGGTGGAGGAGATGAGCGCCGTCGAACTACTCTCCGGCTCGGGCGGCATCGATGTCCTGCGGGCGGTGGGACTCCTCCTTGATCCCGGCATCGTCGGTCTCGATGCTGATGGCCGGGTGCTCCTCGCCAACGAGCCCGCCCGCCGGTTGCTCGGGCTTCCACTCGTCGAGGGCTCGGATTTCGTCGCAGCTGAGGTGGACTACCGGCTCATCCGCCTGCTCGACGCCGCGCGCCAGAGCGGCCATGTCGAGGAGCGCGCGATCACGCTGCACGATCGTGACTTCAACGCCCGTGCGATCGCGCTCACCGGCGAGGTTGCGACCTTGCTGATGGTGCGCGACGAGACGCGCGTGCACCATCTCGAGCGAGTTCGCCGCGACTTTGTCAGTAACGTCTCGCACGAGTTGCGCACGCCGATCACCGCGGTGCAGCTGATTGCGGAGACGCTGGCGAACGGTGGCCTGGAGGACCCGGAGGCCGCCGCCGGCTTCGTCCGGCGGATCGGTCAGGAGGCGTCGCACATGGCGCAGATGGTCGAGGAGTTGCTCGAGCTGAGCACCATCGAATCCGGTCTGCGGCCGATGGCCAGGGAGCGTGTGCCGATCGCCGGACTGATGGGCAGCCTGGATCGACTCCGTCCTCTCGCCGAAAGCAAGGGCGTGTCACTCGACGTCAGCGTCGCGCCGGGAACCCCGGATGTGTTCGGCGACGCCTCGCACCTCGGCCAGGTGCTCCGCAACCTCGCCCATAACGCAATCAAGTTCACGCCGTCGGGCGGAAGCATCACGGTCAGCGCGATTCCAGGATCGGACGGGCACGTCGTGCTCCGCTGTCGCGACACCGGAGTCGGGATCACGCCGGCCGATCTGCCCCGGATCTACGAGCGCTTCTGGAAAGCGGACAGCTCTCGACAGCGCGACGGCGAGGGGTCGGGGCTCGGCCTCGCAATCGTCCGGCACGTGGTTGAAGCCCATGGGGGAACCGTGTCGGTGACCTCCGAGCCTCGCCGCGGGACCGAGTTCCAGGTTGTGCTCCCCGCTGCCATGGACGGTTGATCCGCCGCGATTGACCGGCTTGCTGCCGCAGAAGCCGGTTGGTTACCATTCCGCGATAGTTAAGGCGTAGAAAGCTTCCTTGCTGGGGGAGGCCCATGGCGGAACGCGTTCTCGACATCGATGCGTCGCCGCCGATCGAGGGGCAGCCGGCGCTTCTCGATCGGCACACCGATCTGCTCGACCACGGTCTGCGAAAAACCACGCCTCGCACCCGGGGACTGCTGCGGCAGATGTCCGCCTACCATCTCGGCTGGATTGATGCGCAGGGCCGCCCCGCGAACGAGCCCGCCGGCAAGCGGATCCGTCCTGCGCTGACGCTCTGGGCGTGCGAGTCGCTGGGGGGCAACCCGGCCTGGGCACTGCCGGCGGCGGTCGCGGTCGAGCTGATCCACAACTTCACCCTGATCCACGACGACATCCAGGATGGCGATCAACTCCGCCGCCACCGGCCGACGGTGTGGACGATCTGGGGCGCCGAGCAGGGCATCAATGCCGGCGATGGCATGTTCGCCAACGCGCTCAGCGGCCTGCTTGCGCCCGGACCGCGCCCTGGACGGAGGATGCGTGCTGCCCACCTGCTGAGCGGGGCGGTGGTCCAGGTGGTCGAGGGCCAGTGTCTCGACCTCGCGCTGGAAGGTCGTGCCGGGGCCCCCCAGGCGACCTATCTGCGCCTGGTCACGATGAAGACTGGAGCACTGATCGGTGCTGCGATGGCCGCGGGCGCGGTGCTTGCGGGAGCACCACGGGCGGTTGCTCGGCGGTTCGACGCCGCGGGCAGATTGCTCGGCCTCGCATTTCAGGTACGCGACGACTGGCTCGGGACGTGGGGCGACCCTCAGGTCACCGGCAAGGGCCGGAGCGGCGACCTGCGCCGGCGTAAGCTCACCTACCCCGTGGTCGCGGCATACGAAGTGGCGACGCCGGCGCGGCGTCGCGAACTGCGACGGCTCTTTCGCGAACGCGAGCCGGGCGGCGAGTTCCGGTTGCGGGCGCTCCTGGACGAGCTGGGTGGACCGGCACTGACCGCGGGCGTCCCGATGGTGCTCGCACGCGATGCCATTGCCGCACTCACCGGCCTTGCGGACGAGTCGCTCACCGACTTCGCGGACCTGGCAATCCATGTTGCTGAACGCAACCGCTGACTCGAGCACCGACGCGAACACCGGATCGCGCACGGCCTCGCGCAAGGACGAGCACCTGCGCATCAACATCGACGAAGGCGTTGCCGCCAAAGGCATCGAGACCGTCACGGTGATCCTCGAGGAGCTGCGCCTCGCCATGTTCTGCGTCGGCACGACGAGAGTCAGCGACCTGCGCAGCGACGCACGGCTCATCCGTCGCGACGGGCGGGCGCTCTGATGGCGCAGCCCGCTGTGTCGATCGAAGCGGCCGACGCGTACTGCCGGCGTCTGGTCAGGCACTACGAGAACTTCACGGTCGCTTCTCGACTCTCCCCGCGATCGCTGCGTCGCGATCTGAGCCGCGTCTACGCGTTCTGCAGGTTCACCGACGATCTCGGCGATGAGAGCGGCGATCGTGCGGTGGCAATGCGACGTCTGCGACGGTGGCGTGACGAAACCCGGGAGAGCTTCGACCACGATGAGCGCACCCACCCGGTCCTGCTCGCACTCACCGACACCGTCCGACGCTTCCGCCTGGAGGCACAACCCTTCGTCGACCTGATCGATGCCAACCTGCAGGATCAGCGCGTCGACACGTACGAGGACTGGGCTTCGCTGCGCGGCTACTGCACGCTCTCCGCCGCCCCGGTCGGCCGCATCGTGCTCCGCCTCTTCGACATCCGCGATCCCGCGGCCCTGGCGCTGAGCGACGACGTCTGCATCGGCCTCCAGCTCGCCAACTTCGCGCAGGACGTGTCGGTGGACAGACGCCTCGGCCGCACCTACCTGCTCCAGCGGGACATCCGGGAGCTCGGCATCGACGGCGCGACGCGCGCGATGAGCGAACGCGCGCGGACGCTGCTCGACTCGGGATTCGCGTTGGAGTCGCTGGCGCCACCACGGCTGCGCGTGCAACTCGCGCTCTACCGCCTCGGCGGCACGGCGATTCTTGACGCGATCGCTGATGCCGGCTATCGCACCGCCGCACACCGTCCCGTCGTCGATCGCGCCGCGAGGGTGCGCATCATCGGTGCGGCCCTCTCGGCGGGCGTGCATCCCGGTGAAGCGCGGGTGGTCCGGGTGCCGGCGCGACCGGCGGGTGACCCGCATGCTTGACACACCCACCGTCGGCGACGTGCGCGCACTGGAGCGCTACTGCGAGGACATGGCCCGGCGCGAGGCGGCCAACTTCTACTGGGGATTCATCGCGTTGCCACGCCGGCAGCGCACCTCGATCTATGCGCTCTACGACTTTGCGCGGCAGGTGGACGACGATGCTGATCTCGACGGCCGCGCCTCGCGCGACGAACGACTCGAGCACCATCGACAACGGCTTCGCCACACCCGCCCCGGTGACAGCACCGACCCGATCATGGGATTGCTCGCGATCGCGATGCGGCGTCACGCAATTCCGATGGCCGAGCTGGACATGCTCATCGACGGCGTGGCGATGGACCTGTCGACCACGCGCTATCAGACGTGGGACGAGTTGCGCGCGTATGCCAACCTGGTTGCGTCGGTCGTCGGGCGGATGTGCGTGCGCATCTTCGGCTTTCGCGATCCGGTCGCGCTGGAACGCGCCGATGAGCTGGGAGTCGCGCTGCAGCTGATCAATATCCTGCGCGATGTGCAGGAGGACGCTGCGCGCGGGCGCATCTACCTGCCTTTGTGTGAGCTGGCGGAGTTCGGCATCACCGAAAGCCATATCCTCGAAGGCAGCGTCGCGCCAGGCTGGCACGCCTTCATGGCGATGCAGATCGCCCGCGCGCGAGCGCTGCACGCATCCGGCATCCGTGTGACGGAGTCGATCCCCAAGCAACCGGCGGTGTGCGTGCGCACCATGGCGGGAATCTACCTGGGGATTCTCGATCGGATCGAAGCGGCACCGGAGCTGCCGCTGCGCGGCCGTGCGCGCATCTCGAAGGCGGCCAAGCTGGGTGTCATGGCCCGCTCATGGCTGGCGGCGGTATGACGCGGCAGCCGCGTGTTGCCGTCGTCGGTGCGGGCCTCGCGGGCCTCACGGCTGGGCTCGCACTCGCCAAACGTGGCTGGCGTGTCGACTTGTACGAACGTTCCCGTCTGCTCGGCGGCAAGGCGACCTCGTTCGAGGTGGACGGCCACGAGGTCGACTGCGGGCAGCACGTGGTCCTCGCGTGCTGCACGGCCACACTCGACCTCATCGAGGAGCTCGGCCTCAGTGATTCGCTGTACATACAGCCGCGGTTCGAGGTCACCGTCCTTTCCCGCCGGCGCCCGCCGGCGCATCTGCGCGCGTCAGCGCTGCCGGCACCACTTCACCTCATGGCGGGGTTCGCACACTATCCGCACCTCTCGACGCTCGACCGCATCCAGGTTGGGAGCGCACTCGTCGCCGCGCGCGGTGACCGCACGCCGAAGGGCGATATGGCCGCGTGGTTGCGCCGGCATCACCAGAGCACGCGGGCCCTGCGCGCGTTCTGGGAGCCCTTCCTGGTGCCCGCCCTGAACGCGCCGCTCGATCGCGTGTCCGCGGAGATGGGGTTGTTCGTCATCAGGACCGCGTTTCTCGGTGATCGCGACGCAGCGCGGATCGCGTATCTCACCGTGCCGCTGGCGCGCCTCGCGGAGGCGGCGGCCGCCCGTCTCGACGGTGTGCATCTCCGTCAGGCAGTGGTGGGCCTCCACCGGCAGGGCGACCGTGTCACCGGCGTGAAGTTGAGCGGCGGCGCCGGTGCGGCGTGCGACGCGTGCGTGATCGCAGTCCCACCCACGCGTTTGAGCGCGATTCTCGAGGACGCGCCGGCGTCCGGGTTCGACGGGCTGGGCGCCTTTGCGGCCATGCCGATCGTCGACGTGCATCTCTGGTACGACCGTCCGGTGCTGGGATGCGACTTCGCGGCACTGCTCAACTCGCCAGTGCAGTGGGTGTTCGAGAAATCACCCGGCTACGTGTGCTGCAGCCTGAGTGCGGCCGATGACCTCGTGCAACGCCCGGAGCGAGAGCTCGTCGAGCTCGCCCGCAGTGAGCTCGCCTCGGTGCTGCCGCAGGCGGCTCGCGCGCGGTTGCTGCGCGGTGCGGCGACGCGCGACCCGGACGCCACGTTCATCCCGGCACCGGGCGTGCACCGACCCGGCGCGACGACCGCGCTCCCCAACCTCGTCATCGCTGGTGCGTGGACCGACACCGGCTGGCCTGCGACGATCGAGTCGGCGGTGCGCAGCGGACAGACGGCGGCGCTGACGCTGTTCAGCAAGATCGCCGGATGGTCGTCCGCAAAGGGTGGACGCTCGGGGGATGCGGCGCTGGAGGTGGCCCGTGCCGTCTGAGGCGCTGCGCTCCGCCGTTGACTGGCTCCTCGAGCATCAGGACGCATCGGGGTGGTGGAGCGGCGAGCTCGAGACCAACGTGACCATGACGGCCGAGCACGTGCTGCTGCTGCGTTTTCTCGGCGTCTCGCACGACGATATTCGTGACGGAGCCATCCGTCATATTCTTGGCGCGCAACGCGAGGACGGCACCTGGGCGCTCTACCACAACGGCCCGGGCGACCTCAGCACGACCATCGAGGCCTACGTAGCGCTTCGCGTCCTGGGGGTCGACGCCACGCATCCGCCGTTGCGCAGGGCGCTGCGCACGATTCTCGACCAGGGTGGACTCGTCGAAGCGCGCGTGTTCACCAAGATCTGGCTCGCGCTGTTCGGCGTCTATCCGTGGGACGGCGTGCCGAGCATGCCACCGGAGCTGGTGCGACTCCCACCGTGGGCGCCGCTCAACCTGTACGACTTCGCGTGCTGGGCGCGGGGCACGATCGCGCCACTGCTCATCGTCATCTCACACCGACCGATTCGCGACCTCGGCGTCAGTGTCGACGAGGTGATCGTCCCCGGAAGCGAGCGTCGGATGCATCGCGTGCCGGGATCGGGTGCGTTCCTGTGGCTTGATCACGCGCTGAAGCTGTACGACCGTCTTCCTCGCCAACCGGGGCGCGCCGGGTCGCGTGCCAAGCTCGTCGAGTGGATCACCGAACGGCAGGAGGCCGACGGTGGCTGGGGCGGCATTCAGCCCCCGTGGGTGTACTCGCTGATTGCACTGAACCTCGAGGGAATGCCCGTCGAACACCCCGCCATGCGCCGCGGGCTCGAGGGATTCGGCCGATTCGCCATCAACGACGAGAATGGGTGGCGGCTGCAGGCATGCATGTCGCCGGTGTGGGATACGGCGTGGGCACTTCTTGCGCTGCGCAAGGCCGGAATCCCTCGCGATCATGTGGCACTGCGCCGCGCGGTGGACTGGCTGCTCGCCGAGCAGATCTCGGGCGGGGGCGACTGGCAGGTCAAGGTACCGCTCGAGGGATGCGGGGGCTGGGCATTCGAGTTCGACAACGACATCTATCCCGACATCGACGACACCGCAGTCGTGGTCCTCGCGCTGCTCGAGTCGGGGGATCCGGAGCTGATCTCGAAGCCGGTTGCCGAGGCCGTGCGGTGGTGCAGAGCCATGCGATCGAGCAACGGTGCATGGGCGGCATTCGACAAGGACAACACGCGCGCAGTCGTGTACAAACTCCCCTTCGCCGACTTCGGCGCCATGCTCGACCCGCCCTCCGAGGATGTGACCGCACACGTCATCGAGATGCTGGCGGCAGTGGGTGCTGGCCCTGATGACGGCGAAATCCCGCAGGCGCTGGCGTATCTGCGCGCCGCGCAGCGTCCGTGGGGATCGTGGTACGGCAGGTGGGGCGTGAACCACATCTACGGCACCTGGTGCGTGGTCAGCGCGCTGGTCGCGCTGCACACGGGCAATGACATGGTCAGCGCCGCGGCGGCATGGATGCGCAGCGTGCAGAACTCTGACGGTGGCTGGGGTGAAACGTGCCACTCGTACGTCGATGAGTCGTTCGCCGGTGTTGGCACGAGCACGCCGTCGCAGACAGCCTGGGCGATGCTCACCCTGCAGCTCGCAGGAATCGGAGACGACCCCGCATGCGCGCGCGGCCGGACGTTCCTGCTGGAGCGCCAGCGCAACGGCACGTGGGACGAGCCCGAGCACACCGGCACCGGATTCCCCGGCGACTTCTACATCAATTACCACCTGTACCGGCACGTCTTTCCAACCCTCGCGCTCGCCGGCGGTGAGTCGACCGAGAGCGGACAGCGTGCCGTCGAGCGCGAGCTCGTCGCCCCCCGATAAGTTCAAGAGCAATAAGGAGATAGCCATGGCTGTGCCACTGCGACAGGCGATGCGAGTTGGAGCCTACGTGGCGCGGCAACGGCTGCGCCGCAACGAGAAGTTCGCGCTCGTCCTCCAGCTCGAACCACTGTATCAATGCAACCTGGCGTGCGCCGGGTGCGGAAAGATCCAGCACGAGGACGCGATCCTGCAGCGCCGGCTCTCGGTGCAGCAGTGCATCGACGCCGCCGAGGAGTGCGAGGCGCCGATGGTGTCGATTGCCGGCGGTGAGCCCTTGGTGCACAAGGAGATCGACCAGATCGTCGCCGCCCTGGTCGCACGCAAGCGCTACGTGTATCTCTGCACCAACGCGCTCCTGCTCGAGAAGAAGCTGCATCTCTTCACACCCTCGCCGTATTTCTCGTTCTCGATCCACATCGACGGCCTGCGTGAGCGCCACGACGAGTCGGTCTGCAGGACCGGCGTGTTCGATAAGGCCGTCGCCGCCATCGCGGCAGCCAAGGCACGCGGTTTCCGGGTCACCACCAACACAACGTTCTTCGACCAGGACGACGCGCGCTCGATTCGCGGCGTGCTCGACTTCCTCAATGACGAGGTGCAGGTCGACAGCATGCAGATATCGCCCGGGTACGCGTACGAGAAAGCGCCCGACCAGGACCACTGGCTGAACGTCGAACGCACCCACGCGATCTTCCGCGACGCGTTCGCCGACGGACGCCGGAAGAAGTGGCGGCTCAACCACTCCCCGCTCTTCCTCGACTTTCTCGAGGGCAAGGTCGACTTCAACTGCACCGCCTGGGGCATCCCCAGCTACTCGGTGCTCGGCTGGCAACGTCCGTGCTACCTCATGTCGGACGGCTACGCGTCGTCGTACCACGAGCTGCTCGAGACCACCGAGTGGGANNGCGACTGACACGCTCCGTCCGCGTGGATCCAAGCCGCATCTGAACTGACGTGAACGCGGCGCAGGCGGCGCCCGGCGAGGGTGACGTCTTCCTCACCGGCGCGTCGGGGTTCGTGGGCTCCCACGTGCTCAACGCGCTGCTCGCCCACGGGTACCGCGTGCACGCTCTGGCNNCGCGCGCCGGGTGCGTTGGTCCCGGCGCTGCGCGCGTGCCGGTACATGATCCACACCGCGGCGCTCTACTCGTTCTCGCCACGCGATCGGGCAACCATTGCCGCCGTCAACATCCGCGGTACCTCGGGCATCCTCGAGGCGGCGCGGATGGCCGGCGTTGAGCGATGCGTGGTCACGTCCAGCTCGGCCGCCCTCCCACCGGCGTCGGCCTCCCGTCCTGCGACCGAGTCCGACTGGGCGAGCGCCGGTCATGAAAGCTGGTCGTACCACGCCTCCAAGCTCGCCGGCGAGCGAGCAGCGCTCAACGCCCAGGTCGCCGTGATCACCGTGCTTCCGACGGCACCGGTCGGGCCTGGCGATCACCGCCCCACGCCGACCGGCAAGATCATCCTCGACCTGCTCCGCGGCCGCATGCCCGCGACCCTGGGTGGCGGCCTGAACGTCGTCCCGGTCGAAGACGTCGCAGCGGCGCACCTGCTCGCGCTCGAGCGCGGTCGCACCGGCGAGCGCTACATCGCCGGTGGCGTCAACCTCACTCTGGTGGAGCTGTGGCGGCTCATCGCGCGAGCGGCGGGGACGGCGCAACGGACGGTCCAACTCCCATTCGCGATCGCCGCCACGGCTGCGCGCGTGGACGCCGTACGCGTCCGCATCACCGGCGGGCAGCCGGCGATCCCGCTCGAGGGGGTGCGGATGGGGCGGCTCGAGATGTACTCCTCCAGCGCCAAGGCGGCCCGGGAGCTCGGATACGAGGCTACGAGCGCGGACGACGCGATCGAGCGCGCCGTGCGCTGGTATCGCGACAACGGCTATGCCGCCTGAGGCGCCCGTTCAGGTCATCTGCGCGATGGGCGTGGAGGCCTGGGGCGTACGGCGGCGAGCCCGGCATCTCCGCGTCGTCCAGGTCGGCATCGGCGGGAGACCGCCGTCTCGGATGCCGGGAATCGTGATCAGCGCAGGACTCTGCGGTGGCCTGCTCCCCGACCAGACCCCGGGAACCGTGGTCATCCCCTCCCAGGTCGTTGATGAACAGGGGGTGACCCATGTCTGCGATCCCGGTGTCGTCGTGGCCCTCGAGCGGGCGGCGCACTACCTGCGCTTCCCGGTCGTCGGCGGGTCGCTGATCTCGACTTCGGGAATGGTGACCGGCGCGGCCAGGGACGTATGGGCGGAGCGTGGTCACGTGGCCGTGGACATGGAGTCGGCTGCCGCCGCCGAATCAGCGCAGCGCTTCGGGGTGCTCAGAGTGATTCTTGACACACCCACTCACGAGCTCTCCGCGGCGTGGGCCGCACCGGCGCGAGCGATCCGGCAGCCTTCGAACTGGGGCGAGGCGATCTGGCTCGGGACCAACGCACCGCGATACGCGCTGCGGGTCGGCGCAGTGCTAGAGGCGGCCTTCCTCGGCAATATCGACCCCGAGGTATAGCTGCACCGCTCCGCGGAGCATCTGGGCGACGCCTGGGACGTCGAAGTCCTGCGCGAACTCGTGCAGGGCCGCACGCTGGGCGTGGAGCGCCGCCTCGACGACGCGACAGCCTGCCTCGGTGAGACCGACGCGAACCATGCGCCGGTCGGGGGCCGACCGGAGCGTGCGCACCAGACCGCGCGCGTTCAAGTCGTGGACCATCAACGACACGCGCGCCTCCGGCGCCTGGATGAGTTCGGCGAGATCGCCCTGGACGCAGCCCTCGCTGCCGGCGGCCCCGGCCTCGAGCAGGAGGTGGTACTGGAGCGGGCTCAGATCGTGCTGGGCGAGCGAGCGATTGATCTGGATCATCGCTTGCCGGAAACCGCGCCGGAACATCGCCGCGAGCCGGAGGTCATGGATGGTGGCATCCTGAAAGAAGTCGCAGTTCCGGACTTCCGGGTTCGCGTCAGCAGCTGTCGTCACGCCCCCGACTTTACTAGTGCGAGAGGGAGCAACCTAAGGGCTGAGGGGCGATGTACAGCAAATGTTTGTTTGCGGACGGTAAAAAACGGTGAAGCCTGCGTTTGGCAGTTCGGCTTCCTCAGGCGGGCATCGTCAGGATGCTCGCCCAGGGGCCACATTGGAGGGGGAGCTGCCAGTCAGGGGGATGGTGCCCAGGGGGCGGGTCTACGGACGGGAGCGCAGCCCGCGTCAAGCGGGCTACGCCTCTCTCCTCTCTCGCGAGGAGCAGGGTGGATCGCGCTCAGCTCGGTGTCCGGTCGGGGATACGGTGCCCGAGTGTCAGGAGCGCGCGAACGTATTTCGGTGTGCTGTCCGGCTCACCCGCGCCGGCGCCGCGCAGCCGGGCCATGACCGCGCCGATCAGCTGCTCGTCGGCGTCGAAGAGCTCCACCTCGACCTCGCGGAAGGTCTCCACGGTCCTCGTGCCGGAGCGGATCGCGACGCGGTCATCGGCCACCTCGGCGCGGCGCGTGTCGCCGGCAACGAGATCGACGGTGTGCCGGTCCGTCACGAGCCGCGCGACCGGATGAAGCTCGACATCGCCGACCACCGCGCGGATCACATCGATGGCTGCCTGCGGCGGCCGGCCCGGAGGCCCCGGGAAGTCGGTCTCGTCGCGCGAGACGGCGTCGCCGACCATGCTCGCGCCGGCCTTGAGCGTCCACTTTCCCGGCTCCCCGGGAGCGCTCCGGTGGCGCAGACCAAGTTTTTCCCGCAGCAGCGCGAGGTCATCGGTGTCCCAGTACGTCGCCGACAACTCGATGGTGCCGCCGTCAACAGCGCGGGTGCCATCGACGACTTGGTCGAGGTCGGGGAGAACGAAGTCCACATCGACCGGGATCTTGATCTCGCGCTCCTCGGGCATCGGCACCCACTCTAGGCTGTCAGAGGAACTCCTCGAACCCGGGCCACGCCTCGACCATCTGGCGGCGAAGCGCGTCCGAGAGTGGGAGGTATGTCCCCGTCGCTTCGGCGACCACGCCGCCGTCGGGGAGGAGGACGCGGCCCTCGGTATGGAGTGCGCGACGGAGGAGCCGGGTGATGCGGCCCTCCACACGAAGTTGAGTCCCGAGCGGCGCGGCGCGGCGGTAGCGGACCTCGAGGCGACCGGTGACCACCCAGTGACGGTGGAGCGCCGAGCACCGACCCATGACGTCGTCGAGCACCGCGCCGATGATGCCGCCGTGCGCGAAGCCGGGAAACCCGGCGTGAACGTCGCCGGGCGTCCAGTGGGTGAAGACGAGCGCGCCGTCCAGCTCGTACTGCAGGTGCAATCCCGACGGGTTGCGAAGACCGTGCACCCAGTTCTGCTGAAACTCGCTGCGATCGTTGAGCCAGGCCGGGTCGATCTCGTGGTTGATCACGGTGCGGTGAGACGGTCCAATCCACCGAGATACGCGCGCAGGGGTTCGGGGATCAGCACGGTTCCGTCTTCCTGCTGATAGGTCTCGAGGAGCGCATCGAAGGTGCGTGGCACGCCGAGCGCACTGCCATTGAGGGTGTGCACATGGCGTGGCTTCGCGCCCGGCGCAGAACGGTAGCGGATGTTGGCGCGTCGCGCCTGGAAGTCGGCGAACACCGAGCACGATGACACCTCGAGCCATTGCCGGAGTCCCGGTGCCCACACCTCGACGTCGTACTTCTTCCATTGCGCGAACCCGAGGTCGCCGCTGCACATGAGCAGCACGCGATAGTGCAGGCCAAGCCGCTGGAGCACGTGCTCGGCGTGCGAGGTGATCAGCTCGAGCTCGTCCAACGANNTGGGTTGCGTCGAGAATCTCGTCCGCGTACAGATTGGTCAGCGGTACTTCGGCCGTCGGAATGAGAAAGAGGCCGTCGTCGGCGTGATACGCCTCGTCCTCGAACTTCGGCAATTGCGCGGTGCCGATCATCGCCTCACGTCGCACCAGGTACGGAGGTGCGATCTCGGTGTAGCCGTGCTCACGCGCCACATCGAGCATGAACGACGTCAGGGCGCGCTGCATGCGCGCACCGTCGCCACGCAGCACGACGAACCGCGAGCCGCTGATCTTCACGGCTCGCTCGAAGTCGAACACACCGAGCCGTTCACCGATCTCGTAGTGCGGCAGTGGATCGAAAGCGAAGCTCGGCGCTTCCCCCCAGGTCCGCGCGACGACATTGTCTTCGGGGCCGGCGCCGTCCGGAACACTCGCGTGCGGGGTATTCGGCACCTCCAGCAACAGCTGGCCGACGCGTTGATCGAGCTCCGCGAGGTGCGCCTCACCGTCCTGAATGCGCTGCTTGAGCGCCGTCAGCGACGCCAGTTGCTCGTCGGAGGGCTTGCCACGCATGGCCGCGGATGCCACCCGCTGCTCGGCGCGTGCCTGCTCGACAGTTGTGCGCAGGGTCCGTGCCTCCGCGTCAACCCCGAGCAGCTCGTCGATGGGCGCGGTCTCACCTTTTCTGCGCGCGCCGTCGCGAACCGATTCGGGGTCGTCGCGAATGCGCTGGATCGGCAGCATCACGTGGGCCCGCCGCGTTGCTGGGGACGCATGGTCGGAAAGAGCAACACGTCGCGGATCGTCGCGGAGTCGGTGAGCACCATCACGAGACGGTCGACACCGATACCAAGACCGCCGGCGGGCGGCATCCCCACCTCGATGGCCTCGAGAAAGTCCTCGTCGATGGGCGGGATCTCCGAGTCCCCGGCAGCACGCAGGCGGGCCTGCTCCTCGAAGCGTGCGCGCTGATCGATCGGATCGTTCAGCTCACTGAATGCGTTGGCGAGCTCGCGGCCGGCGACGATCAGCTCGAATCGTTCGACAAACCGGGGATCATCGCGGTGGCGGCGTGCCAGCGGACTCACCTCGGCCGGATAGTCGAGCACGAACGTCGGGTCCCAGAGCTCGCTCTCCACGCGCTGCTCGTAGATCTCGAGCAATGCGGCGCCCGGGCCGAGGTCGGGTGCGACCTCGACGCCAACGCTCGCCGCAGCCGCGTGCATCTCGTCCCAGGCTGTGCGCGCGTCGATGCCGGTGTGCTCGAGCACGAGGTCAACCATGGTTGCCGCGCGATACGGTGGCCGGAGGTCGAGCGACCGGCCAAACGCGGTGCGCAGCAACGGGTCCTCGCATGGNNGCGTACGCCTGGTATGCCTCGAGCATGGTGAACTCCGGGTTGTGTCGCGGTGACAGCCCTTCGTTGCGAAACACGCGCCCGATCTCGTACACGCGGGCATAGCCGCCAACGATGAGGCGCTTGAGGTGCAACTCGATTGCGATGCGCAGGTACACGTCGGTGTGCAGGGCATTCCAGTGGGTCTCGAACGGGAGCGCGTGTCCGCCGCCGGGGATCGGCTGCAGGATGGGCGTCTCGACCTCGAGAAAGCCTCGCTGGTCGAGCGTCGCTCGCAACGCGCGAATCAATCGTGTTCGGGTNNGGTTCACCGCGCTTGGTGCGTGTCATCGGTCCCGTGATCCCGACGATGTCGCCGAGGTCGAGCAGACCGACCGTCGCGTGCGCACCTCCAGGCCGATCGGCACGGAACCACGCCTGCAGGCGACCCGACTCATCCTCGATGTGCGCGAACGCCACACCGCCGAGGTCGCGTAATTGCATGATCCGCCCGGCCACGGCTACATCCGGGCGATCCGGAGCATCGACGTCCGCGGCGGGGTGCTCCGCCTCATACGCATTGAGCAATTGGCGCGCTTGGTCCGTGGTTGCGCTCGGCGTGAAGTCCACGCCGTAGGACGGAATCCCGCGCGCGGCGAGCTCATCGATCTTTCGCCGGCGCTCGGCGAAGAGGTCGTCGGATGGCATGCGGCCTATCTTCCCCGGC
>PLDZ01000111.1 GCA_003136295.1 Candidatus Dormiibacterota bacterium
CCGAAGTCCTTGGCGTACTTGATGCGCTCGGCCACCTCGGAGCGACGAACCGTGCGCAATTCTTCCAATTCGTTCTCAAGCTTGACGAGACCGTCTCGCGTGAGCAACACAGGTTTGTCCATTCAATTCCCTGGTACGACGAGATTTGGGCGGGGTATCCGGCATCCTCCGCGCTGGGGAGCCCGGAGTATAGGCGAGCAAACATCAAACGCGGCGTAACAACTTGTCGTTATTCCTTGACGGAATTGGCTCTTGTTCATATGATCCGTCGCGAGGTCGCAGTGGGGATCTCTATTACTGCCCCCCCTCTCGGGGCGTCTCTGGTTTCCAGNNGTCCCGACGCAAGCGCGCGATCCAGCAACGCATCGAGCCGTTCACGCGTGTCCATCGTCTGGACCTCGGCTCGAAGCCGCGCGGCGCCTGCACACCCGCGAATCGTCCAGGCGACGTACTTGCGACCGATGCGCAGCGCGCGGGCATCACCGTGGTACGCGCAGAGCATGTCGAGGTGATGCCGGGCCAGCGCGATCCGGCCGGCAAAGTCGAGATCGGCGAGCAGCCTCCCGGTCGCCAGCCGGTGGACCGCCTGGCGTACGAACCAGAAGTTGCCGAGCATGCCCCGGGCGATCACCACTCCGTCGACCATTCCCGACTCGATGCGCTGGGCCAGCGTCTCGACGTCCTCGACGTCGCCGCTGCCGAAGACGGGGATGCCGACCGCCTCCTTGACCCGGGCGATCTGCGCCCAGTCGGCGGTCCCCTCGTACTTCTGGCAGCGGGTCCGGCCGTGCACGGTCACCGCCGCAGCGCCGGCGTCCTCCAGAGCGCGGGCCAGCTCGGGGGCGTTGATCGTGGACGAATCCCAGCCGAGGCGCATCTTCACGGTCACGGGAACGCGGACCGCCTCGACCATCGCCCCGACCACGCGGGCGGTCGCGCTCACGTCGCGCGCCAGCGCCGCACCGCTCCCCCGGCTCACGACCTTGGACACGGGGCACCCGAGGTTGACGTCGACAAGGACCGCGCCGCGCTCGACGCAGACCTGGGCGGCAGCGGCCATGACCGCTGGATCGCAGCCGACGAGCTGGGCCGCGACCGGTGCCACGTTGCCCGGGAAATCGAGCAGATGCACAACCGCGTCGGTGCTGCGGACCACCGCCTCGGCGGCAACCATCTCGGTCGAGACCAGGCCGGCGCCGAATTCCCGGCACAGCTGCCGGCAGGGCGCGTCGGTGATCCCGACCATGGGCGCCACCAGCACCGGCGACGAGAGTTCGAGCCCCCCGACCCTGAGGGGACGGAGTGCAGTCGCTGCGAGAGCCATCGCCCCATGGTACGAGGGCTGGTTCGCCTGGCTCAGCGATTCTGCTCGTGGATCAGCCGCAGCCCGTGGAGCGTGAGTCGCTCATCGACGATGTCGATCACGGGGATGAGCTGGGCCAGCGACGCCGCCAGACCGCCGGTGGCGATCACCTTCGGCTGTCCTTCCATCTCCCTGCGGAAGCGAGCGACCAGGCCTTCGACCAGCCCGACGTAGCCGAACACAATGCCCGACTGCATGCTCCCCGTGGTGGAGTGGCCGATCGCCTCGGTGGGGGCGGTGAGCTCCACTCGGATGAGCATCGCAGCATGGCTCACCAGGGCATCGTGGCTGAGCTGGATGCCGGGCGCGATCGCGCCTCCAAGGTAGTCCCCCCTGGCATCGATGGCGTCGAAGGTCGTCGCCGTGCCGAAGTCCACGAGGATGGCCGGACCCTGGTAGAGATGGTGCGCCGCCAGCGCGTTGGCGATTCGGTCGGCACCAACTCGCCGGGGGTCGTCGTAGTGGATGCGGATCCCCGTTCGCGTCCCGGGACCGACCATCATCGGCGGGGTGTCGAAGTACGTGTGGGACAGTTCGTCGATGCTTCGGGCGAGGGTCGGAACCACACTGCTCACCACCACGGCGCTGATCTGCTCCGGCGCCAGATCGCGACGCCCCAGCAGGTCCACGAGCACGAGCCCGAGCTCGTCGCCGGTGGAACGGTCGTCGGTGTGGATCCGGAAATCGGCGATGAGCTGGTCGCCGTCGAACACGCCGACGACGATGTTGGTGTTGCCGACATCGATCGCGAGCAGCATGGCGGCGAGTGTAGGCATCATCGCCACGTGATCGCGCTGCTCGACATCGGCGGCACCAAGATCGCGGCTGCAGCCGGACGCGACGCCGCGATCGGGACCGTCCGCCGGATCCAAACCCCCGTCGACTCCCCGCTCACCACGCTGCGGGGGCTGGTCGAGGGGGTGATGGGTGGCGTGCTCCCCGAGGCGATCGCGATCTCGGCGCCAGGGCCCTTCGACCGCGCGTCGGGCGCGTTGCGCAACCCGCCAGGCATGCCGGCGTCATGGCACGGGCTGGAGCTGGCGTACCTGCTCGGCCAGCGCTTCGACTGCCCGGTGGTGGTCGAGAACGATGCCAATTGCGCAGCGCTCGCCGAGGCGCGCCTCGGGGCCGGCGCCGGTCACCGGACGGTGGTCTACTGGACGGTGTCCACCGGCATCGGCTGCGGCATCGTCCGCGACTCGCGGATCGTGGTCGGGAGACATGACACCGAGGGCGGGCACATGGTGCTCTGGCCCGCGTGGCTGGGCGGGCCGCCGTGTCACTGCGGCGGGGCGGGCTGCCTCGAGGCGCTGGCGAGCGGGCGGGCGATCGCCCGGCGCTACGGCATCGCCGCCGAGCACCTGAGTGACCCGGAAGCATGGGCCGAGATCGGCCGGTGGATCGGGCTCGCGACCGTGAACGTCACCGCAGTGCACGATCCCGACGCGGTGATCTTCGGTGGCGGCGTCTGCGCGAGCTGGAGCCGGTTCTCGCCGTCGTTGATGGAGACCGTCCAGCGGTACCTCCACCTCCAGTCTCAGCCGGAGATCGCGCGCGGGACCCTGGGTGAGGAACGGTCACTGCTCGGTGCGCTCCTCATCGCCGAGGACCGGGGTGAGCGCCCGGTGAGACGGCTGACGGCGCGGTAGGCTACGGCGCCATGCCTTCGGTCCATCTCGTCTGCGACAGCACCGCCGACCTCGACCCGGCGTTTCGCGCCGCTCACACGGTGCGTGTCGTCCCCCTCAAGGTGATCTTCGGTGATCAGACCTTCTCGGACGGNNGCGCGATCGTCTGCACGACCATCTCCGCCGACCTGAGCGGAACCTACGCGTCGGCAACCCAGGCACGCGCGGCGCTCCCCGAGCTGGACATCCGGGTGATCGATACGCGGAGCGTGGCCGTGGGCCACTACGCGGCCGTCCTCGAGGCGGTGCGGGTGATCGAGGCAGGCGGTGACGCCGGCAAGGTGGAGGCGGCCGTGGCCACCGTCCGGAGCACCGAGAAGGTCCTCTTCACCGTCGAGACCCTCGACTACCTCCGGCGCGGCGGCCGCATCGGCGGCGCCCGTGCGCTGCTCGGCTCCATGCTCGACATCAAGCCCATCCTCGAGATACGCGACGGCGTCATCGAGCCGGTCGGACGCGTGCGCACCTACCCGCGCGCCATCGATCGTGTCGTCGAGGAGTGCCAGCGGGCCGCGGCGGCGTGGGGCGGCGCCGAGGTCGTCATCGCCCATGCCGACCGCCCCCGGGTCGCGGCGGAGCTCGTTGAACGGATGCGCCCCCTGGTCTCGAGCGAGCCGTCATTGACTGTGGTCGGGCCCGTGGTGGGCTGCCACAGCGGCCCTGGCGCGATCGGCGTCGGCTTTCACAAGCCGGTCGTCTGACATCTCGGCGGTTCAGAACGCACCGGCCGGGTTTAACATTCCGGTCAGGTTGAACGCGTGAGAAATATCGCCACGATCAGCGCCACGGACGAGGGAACGGCGGTCCAGGACGCCGACATCGACGAGGCAGGCAGGCGAAGCCAGATCGTCCGCGCCGCCGCTGCCGTGCTCGGCCGCCAGGGCTATGCGGAGACCTCCCTCAAGGACGTCGCCCGCGAGGCCGGGGTGGCGCCGGGGTTGCTCCACTACTACTTTGAATCGAAGGAGGAATTGCTCCTCGAGGTGGTGGTGGTGACCGAGCGCCAGATGATCGCCGACTGGAAGGCGGTGGTCGATGCCGTGGAGGACCCGCTCGAGCGGATCGTGACCGGTCTCGACCATGCCGAAGCACGTTGCGCGGATCAACCGGAGTTCTTCCGCATGCTCCTCGACCTCTACACCGTCAGCCTGAGCAGCCCGGCGCTCCGCGTCCGCTGCGCCCGGCTTCGCGCCCATATGGTCGACGAGATCGAGATCGAGGTCCGTCAGGTGCTCGGACGCCTCCCCGCGTACGCGCTGGTGTCCCCGCCCGAGCTCGCCGGCGCCATCCTGAGCGCCATCGACGGGATCGCGCTCTCGGGCCTGGTGGTGCAGGAGCCGGCGGCCGCCCCATTCCACGCGCTCAAGGTGCTCCTGCTCTCGCTGGTGGTGACCGCCTACGTCACCGCGGGGCAGGCGCCGCCGATCGCGCGCCTGGGAGCGATGCTCAGCCGCCACCCCTGATGGCGCGGCCGCTCACCTGGCCGCCACGGGGAGCGGCGGCAGGATCGCCACGGTTGCGCTGATCGGTCCCGGTTCCTCACCCTCGGCACGACCCCAGAAGCGCGAGAACCTGCCGTCGTACCCGACCGCAAGGCCGCCGTGGAACGAGATCGGCACCTCGTCCCAGTGCGGGGTATGCCCGTGCACGACCCGCCGGACGCCGAAGTGCTCGAGGTATCGGCCCAGCCGCTCCGGGTCGTCGAAGCCGTGCCGCCCGA
>PLDZ01000010.1 GCA_003136295.1 Candidatus Dormiibacterota bacterium
TCGTCGATCCGAGAATGGTTGCGTCACTGATCACTTGGGCTCCCTGACGCGATACGCCAGAGCGGAGGAACAGATGCCTGTCGACCGTGCATCAGTTTCGCAGCGGGAACGTACTGCACCTGAACGAGGTGCGCGATACAGTGCCCCGTATGACTTCACGTCCTACTCGGCGTCTCGGCGCGCACCACGTCTCCGCCATCGGTTTCGGCGCAATGCAGCTCCCCGGCCCCGGCGTGTTCGGCCCACCCAAAGATCGTGACCAAGCGCTGTCGGTTCTCCGCCGCTCGGTGGAGCTTGGCATCAATCACATCGACACCGCGCAGTATTACGGCCCCGACGTCGCCAACGAGCTGATCTACAGCGCGCTGCACCCGTATCCCTCCGACTTGGTGCTCGTGAGCAAAGTCGGGGCAGGCCGGGACGAAACGGGAGGATGGCTACCGGCGAACAAACCCGAGGAGCTCCGTGCCGGGGTAGAGGCGAACTTGGCGTCGCTGCATGTGGACCAATTGGGTGCTGTCAATTTGCGATCCGGCGAAGCGGGGGAGCCCAATGACCTCTTCGACGCTCAGGTGGGAGCGATGGCCGCCATGCAGGAGGCGGGAATGATCGCCGGGGTTGGTGTGAGCAATGTCTCGCTTGCCCAGCTGGAGCGCGCGCGGTCCATCACCGAGATTGTCTGCGTCCAGAACGCCTACAACCTGCGCGACCGCGGATCCGAACCGGTGCTGGAAGCTTGCGAAGCCGCTGCAATTGCGTTTGTTCCATTTTTCCCACTGGGGTCGGCATTTGGCGCCTCGGTCGACGTCACCGCAGACCAAGCAGTGATCAACGTCGCCCACCGGCTGGACGCAACCCCGGCACAGGTGGCACTGGCATGGCTTCTGGCACGGTCTGCTCAGATTCTCCTCATCCCCGGGACGTCATCGGTGGGGCACCTGGAGGAAAACTTCGCCAGCGCCTCGCTTGTTCTCGACGATCAGGCACTGCACGAGCTCGCCGCCCCGACGCCGGTGACCGCGACGAAATAGGGCTCGCCGTCCTGAGACGTGAGTCCAGGACTAGAACTCCACCCGGTATCTTGGGATGAACGTTTCGCTTGTGGGCCGAGCGCCAGCTGCCCGATGACTTCAAGTCCGAGCTCGTCCAGTGCGGCGAGCTAGGCGTAATCGGTTCGTAGCGGCGACCGGCGAAGCGTTGGCAGCCTGGGAACGCTGATCAAAGCCAAGTGCCCACCAAACCGCCCGAGTCAGATCTCTTTACCTTTGCACGCTGGGATAGTGATCGTGCCATGTGCCACCTCAGTGGCTTCGTTGAGGCCACCCCATTCAGCCCACTCCCAGCGCATCACGGCCTATCGGTTCACTGATTCGCCATGGGTAAAGGCTGGCGAGCCTTATTACCGGGCACTGTCAACGTTGATCGATCTAGCCAAAGGTCTTGCGAGTCACTTGGCGCAGCATACGGACGAGAAACTGGGACAGCCGGTCGATTCAACAAGTAGTCGCGTAGTCGATTCTTGAAACCCCGGTGACGCGGTTGTATGACGCCGAACGCGACCCGATCAATGCCCGCGAAGGTCCACCACACCTCTAATTGATTGATGAGAAGATAGCCCTTCTACCTCGAGCCCTGCGCCTCAGGCGTGCGGAATTTGGGAGGGTGGGCTCACCCGACGTCCCCGCTCTAGTGCAGGGGCTGATCCACGCGACGCGGTCCCGCCCCCTGCGCGCCAGCTGCAGGACTTCGCGAAGATTGGGATCGACCGACGAGCGCAGCCGCGAGGAGGGACGCGATGAGCGAGGCGCCGTTTCGACGGGTTTAGGCTGCTTGTCAGGCGTTGACCCTGCTCGTGCCTGGCGGCCCAGCCAGAATCGTCGGAATGTACTCGAGTAGTTGGATGCGATCATCGAAGGTGCGGCTGCTGACCATCTCGAGAGCAACGTCGGGATAGCCATCGTAGATCCGTTCCCGGCCGCTGCTTCCGGTAATGACGGGAAAGACAACCACCCGAAAGCGATCCACGAGACCGGCCTTCAGGAGGGAGCGACACAGGGTGAGGCTTCCGATGGTGCGCATCGACTTGCCTCCGTCCTTCATCTCTCGCACCGCATCAGTGGGGTCTTGAGCCACGAGATGCGTGTTCGCCCACGCAAGGGGCTCACTCAACGTCTTCGAGAACACCACCTTCGACATGGTCGCCAAGGCATCGGTCCCGGGCTCACCCTCGGCGGCAAACCTCGACATGACGCGGTAGGTGGTCGCACCCATCAGGACGGTGTAGTCGGCTTCGGGCTGCTCTCTTAACCACGCGAGGTACTCGGGTCCTTGCAGCCCCCACCAGCCCGGCCAGCCGTCGGCAGCCGCGTAGCCATCCAGCGAAGTGATGAAGTCGATCAGGAGTTCTGGCATCGTCGTCTCCTTGTTCTTGAATGTCACTCGGTCAATCCGCGAGCAACCGTTCGAGCTTGTCGAGCTGCTCGGANNGCAGGCCTCAAAGCTCGCCTCGATGAGCGTTGCGAAGAGCTCGCCTTGCTCGTCGTTGACAGCACGGCCGCTCATCACCAGGCGGTGTGGCCGCTCCAATTCGTAGTATTCGCCACCCAAATAGTGGGAGAACCGCGCGTCGGCAGGAATGAAGTCCGGCCACTCCATCGCGAGCCGGTACGTCCCGCCGACACGAAGGTCCACCTCTGCGGCGGGGCAGGTGAAACCGTTGGGCCACCACCATTTCTTGAGCTGCCCCGGATCTGTGAAGGCGTCAAAGACCCGTTCGGGCGAGGCCTTGAGGGTGCGCTCGATGACGAGCTGCCTGATCGGGGTCGCAGAACGGACGTCCACCGCGGTGCGGGCTTCAGACATCGGGGTTCTCCTCCGTGATGGTTGATTCGGTGTGGGCGGCAAGATGGGCCTCGAGACGGTCGAGGCGGTCGGACCATTCGGTGTGGGCGCGGCGGAGCCAGTCGTCCACCGGAAGCAGGCCCTCAAGCTGAAGTCGTGCCGGGCGGCGCTGGCGGTCGCGAGCGCGGCCGACCAGACCGGCCCGCTCGAGCACCTTGAGGTGCTTGGTGATGGCAGGCTGGGTCAGCGTGGAGGCATCTGCGAGCTCGACGACGCCGGCCTCGCCGGACGCGAGGCGCTCGAGAATTGCCCGGCGAGTGGGGTCGGCGAGGGCTGCGAAGGCGAGGCTGAGGGGGTCGCGGGTAGACATTGCCGATAGGTTATATAACTATCCGGTAAAACGCAAGCCCGCGGAATTCCGCAGGGTGCGCTGACCTGACGACCCCGCTCTGGTACATCGACTGATCCGTGCGACGCGGCCGTCAACGGCCGGTCGAGGATGGCCACCGCATGCTGGGATCCGCCGCGGATCCACTTGCGGTCGATCGCGTCGCACATGGAGGGCTGCACTACGGCGTGCAGCATTGGGGTCTTGTCCCCAGCTGGGGGAGGCAACTCAGCGGACACTCCTCCCCGGCGAATGGGGAACGGCGGCTGAGCCGGCTACGCCAGCGGGATGTGCTGCGGGAGCACCCCGAGGGCGCCTACCGGCGGGTTGGGTGAGATCTTTTTGGGGCTCGTGAACCCGGTCGAGAGCAACCAGGTCGCCCCAACCGGGAAGTCGTTCTCCGACGCGACAAGACGATCGTCAGCGAGCCACTCCTCCGGAGCGAAATCCCGCAGGGTGGAAACTGCAGCGTCGGTGCTCAAATCCACGACCGTGGTCACGTAGTAACCGGAGGGGGAGCCGAGGACCCCCACATACGCGCCATACGCCAGGTAGCGTCCGTCGCCGGACACGCTCACAGCCCCGTACTCTGCGTTTGCAGGTTGCATGGTCAGCGTCTCGGTGCCCGAACTGCGCACCACCTTCAGGCTCGACGAGCCCACCTGGGTGACGCACACTGAGCCGGACTGGTTGAATACGGTGCATTCCTGGGGCTGCGTGAGCGACCGCGTGGTGAGATCGAACGTCGCTGCGTTGAAACCAAGGTAGGTGAGGAACGGTCCCGCCCCACCGAGCCCTTTGGGCATCTCCGAAACCGAGATACCAGTGGTGCTCCATCCGAAGGGCATCAGCACCTCGCCACCGTTGTTGCTGTTGTTGGCGTCGTCGTAGACCATGGTCGCGGATGCGGCGGTGCCGCCCAGAGGCTCGGTCCAGAGCTGTGAGTGGTCGGTGGTCGCGCCGTTGTCGCCGGTGATGGCAAGGGGGAGGCCGAACACGAGCGTTGTCTCGTCGGGGGACACGGCAAACGCGGTGTCCCCCCGGAGATCGATCGCGGTGACCGTGGTGCTCACCTGCGGCACCTGGCCAACGTCGGTGACGGTGCCGTCGCGTCCGATCGCCTTCACGGCGGTGCCGTCGATGAAGTAGACATGATCGGATCCGACGAAGTACGCGTCGCCGTCGGCTCCTCCGGGGTCGTCGACGGTGGCGGCGACGCTGCCGTCCTCACCGACCAGGGCCAGCTGCACAGCGGCCCCGGTCCTCAGTGCGGTCACCACCAGTGGCCGAGTGGGCACGGGAGTGGGTGATGTAGTCTTCACGGGCGTTGCGGTCGGCGCAAGGGTTGGCCGCGCAGTCGGTGTGCCGGGACTTGATCCACATGCTGCGAGGCCAACGGCGGCGATTGCAGTACCGATGATGGTTGTGCGTTGCATGGCTGCCCCATTCAACGGGAACCGTCATCAACAGTTACGTCCGCGTCAAATGCGTCGAACGTTCTCACCTTGGGATCGGACCCAGGTGAAGCGGGGAGGCGCGTGAGGTTGTGAATGATGGCCGCGGGCGCGACGTCATTGACGTCATGCGGGGGCTGGGTTGACCAACATGGAGACCGGCTGGACGCGCTCGGGGGAGGCTGCAGATCGATTGGACTCTCGGCGTTGGGACCACGCTCCGCGCCACGGTCCGCGCCTCCCCGCCGTGACGGTCGTGGTGAATGTCTGAGACCCCTTGGGTCTTCGGGAGCCCCCGAGGGTGTCGACCTTACTCCGGGGGCCAACCGAATATTGAAGCGCGTGGGGACGCCCATAACGCGTCCACCAAACGTTCACGGAAGCTGGGAGAGAAGATTCGAAATTCTGATTGGCTGAGCCAAAGTTCTCCGCTCTACGTGCAGCGCCTGCGCCACGGGCTTGGTGAATCCCGTAGGGTGCGCTGACCCGACCACCCCGCTCGTGTTCATCGACTGATCCATGCGACGCGGCCTTAGGCGGCCCGCTCCAGGACGGCCACTCCGTGCTCCGTGGCTCGACCAGCTCGCCCTACCCCCTATCGCGCGGTCACCCCGCGTAGCTCCTCGAGGGACTCGCGGATGAGCTCCGGCAGCGCATGCGGCGCGGTCTCGGTGACCCAGCGCTCAAACGCCACCCTGAAGACGGTGATTCCCGCCTCAGCGGTCAACGTCGCGGTCGGTCCGGTCGTACCGCGCCGGCGCAGCGCGTCGCCCAGTGCTGCGGCGAGTGACGC
>PLDZ01000234.1 GCA_003136295.1 Candidatus Dormiibacterota bacterium
CTCGTCGTCGGCGGTGTTGGCGACGATGGACAGGTCTTCAGGGGGGAGCACGCCGGCGAGCCCAGTCGCCAGACGCGCACCCCCGGTTCCCCCCGAAAGCAGGGTCACTCTCACCGGAAGAGGTCCAGCTCCGAGGGCCGTACCAGCTGTTGACCGTTCCCCGGCGGCCCGCCGAGCTCGTCGAGCCCGTGCACGATGACCACGGGAACGCGGCGGGTCTTGCCCATCAACAGCTCGGCGGCGGCCGCGAGCTCGTCGGCGACCGCGACAACGGTTGCCTGCAGCGGCATGCCGAAGTCGTCGGGGCGGCCGCGATAGTCGAGCATCGCCGGGATCCCCGCCACCCCGAGCGCCACATTGACAAGCCCCATCCGCCACGCCCGCCCGAAGGTATCGCTCACGAGCACACCGGCGCGCACCCCGGCAAGCGACTCGATTCGCTCATGGAGCGCGAGCGCACTTGCGTCGCAATCGATCGGCAGCAGGCAGACATCGTCTGGACCGTCGATGTTCGACCGATCGACCCCCGCATTGGCGCACACAAATCCCTGCCGGGTCTCGACGATCAGGACGCGGTCGTCGCGCACCACGCGGACNNGCGATCGCCCGCTCGGACGGCGTCACATCGGTGAGGGTGCGGATCCGCCCTTCGGCTTTGGAAACGACCTTCTGGGCAACCACGATCACGTCGCCGTTGCGCAGCGGTCCCGCATGTTCAACGATGAGCGCCGCGAGGTCATCGCCTCGACGGATCTCCGGGAGGCCTTCGATACCGCGAAGTTCGAGGTTCACCCAGTTCGCTCGAGCCGGCGCCAGGCCGAGAGGTCCGATGGCTCGTCGAGATCAAGGGCGAGGCTCGGGTCGTCGTGGACGATGAATCGGCGGCCTCGCACTCGTGCTTCTTCAGCGAACTTCGGGAGCGAGGCTTCTCCGAAATGGAGGGAGAAGTCACCGGGCGGCCGGAGGTAGAGCGCGTTGGTGCCCTGGCGCCCGTTTGCCGAAGCTGCGACGACGAGGCTTCCGGGGACATCGCTGCGCGTCAGCAGCCGGCGGATGGCTGCCTCGTCCACGAGCGGCAGGTCGGAGCTCAGGAGCAGGACTGCCTCCGCGCCTCGATGCAGGACCTCTTCGAGACCCAGCATCGCCGCCGGGTTCTGACCGCTCGGAGAGGGCTCGACGACCAGCGCAGCGCCGCGCAGGCGAGCGAAATCCGCGGCTTCGACCGATCCACAGACTGCAAGCGTCGGGGCCAGGGCCACGGCGGCGTCCAGGGCGCGAGCCGCGGTCATCTCGGCCAGCCGGCGCCGGCGCCCGGGTTCCAGGACGGACGCGAGCCTGCTTTTCGCGGTGGTGAAGTCCTTGATCAGCACCACGATCCAGAACGAGGGCGGCATTGGGACTATGTCCCGCCTTCGGCGGCCAGGGTCACATCTGAGCGGTGGGGCGTCTCGACGACGTCTCGATGCTTGAGCACGTTCAGCGTGGTCACCACGGCGGCGAGCAGCAGTGCGCCCACGATCTCGATGGGATACAGGGGGAGGCCGAGGCCGACCGGAGCCGGTAGCGAGAAGACGAGAAAGAGCGTGCACGGGTACCCCAGCTCGGCGATCGAGGCCAGCGACGCGGGCGTGTTCGCCAGCGCCCGGTAGTACAGCAGCATCGCCAGCAGGCCCGGGACGAGCGCGATCCCGATGAAGCTCGGTATCTGGTTCGTCGAGAACGTCCCCAGGTGTCCTCCGCCGACGCCGGTGAGCATGAGGATGAACAGCACCGGCAGCGCGAGCGTGAAACGCATCGCGGCGGTTGTCACGAACGAGACATTGGAGAGGCTGTAGCGACCGAACACGGTCCCCGAGGCCCAGAGCAGCACGGCGCCGAGAATCAAGACGGCGGCGAGGAGTTGACCGTGCTGCACCGAGGAGAACGGGGCCAGCGGATTCTGCGGGAACACGATGAGGTAGACCCCCGCGATCGCACACGCGGCGAGCGGCCAGAAGTACGGCTTGCGGCGTTCCTTGAGGAAGATGCGCGCCATGGCGATGCCGAACACCGGCTGGAGCATGTAGAGCAGATAGACCTCGTTCTCGACATTGAAGTCGGGGGCGGCATGCGCCGGGAACGCATAGCTGAGTGCCTGGGTGAAGAGCACCGTTGCGAACGCCTGCGCGCCGACCGCGATGATGCCCATGGCAATCCATTGACGAAGGGGGAGATGATGCAACTCGCGCCGTACCCGCCCGGCGACCGGAAGGAAACAGAGCGCGATCAGCAGGGACTCGACGAACACGATCTGGCTCGCGGTCAGCTGTTTGGTCAGCGCGGGACGGAAATACGGATCCGTCGCCCACATCGCGGCGGCCACGGCAACGGCGAGGGCCCCCGCCCGTCCGATCAGCGTGCCGGTCCTCGACGCCATGCTCAGACGGCCTTGCTCACGGGGTCGCTCGACCGGCGGATCTTCAACAGGCACCGGTAAATTACACTCGAAAGCACGCATCACGGCGCCCGAACCATGGAACATGCGGAGATTCACAGATGCTGTATGGCAGAGAGCACGTCGATCGATACGTCGCGACAAACGGCGAGGAGGGCTATACATGGCGCGAAGGGACCGAGATCCTGATCCTCACCACCAAGGGTCGCAAGTCCGGTAAGTTGCGCAGCACGGCGCTCATATTCGCCCGTCACGGTGATGACTACCTGGTTGTCGGTTCCAAGGGCGGCGCTCCGATAGCGCCGGCGTGGTACACGAATCTCGTGGCCGAACCCGAGGTGCAGGTCCAGGTCAAGGGGGATCGCTTTACGGCCCACGCGCGCACGGCGACCGCCGATGAGAAACCCGAGCTGTGGAAGACGATGACCGCCGCCTGGCCGCACTACGATGAATACCAGCAGCGAACAGAACGTGAGATTCCAGTCGTCATCCTGACGCGCGACTGACGCGAAGCGGGTTGAGGAGGCAACTGTGACCACCACCGTCGCCGGCGTCGCCGAGTTGACAGCTCTGACCGGCAAGCATCTGGGCTATTCCGAGTGGCGCGAGGTGACCCAGGAGCAGATCAACATCTTCGCTGACGCAACCGATGATCATCAGTGGATCCACGTCGATGCGGAACGTGCCGCGGCGGGTCCATTCGGCACCACGATTGCCCACGGGTTTCTCACGCTCTCGCTGCTCGTCCCGATGTGGAGCGAGATCCTCCATTTCGAGGGGGTGCGCCT
>PLDZ01000061.1 GCA_003136295.1 Candidatus Dormiibacterota bacterium
TTGACACCGGCAGCCCGAACTCGAATCAGCACCTCGTGGTCGCCAATGTCCGGCTTGTCGTAATCCCGGAGCTCCAGGACCTCGGAGGATCCGTACCTGTCTTGCACGACTGCCTTCATCGTCTTGGCGGCGGCGATGGACAGCGTTGACTCCGTCGGGGGGTCGGGTGTTGCTGTGTTCATGGGTTTCTCCGAATGTTGTTCGCTACGTTGCGAATGAGCTGCTATGCGCTGAGAGCGAAGGGTGGGTACTGGTCGTTGAGCAGACCGGCGTAGGCCTGTAGACGCAGGTTGTACCGGTAGACGCCGACGAGGAAGTTCCGAAGGGCGACGGGATACTCGCCGGAGACAACCACTGCAACGAAGCCGGCGATGATCACGAAGACGGCGGCCACCCACAGGCCGAAGAGCACCACGTAGTGGGGAATGGCGAGAAACCACTTGTAGAGGGGCTTCCACCGATTCAGCTCGTCTGGATAGGTGAGCGTGACCACCGTGTGTGCATCAGCACCATCATCGTCAGCTGCCGGCTGGAAGTCGAAGGGTGGGTAATCCTCTCGGAGGAACAAGGCATAGCTGGTCACTCGCCAGTCGTAGCGGTACGTCATGGCGATCACGTCGAAAAGCGGACGGGGGATATGCTCGGTGAAGATGACGGTGAAGAAGCTGATCAGGGTCAGTACGTTCCTCAGCATCCCCAGGGCGGCGACGATGAGCAACTGCGGTATCGCGAGCAGCAACTGAATCGGTGGCCGCCATCGGGCGACATGCGGGCCGCCTTCGAATCCGAGCTGTGCGGGGTAGGGAGTTGCTGTAGACATGAGTTCTCCTGTGATGATGTCGGGCTCAGTTGCTAACCAGAGGCACCTAGTCCCAGTCCCGGTCGGGACGCACCCGACCGGGACGTTGGGACACCTACGCCGCTACTGTTGGATTCAGTCGACGCGCGGCACTTCCTGCGTAGGCCTCGGGCTGGAAGCCCTTGGTGAAGAGCCAGAAGGGCAGCACCAGTTCGAAGAACATACCAGGGATCGTGAGCACGAGACCGATGTGGATGCCGAAGACCTCAGCGATGGCCCCCGTCATGAGAATCGGATAGCCGATCANNATCAAGCCCGAAATCGACAGGAATCGCGGGATCAGGCGAGTCCGGTAGAGCAGCGCACACAGGGCCACGCAACCCGCTGCAAGCGTGATCTCGCCGAATTGGTAGAACATGGCGTTGGTGTGGACCAGGGCTGATCCACGGGCGATAGCCGTCCCGGCGTCAAGGCCGTGCTGGCCGCTCAAGGGAACGATCATCAGCAGGGCGATCGCCCCGACGTCCAGCAGGGTCACCTCGACAATCATTGTTGCCAGGTAGCCAAGCGCCGTTCGGCTGCTGTGCTTTCCGAGGATCGGAAAGAAAAGGATACCTTTGCCAAGGTCCACCAGCGTGTTCAGCATCATCAGAACCGCTCCGATGATGAGGATGGTCGGGTGGCTGGCGATCGACGCGAGGAAGTGCGGAGCGCCGGTCGCGGAAGTCGCGAGCGCGGAGCCGATTCCATAGACGAGGAACCCAGAGAGAAACAGCGCTCCGATCAGTCTCGAATACGTCATCCGTGACCCCGCGAGGCTGAGGCGGCGACGCCGCTCTGTGACCGGTTCGGATTCCTGTGACCTGGTGGACGAGATGGCTTGCTGCATCGGAGCTCCTTATCGGCAGACGTTTGGCGTGTACTCGCAGGCTAGGAAGGCGCGAGCACGGCCGAATCCGGGCGAGTACGTAGCGGGCACTTAGCGACGCGGCGAACCATCTCCTCCCCCGAGGTAGAGGTCCAGTCACCTGAGAGGTGTCGTCGAGTCCGACCCGACCGTGACCGAACGTTATGGGCGCACTACGTACAGGCTCAGTGTTCCCCTAGATGTCCGGCATCCGACCGTTGTGGATCATGGGCGCCATGTCGCACTTCTTGGTGGAGCTCCGCATGAACGACGCAACTCAACTCGAGCGAGCTGCGGAGATGTTTGGCGCCGCTCAGATTCGGTTACGCAGAAGAGGGACCGCTACACGCATGATCATTGCGGGTCACAGTCCCGACGACGGCCAGCTGGTTTGCTTCATCGAAGCAACCGACCTCGAGACGGTGACACGCCTGCTCAGCATGGCCTTCCTCCCTCCCGGACGGATTCGCGAAATCACCCCTGTCATCAGTAGTCCGAGTTGACCGGTTCGCGGGTGGAACGCATCAGAGGCTGGCTACTGGGTCGTCGATACCCACGCGGCAATCTGGGCCCTGGAGTTGAAACCCAGCTTGTTGAGAATGTTGTAGACGTGGGTTTCCACGGTGCGCTCAGAAAGGAATAGGCGACTCGCGATCTCTTTGTTGCTGAGTCCCCCGGCAACGAGCGCGGCGACCTCTCGCTCGCGTTTGCCCAAAGGGTCGGTGGCGTCCTCAATCGTACGTCCCGTTTCTCGCTTGACCTTCTCGTCGAGCGCCAGAGCCAAAGCGCCCTCACGATCGAGGCGCAGCCCGTCTTCGAAGGCCGTCTTGAAGCGTTCATCACCGAGCTCAGTCTTGGCGATCTGCTGGGCCTGTTCCGTCAATGGCGCAATCAGCGGGTTGATAAGCGCGCCCGTGTCGCGGCGCAGCATCTCCGAGGCACCCAGGAGCTTGGCGGAACGCTGCCTCTGCCCTGCCATCGCCGCATAGCACGCGAGCGCTTGAATCCGCATCACGAGCCCAGGACGGTCGTCGATGGCGAGCGATGCACGCAACGCCTCGGTCAACGCGGCCCCCGCCGCGGCGTGATCCCCAAGCATGAGCGCGCCGACACCGGCACTGGTGAGGTGGGTGCTGAGCATGTAGAGCTCGTGATGCTCCCGGCAGCGCGCCGCAGCGGCGAGTCCGAGATCGCGCATCCGAGCGAAGTCCCCATCAACGAAGGCGATCAGAGCTTCGGATTGGGCCGCCGCGGCGAAAGCGATGTCGCCGCCAAGAACATCTGCCTGCGACATCGCCTCAGCCGATGACGCGCGGGCTGCGGAGACATCACCTGCCATGACCTGCAGGGCCGACTGGATCGCCAGAATCCGTACGAGCAACTCGTCAGCATGCAGGCGGCGCGCGATCGCGCTGGCCTCCGCGACCGTGTCAAGGCCGGCTGCTTGGTCGCCTTGCGTCACCGCGAGGTAGCTTCGTACAAAGAGGGCGCGGCCTCGCGCCACCTCGTCGCTGCCGCGCCGCTGCAAGAGGGCGTCGATCCAGAAGATGCCTTCGCTCAGCGCTCGGTTCGCCCAATAGCGCCCCAGACCGGCGGCCATTGCCAGGCCGATGTCCGCCCCGTCAGGATCCGCCAGGCACTGCCGCAGGGCAGCGCGGATGTTGTCCGCTTCAAGGTCCAGTATTTGCAGTGACTCGAGTTTCGACTCGTCATCTGCCTCGCCGCTATCGAATTCGGTGCGGCGGCACAGGTCGGCGAAGAAGGAAAGATGGGCTTGAGCCGCTACTTTCTGCTCATCCGCTTCGAGGAGCCGTAGCCGCGCGAATTCGCGCATCGTCTCGTGCAACCGGTATCGCGCCCGGATACTGGTTCCTTCGTAGTTGACAAAGGACCGCTCGACGAGGGCCGTAATGGCGTCGATCACACTGGCGGAGGCGACGGACCCTCCCGCGCATACGTGTTCAGCGGCCTCCAGACTGAACGTACCGGGAAACACGGACAGGCGACGCAGCACCGTTCGCTCGTCGTCGCTCAGGAGGTCGTGGCTCCAGGCGATGGTGGCCTCAAGCGTCCTATGGCGAGGTTGTGCGGTGATGCTGCCTCCGACGAGCAGCCCGAAACGGTCGTTCAGCCGCTCGACCACCTGCTCGAGGCCGAGTGAGCGCAACCGCACCGCGGCGCGCTCGATGGCCAGCGGGATGCCATCGAGCCGGCGCGTCAACTCGACCACTGCGGCCTGATTGTCGTGGGTCAGCTCGAGGGCGCGGCCAGCTTCGCCTGCGCGCTCGAGCAGCAGCGTGACGGCCTCGGACTGCGCGACGCGCTCCGGGGCCATTTGCTCACTCGGCGTCCGGTACCGACAACGGGGTGACTTGGACGACCTTCTCTCCAGCGACACCGAGGGGTTGNNAGAAGCACATCGGCGAGGATCGCGCAGGCGTCGAGGAGGTGCTCACAGTTGTCGAGGACAAGCAGCAGCCGCTTCGTGGCGACGTGGTCGATCAGCCTGGACATCGGCCAAAGGCTCGATTCGTCACGGAGCCCCATCGATGTCATGACCGTTTTGGCGACGAGTTCGGCATCGCCTAGGCCGCCGAGCTCTACCAGCCAGGCGCCGTCCGGAACGGCCCGCCGCAAGTCGGTCGCGACCCGCAGCGCCAGACGGGTCTTGCCGACACCGCCCGGCCCGACGAGGGTTACNNGCCGATGAAGGTTGTCAGCTCGGCAGGTAGGTTTCCTCTGGTCGCCCTGGCCCTGCCGCCCATGCCCGAGAGTGTACGGGCGAACTTGCGCTTCGGCTTCGGGGAAGAGGGCGCGCGCTCGTTGGTTAGGTCTGACCCGATCGCGCCCGCAAGCTCTTAGCCCGTGGTGATTACGCTCGCTTCCGCCACTGTCCACGCGATGCAACGACGTCCAACTCTCGGGGTGCAGTGACGATGACGCGTTGGGCGCCTTCGTGTGGCGCGGGCTGCGCGGCGGCGACGAAAGTGCTCGGCAAGATCCCGCTCGGTGATCTCGCCCGAACGACGCTTCCGCCGCATCGCTCCATTCCCGCGAGCAACCTCCTTACGCAGCCACGCCGAATCGATACGAGAAATCAATTCCGTGCGCGTCCGTTGTAGTGGTACTGGCGCGGGAGACCCCCGTCTCCCGCTGGCCGGGCG
>PLDZ01000201.1 GCA_003136295.1 Candidatus Dormiibacterota bacterium
GGCTACCTCGACTTCTACTACCGCGAGGCGTTCACCGTGGTCGAGATGGAGGCTGGTCCATACTGCAACGCCGTGTACGAGATGACCCAACCCGTTCGATATCCGACCAGCGAACCGGTGAGCTTCTCCAAGCTGCCCATCGATTTCGGGGTCATCCACTACGCATCCGACACTCCGTACACGCAGGCTCGCACGCTCGGCGCGCGCGGCCTCTCGTACTTCGGCATGGACTCCACCTACGCGTCGTCGGTCGCCATCGTGCGGCGCATCGTCGCCCGCGAGGGTGCGACAGGGCAGTAGCCGCTTGTCCCTGGTGAGTCTCCGCGACGTGGGTGTCGCCTTCGGTGCCGAGAGCATCCTCGAAGGTGTCACGTTCCGCGTGGAAACACGCCAGCGCATCGCCGTCGTCGGGGCCAACGGCGCCGGGAAGACCACGCTGCTGACGCTCATCAATGGCGCACTCGAGCCCACCCAGGGTGAGGTCGAATGGCAGCGCGGGCTGCGCATCGGCTATCTCCCGCAGGACGCCCCCGAACCGGTCGCAGAGACCATCCTCGACGAGGTGATGGCATCCCGCGAGGACCTCGCCGCAATGCACCACGAGATGACCACGCTCGAGCCCCTGCTCGCCGACGGCACGCGGCCCGACGCCGAGAAGTTGCTGTTGCAGTATGGCGATGTCCAGCACCGGTACATCGACCAGGGTGGCTACGAACTCGAGGCAACCGCTCGAGAAGCGCTCGGCGGACTCGGGCTCGACACGGAAACGCAGCAACGCCATCCGTCGCAGCTGAGCGGTGGACAGAAGCGGCGCCTCGAGCTCGCCAAGCTTCTCGTGCAGGACGCGGACCTGTTGCTCATCGACGAGCCGACCAACCACCTCGACCTCGCGGCCATCGAGTGGCTCGAAGACTTCATGCGCGGCGTCTCGACTGCGTTCGTGCTCGTCTCCCACGACCGGCGATTTCTCGACAACGTGTGCACCGAGGTCATCGAGGTCGCCGGCGGGACCGTCGAGGACTATCCGGGCAACTACACGCAGTACACCAAGCTCCGGGTCGAGCGCAGGGAACGTCGACGTCGCGAGTTTGCCGCGCAGAAGGCGTACATCGACCACCAGGAGGAGTTCATCCGCAAGTACAAGGCCGGTCAGCGTGCGCGCGAGGCACGCGGGCGCCAAACGCGGCTCAACCGTCTCGAGCGCGTTGCGCCGCCCACGGTCGACAGGAAGCCGCGACTCCGCTTCAGCAGCGCGCCTGCGTCCCGGGTGACCCTGAAGGGCGTCGGCCTGATCATCGGGAGGGATGCGCCGCTGCTGCTCGTGCCCCCGCTGACCATCGTGCCCGGCGAGCGCATCGCGGTGATCGGGCCGAACGGCAGCGGCAAGTCGACGCTGCTCCACACGCTCGCGGGCGATCTGCCTCCGCTGGAGGGGATCCTCACCCTCGGCCCTCGGAGCGTCCGCCGGTTGTATCGCCAGGATCTCGGTCAGTCGATCGAGCACGGCGCCGCCGATGTCCCCGCGGGGCAGGACGACCGCACTGTGCTCGCCGATCTCCTGGCCACTCATCCCGTGGGCGAGGAACGCGCCCGCACCCTGCTCGGCTCATTGCTCTTCAGCGGTGACGACACGCTCAAGCTCGTCGGTGATCTCAGCGGCGGCGAGCGGGCTCGCTTGATGATGGGCAAGCTGGCGATCGAGGAAACCAACCTGCTGCTCCTCGACGAGCCGACCAATCATCTCGACATCCCCGCCCAGGAGGTGCTCGAGGCAGCGCTGGTCAAGTATCCGGGGGCGATGGTGCTCGTCACTCACGACCGGGCGCTGATCGACGCCGTCGCCACCAGGACGTGGGCGATCGAGGATGGCGGGATCCGCGAGGTGCTCGGCGGGTATTCGGCGCTCCAGAAAGCACGGGATCGCGAGCGTCACAAGTGAGCGCCGCGGCCGTGCGCTCGCGCACTCCCTCCCCGGGGTGGGCGCTGGTTGCAGCCACCGTGGCCGTCTCCTTCTCCGCGATCCTCATCAAAGCCGCCGGCGATGACCCGGCAACCATCGTCTGGCTCCGCATGGGCATGGCCGCAGTGCTGCTCGCTCCGTGGGTGCTGCGCGACGCCAGTCGCGGAGTGCTGCCGAAGGGGCCGAGCCAGTTCGGGCTGGTCCTGGTGAGCGGTGTGTTCCTCGCGGGACACTTCCTCCTCTGGACCGCGTCACTCAAATACACATCGATCGCCGCGAGCGTCTTCCTCGTTTCGCTCCACCCGGTCCTCGTGACGCCGCTCGGGAAACGCCTGCTCGGAGAACGGGTTTCCCGCCGGATGCTCGCGGGTGGCGGACTCGCGATCATCGGGATGCTCGTGACCTGCGTGGGCGACCTCCGCGTCGGCGGCGGCGCGTTCGGGGGTGACCTCCTCGCGCTCGCGGGGGGGCTCTGTCTCGCCGGATACCTACTCATCGGGCGCAGTGTCCGGTCGAATCTCGGCGTCGCCGGGTACTCCGCGATCGTGTACGCAGTGGTGTGCGCTATCGCGGCACTGACGGCCGCGGCCGGCGGTGTCGCCCACCTTCCCTCACCAAGGGTCGCGCTTGCGTGCTTCGGGCTCGCCGTGGTGTGCACCATCGGCGGCCACACCGTGTACAACTGGGCACTTCGCCATGTCCCGGTGCTCCTCGTCTCCGTCTCGTTCCTCGGAGAGCCGCCGCTCGCCGCGGTGCTCGCCCTGCTTATCCTCGCGTCGGTCCCGTCGCTCGCCACAATTGCCGGCGGCGTGCTGATCCTCGCGGGACTCGCGCTCGCTCTCGCCGAGCCCGGGACCCGTTCGGGGCCAGCCGATCTCGCGATCGCGCAATGACGGTGCCCACCGCGTGCGGCCACACCGACGCAAGGGCGGAGACGCTCTTTGACGCGAAGGATCCCGCGACCGGGGACACCTTCACCGTCGTGCGCTGCAGCCGGTGCGACCTGGTGCAGACCGCCCCGGCACCGACCGACGCGGAGCTCAACGGCTATTACCCGCGCGGATACCACAGCACCACCAAGCGGTATCGGGGTGGTATGGACCGCGTGCTCTCGATGGTCCATCGGAGCCGGATCCGGACCATCGAGCGGCTGGTCGGGGGCACCGGGAGCGTGCTCGACATCGGCTGCGGTCCGGGCGTGCTCATCAACCAGATGCGCTCACGAGGATGGCGCGTTCGCGGCACCGAACGGTCCGCGTCCGCGGCGGAGCAGGCGCGCGATGTGTTCGATCTCGACGTCAGCGCGGTCGATGTCCACGAACTCGTGGCGGCGGGCAACACCTACGACGCGGTGGTCCTGTGGCATGTCGCCGAGCACCTCCATGTCCCGGAGGCGACGGTACGCGGGATCGCTCGGCTGCTTCGTCCCGGTGGGGTGCTGCTCATCGCAGTGCCGAACTTCGGGTCCCCGGAGGCGAGGATCGGGCGAGCGGGGTGGTTCCATCTAGACGTGCCGAGGCACCTGGTGCATTTCACGCCATCGACGCTGACGGCGATACTCGGCGCCGCGGGGTTCCGACCGGTCAAGGTCACCCACCTTGTCCCGGAATACGACCTCTTCAGCTTCGTGCAGACGGCCGAGAACCGTCTCGGGCTCCCCCTGAACCTCCTCTACGACGTGTTGCGGCGACCGGAGGCGCGCCTACGCCGGCAACAGAGTGGTCGCATCCTGGCGGGCGTGGCGGTCGGGCTCGCGGTGCCCCTGAGCATCGCCGCGGTCGTGATCGCACCGCTCGCAGCAGCTGCGCGGCGCAGTGCGACCATCGCCGTGTATGCGGTGCGACTCCCCGATCAGCGAGAGTAACGGCGCGAGCGCAACCCGAGGCGGTGGAGCACGTAGCGGTTGACGGTCCACACGGTCTTGAGCCCGTAGATCAGCGAGACGCGGAAACCCACCGATGACGCGTCGTCGAAATACTTGGTCGTGACCGGGACCTCGGCAACCTTGAACTTGAACGATGCAGCCTGGGTGAGGATCTGGGTGTCGAAGACGAAATCATTGGAGTTGCGCAGAAACGGCACGGTGGTGAGGAATTTACGGCTGTACGCGCGATATCCGGTGTGGTACTCGGTGAGTCCAAGCCCCAGCACGCCGTTCTCGTAGCGAGTGAGGAAACGGTTGGCAAGGCGCTTCCACCAGGGCATGCCGCCGGCACGCGCGCCACCGGGAGTGAAAAAGCGTGAGCCGAGCACGACATCGGCTTGCCCGCTGCGGATGACCTCAACCATGTCGTCGAGAATCGCGGGATCGTACTGGCCGTCCGGGTGCAGCATGACGATGACATCCGCGCCGTCACGCAGTGCCTCGATATAACAGGTCTTCTGATTGGCACCGTAGCCGGCGTTGTGCGGATGCGAGATCACCACGAGGTCAAGCGAAACAGCGAGCGCCGCTGTCCCGTCCCGGCTCCCGTCGTCAACGAGGATGATCGTGTCAACGACACCCGGAGGAATCCCCGCAAGCGTGGTCTCGAGCGTCTTGGCCGCGTTGTACGCGGGCATTACGACGACTGTTTTCAACGACTCAATCGAGCCACGGCCCGTCGCGAGACCGGAGCGTTGCTGCTGAGCCGTGTCTGCCACCTGCATTCATCCTTTGGGGCCGGCACCAACGCGGTGGTGGCGCGTTTGACCTGTCTCAGCCTTCGATGATAGCGCATCGATACCACTGCCTAGGCGAGGCTCAGCCGGCCTGCACGGGCTTGTAATTGCGTTGGTAGAACTCCCAGAACTCGCCGGACTTCAGCGGTCGCCACCATTCTTGATGTTCCACAAACCATGCGACAGTCCGCTCCATCCCGACATCGAATGTGACCGTCGGACGCCATCCGAGTCCCGACAGGCGCGTCGAGTCGAGCGCGTAGCGTCGGTCGTGGCCGAGACGGTCGCGAACGAATTGCTTGAGCGAGCCGGGCTTACCGAGCAGGCGCAAAACAGTATCGGCGACGGTGATGCCGTCGGTCTCGCCGCCGGCGCCGATGTTGTAATCCATGCCCGCAACGCCGTGGCGAAGCGCGCAATCGATGCCGCGGGCGTGGTCCTCGACAAAGAGGTAGTCGCGCACGGCGCCCCCGTCACCATAGATCGGCAACGGGCGGTCGTCGATCGCGTTGGTGATGAAGAGCGGGACGATCTTCTCGGGGTATTGATACGGGCCGTAAGTGTTGGAGCCGCGCGTGACGATCGCGGGGAATCCATACGACGTTCGGTATGCCTGGATCTGCAGCTCGCCGCCCGCCTTGCTCGCGCTGTATGGGCTTCGCGGTTGCAGTGGATCGCCCTCCAGGCTCAGCCCGCTGGCGACCTCGCCATAGACCTCGTC
>PLDZ01000070.1 GCA_003136295.1 Candidatus Dormiibacterota bacterium
TCGAATCGCAGGAGGAACAGGTTGTCGTTCTCCTTGAGATAGTTGACGCCGCTCCCCAGTTGCTCCGGACTGAGCGTGACCTGGTCGAACGTCGTGTTGTCCATCACCACGTAATTCTCACCGTCCTTGTAGAGCAGCTGAGCCTCGGTCCGCTCGATGCGGACGCGTCCGAACTTCTCCTCGGGACGGAAGGTCTCGTCAGTGACCGCACCCGTTGTGACGTTGCGCAACTTGGCGCGAACGACCGCGGTGCCACGACCCTGCTTCATATGCGAGAAGTCGATGACCTCGAAGAGGTCGCCGTCGCGCTCGACTGTCGCGCCCGGGCGCAGGTCCGACGCGGTGATCATGCGGTGCTCCCAGTGGTTGAACCGTCCTCGAGCAGCTTAGCCAGTCCCTCGACTGCGAGGACGTAGCCATCCAGCCCCAGGCCTGAGATCACCGCGACCGCTGCCTCGGCTGAGAGTGAGATTCGCCGGAAGGGCTCACGGGCAAGGATGTTCGACAGGTGCACCTCGATAACCGGGCCGCCGAAGCCGCGAAGTGCGTCGGCGAGGACAACGCTCGTGTGGGTCAGCCCGCCGGGGTTGACGATGCACCCGGCGCTGCGCCCGCGCTCGGACTCGAGGATGTCGACCATCGCGCCCTCGTGGTTGGTCTGCTCGCACCGCACTTCGAGACCGCGCGTGGCGGCGCGATCGCGGACGGCCGCCTCGATCTCGGGCAGCGTGATCGCCCCGTAGACGTCGGGCTCGCGCTCACCAAGGCTTGCCAAGTTGGGTCCGTTGAGCAACAGGATCCGGGTCATTGTGCGAGCACCGCCTCCAGCGCGCCGCGCACCTCCGCCTCGGGAACCTGCTGGCCGGTGAGCGGGTGCCCCCTGGCTTCGAGGAGGACCCAGCCCAGGCGATCGCCGACCGTCTTCTTGTCCGCCCGCATGTGGCCGAGCACGCGCTCGGGATCAAACACCGAGGTCGTCGCCAGCCCGCACCGCGAGATCATCTCATCCTGCCAGCCGATTTCCCCATCGGGGCATCCGAGCGTGCGAATGCTCAGCAACCCGGCGGCGCGCATCCCCACAGCCACAGCTTCGCCGTGGAGCAGCGCATCGCCGAACCCGGCCGCAGCCTCGAGTGCGTGACCGACGGTGTGTCCGTAGTTGAGCACGGCGCGGCGGGCGCCCTCACGCTCGTCACTCGCGACGATCCGTGCCTTGATGGCACAGCACTCACGGATCGTTGCGGTGAGCGCGTCGGCATCGCGGCTCAGCAGGCGCTCGAGCTGCCCATCGAGGTCGGTCGCGAGCGTTGTGGTGACGATCATCGAGTACTTCACGATCTCCGCGAATGCGGAACGGAACGAGCGATCGTCCTGGGTCGCCAGAACGTCCGGGTCGCAGACCACCGCCCGGGGCTGCCAGATCGCCCCGGCGAGGTTTTTCCCTCGCGTGAGATTCACCCCGGTCTTGCCGCCGATCGCGCTGTCCACCATGGCGAGCAGCGTGGTGGGGACATTCACCCAGGCGATCCCGCGCAGGTAGGTGGCGGCGACAAAGCCGGCAAGATCCCCCACGGTTCCGCCGCCGAGCGCGATCACGCAGTCGTTGCGTTGCAGACCCGCCGCCCCGAGGCGGTCGAGCATGTCACCGGCGCTCGTCCAGGTCTTGAGCGGCTCGCCGCCGGAGACCTCGAGCACGGTTGTGGCGATGCCGGCGCTGCGCAGCGAGGCTGTGAGCCTCTCGGAGACCGGACGCACGGCCCGATCCGCCAGCAGCGCGACGCGCGTCGCTGCCGCCGGCACGTGCGCCATCACGTCATCAAGCGCTCCGGCGCGCACCTCGATGAGGTAGGCGCGTTCCGCGAGGTTGACGCGGACGGCGCCCTCGAGGGCGGCGATCACTCGAGACGCGACCGCTTCGGGGGGTTCGTCGGCGCCGATGCGCAGGTGCGAGGACTGGTGGGCTCGAGAGCGGCTGCTCCGAAGAACTGGCATCCCTGCCGCGGCGGACCCGCCGAGCATGGGCCGGTCCGCGCCATCGCCGACACGTTGGACCAGCAGCTGGTCAGATGCGTCGAGCCAGACCACGGTGCAGAGCTCGGTCAAGAGGCGCCGCGCAGCAGCCTGGGTGATCAGCCCGCCACCGCAGGCGATGACCACAGGGCCAGGACGGCGGAGGGCCTCTTCGAGCGCGGCGAGCTCGAGGTCTCGGAAGCGTGCTTCCCCGTCGGTCGCGATGATTGCCGCCGGCGATCGCCCCGTGCTGGATGCGATCTGGTCATCGAGGTCGATGGCTGCCCAGCCGAGGCGTTCCGCCACCAGCGGCGCGACGGTGCTCTTGCCCGATCCCGGCAGCCCCACCAGTGCGATGCGGCGCACGGCGGTCATCGCAGCCGGCTCGCGGCGCGGCGATGGGCGGCGGCGGCGCGGCGCAGCTCGCCGGCGGTATCGCCTCCGAACTTCTCCATCGCGGCCGCGGCGAGAACCCACGCGAGCATCGCCTCGGTCACCACCGCACCTGCCGGGACAACGCAGATGTCGCTGCGCTCGTAGTGGGCGTTGATCTCCGCGCCCGAACGGATGTCGACGCTGCGCAGCGGATGGAGCAGCGTCGAGATGGGCTTGAAGTGCACCAGCGCCCAGACCGGCTCGCCGTCGGTCACGCCGCCGGCCAGACCGCCCTGCCGGTTGGTCAGATGGTGAAACCCGCGCTCGGGGTCCCAGCGCGGCTCGTCATGCACAGCGGATCCCGGCGATTGAGCGGCCAGCGCCGCAGCGCCGATCTCGACGCCCTTGACAGACGGGATGCTGCACATCGCCTGGGCGATGAGCCCGTCGATTTTCCGATCCCAGTGCACGTAACTGCCAAGTCCGGCCGGAACATTCGTGGCGATGACGTAGGCCGTGCCGCCAAGCGTGTCGCCATTTTCCCGCGCGGCATCGATGGCTGCGACCATCCGCGCCGATGCCGCCTCATCGGCGCAGCGCACCGGCGAGCGCTCGACCGCATCCCAGGGCACTTCGCCCTCGGGCACGGGAACATGCACGTCTCCGATGCGAATGACGCACGAATGGACGTCGATACCGATGGCGGCGATCAGGGCCCGGCCGACCGCACCGGCGGAGACCCGTGCCGCGGTCTCGCGAGCGCTCGCGCGCTCGAGCACGTCGCGAGCATCGCTGAACCCGTACTTCAGCACCCCTGCGAGGTCGGCGTGCCCGGGGCGAACGCGCGTGACTGGTTTCGATTTGAATCCCCGCGCCTCGACCTGCATCGGACCTTGCCAGTTCTCCCAGTCGCGGTTCGCGATCACGAGCGTGATCGGAGAGCCGAGCGTCTTGCCGCCGCGGACGCCACTGACGATCCGGGCCGCATCGTGCTCGATCTGCTGGCGCTTTCCCCGCCCGTGTCCGCCCTGGCGGCGGCGGAGGTCGGGGTCGATGTCACGAGCAGCGTCCAGCGAAATACCTGCGGGCACACCCTCGACGATCACGGTGAGCTGCGGGCCGTGCGATTCGCCGGCGTTGAGAAATCGAAGCATCTGCAACCGATTGTATTGGCGAGGTGCGTGATTCCCCATTCGCGCCGTCGAATCACACTCCGATTTGTCCGCGCCAGGTCCCCTTTCGAACCCAAGACTCCATGCGATGAGAGAGACGCTCTGCATGCGGAGGAGCGCCCTCGAGCACCTGCGCATCGCTCGGCTCCTCGACGCCCACGGCCACGTGGTCGGGGCGATCTGCGCCTACCGTGAAGCGATGCGTGAGCAGCCCGAGGCCGCTGCCGCCGAGGCGCTGGTCCGTATCGCTGCCCTGGCCCGGCGCGTCTGACCTGGCGCCGGCTCCTGGCTCAGAGCCCCGAGGTGCGCGTCGGCGCGCCTGCCGAGGGGGGCGCGTTCATGGTGGCGAGCAGCTCGTTGTAGAAGGCTTCGGCCCTCGGGATGCGATGAAGGACCTCGACGCCGTCCCGGCCCGCCGATTCGATCTCGATGTCGCCGGCGCCGATGAGACGGTCGCCGAGCGGCCGGTGGATCACGGTGTTCTGGATCCGATCGAGCGGGATCGTCTCGGCCGTTCTCGACAGGATTCCGCCCTCCATGACGATCCGTCGATCGGTCAGGTGATAGGTGGCGAAGCGCCAGCGCAGGATCCTGAAGCCCGCCCACAGCACCGACGCGACGACGACAACCAGCAGGATCACGGTCTTCATCGTGGTGAGCGACAGCGAACCGATCGTGGCGGGCAGCTTGGCGTTGAGGACGATCGCCACGACGATGACGACGATCGCCCCGAGCACATGGCCGGCAAGCACGGACCAGTGCTGACGGACCAGTGCGATCGACCGCTCCCCCGGCATCAACTGCGTCGGCATTGCCTCACCTCAATCGAACCCTGGACTCTGCGGGTCACGGACCGAGATACAGGATGAGCGCTGCGCCCGCACAGAGGAACGGACCATAGGGTATCGGGTCTTTGAGCTTGCGGACGCGTGTGACCAAAAGGACGAGCGCCGCTGCGCCGCCGATGAACACCCCTGCGACCACGGCATACACCGCGCCCAGGTGCGCTGCCGTCGGGCCCGCGCCGGTCACCGCGCCCACCAAGCCCCCGAGCTTGGCGTCGCCGAGGCCGATGCTTCCTCTCGATACCAGGTTCTGGATGAAGAAGAATGCGGCCACTCCCAGGGCGCCGATGATCGCGCTGGTGACCGTCAGCCCAGGCGACCAGGCACTGAGCACCACCGCGGCGAGCACGCTCGGATAGGTGATCAGGTTGAGGATGAGCCGGTGCTTGAGATCGAAGTTCACAACCTGCACGAAGATTGCGATCCACAGCAGATGGATGAGCAGTCCCGACCCGAAGACCTCGTGTACAGCGAAGGCGCCGAAGCCGATCGCCCCGAGCGCGGGCGAGAGCCAGCGTTCCAGCCAGGTCCAGCCATAACGCTCCCCCGCCCAGGGGCGAGCCGCTCCCGGCTCCTCCCCCGCCGTGGTGGCTCTGCTGAGCTCCTCCGCGATGTCCCGTTCGTAGTCGAGGCGCTCCTGGTGTTCTTCCTCCTCGAGCTTCTCGAACCTCTCGAGCATGACGGCGAGCCAGCCGGATCCCAGCCCGACGACACCGCCGGCGACCGTGACACCGGCGATCACCAGTGGAGCGTTCACGCCTCGACAGCCCCGAGCAGTGCGTTGCGCACCGCGCCGGGCGGGGCGACCTTTCCGGTCCAGATCTCGAAGCTCAGCAACCCCTGCTGCAGGAGCATCTCGAGCCCGTCGCTCGCACGATGTCCACTTTCGAGCGCAGCGGCAACGACGTCCACAGGGCGTGGTCGGTATCGAAGGTCGACGACGCTGCACGCGGGTGGAATTGCGCGCGGGTCGAACGGCAGTGCATCCAGTCCGACCGGCGTCGCGTTGACCACGATCGCCGAGTGGGCGCATGTCGCGGCGATGGCGGCTCGATCCCACGGAACGGTCGCGATGTCACCGGAGCCACGCAGGCGGTCGGCGAGGTCACCCGCCGACGCCTGCGTGCGCGCTGCGATGCGCAGACGAAGGAGCGGCACCCGCGTGAGCGCCAGGGCAACCGCGGCGGCCGCACCGCCCGAGCCGAGCACCAAGGCCGTCGCTCCCTGACGGGGCCACATCGATGCGCGGCTCAGGGCAAGCTCGAAGCCGTCCGCATCGGTGGTGACCCCGATGAGACGACCACCGCGAACGGTGATGGTGTTGACCACCCCGAGCGACTCGGCATCACCCTCGAGGCGGTCGCAATGCGCCGCCATCACCGCCTTGTACGGGGTGGTGACGTTGCATCCGGTGTAGCGTCCCCTGCGCAATTCCTCGACGAAGGCACCGATGTCCGACGGCTCGAGGTCGCGCAGCACGTAGATGCCCTCGATGCCGGAGGACTGCATCGCAGCCTGATGCATCACGGCGCTCGGTGAATGGGAGATGCCTGCGCCCACGAGGCAGAGGCGAAGCGGCGACGTGCTCACGGGGTGGAGCGTGCCGCAGCGATCCGGCGTGCGTCGAGCCAGCTCTGGAGCAGCACTGCAGCTGCCACGGAATCGATCACCTCACGCCGGCGCTTTCGGCGCACGCCGCTCGCGATGAGGGATCGCTCGGCGATGGTGGTGGTGAACCGTTCGTCCCAGAGCTCGATGTCGATCGTGGTCCTCAGAGCCAGCTCGGCCGCGAATGTCCGCGCGCCCTGTGCCGCTTCGCCCTCGGTGCCGTCAAGCCGGCGGGGCAATCCGATGACCACTCTATCCACCTGGCGATCTTCCATCTCGCGCTCGATGCGTGGCCACAGGGTTCGGGATTCGTTGGGGACTGTTGCAATCGGGGACGCGATCGTGCAGGTCTCGTCGGAAATGGCGAGCCCGATGCGCACGGAGCCGACGTCGATGCCGAGGACGCGGGTGCGACCCGAACCGCCCCCGGTCGGGGTCATGGGGACTTGGTGGAGATGACGACGAAGTTCTCGTCGATCTCGATCTGTGATGCTCGCAGCGGCAGATAGAAGAGCTTGAACGGCCACTCGGATACCGTCACGCCCTGGACCTTGGCGATGTTGCTTTCCACAATCCCCTGTGCGCTTCCGGGGGTTCGCCCGGTGAGGTGCGCCTTCAGCGTGTTCAGGTTGACGGTGGGCTGGCTGAAGTCGGTCGCCGAGCACGCGAGAACGACCGTGCCGGCGTCGTTCGCCTGGGTCACCGCGCAGGGCGGTGTGCTCAGCCTGCCCGGCGCCAGCTCGTCGCCGGGTTTGACGAGCTTGTCGAGATCTGCGATGACGGCATTGCGGACCGCGATCGGATCGTAGATGGACGCCTGTGCCGCGGCCGCGACGGTGATCGAGGTCGCGGTGAATGGCGCGTTCACCGCCGGGAGTGCCGGCTTGGCTCCCGAATAGGAGATGGCCTCCCCGTTGCCCGTCGGATCCTTGGCGATGGTCTTCCCGGCCGCCTTTGACTGGAGGTCGGTCTGTATCTGCGCCCCGAGCGCGTTCTCGATCTGGCTCACCTGTGCCTTCCAGTTGGCGACGTCGGTCGCACTCGCCGCGGTGACCTGTTTGGGGTCAGCGCCTCCGGAGGCTGGATTGCCGTTGGTGACGCCGATGTGGATCCCGGGGCAGGCGATGGGATCAGGGCATGGGTCTCCCGGCCACAGAGTGAGGGTCCCGGCGTCGACGTTGCCAGACGCTGCCGGCGTCTGATCCACGTATTGCGCTTGCGCGTTGTAGGGGCTGCCTGCGCAGGCGCCTGGCGGCGGCGGATTGGCAGGACCGATACAGATCACAGCGCTCTTTGCGGGGCTGAACGTGACGGATTGGTCGGCGCTCTTCACGTCTGAGCTCGGGTTGTTCGCGGGCAACGCAAAGGAAATATCGGTTGTCGCGTCAGTGGTGAATGTCAGCGTGGCCTTCGCCGCCAAGGCCGGCAGCGTGGTGGTTCCGGTGGGAGTTGCCTGAAACGTCTGCGACGAGGTGCTCGTGACCACACCGGTTAGCACGTGGTCAGGCGAGCTGGCCGTGGCCGGGCTGGTGCTTCCCTGAATGGTCGGGCTGACCGACAGCGGCGTTGCCGCGATGGTGATGGTGACCTTTGCCGACGGCGCCAGGGCCATGAACAGGATGATGCCGAGGATGGCGACAACGGCTCCGGCAACGTAGAGGAAGCGACGGCGGTCCCATCCGCGCGCGGGGCGCGCCGGCGGTAGCTGGGTGAGCACGCGACGCGGTTCCAGCCGCGCGGGCGCTGGAGCGTGTGCCGGCGGGCTGAGCGATGGTGGCGCGGGAGGTGGAGCCGGCGGCGGTTCCAGCACGGCTGCGGCGGCCACGCCGCCGGCGCCTGACGCGACCCCCCGACCTCCCGACGCACCACCCATCCGAGGGCCTGCCAGCTCGATGCCGCGCTCGAATGCCGGGACCGAGCCGTACACCTGGAGGCCGCTCACCCGAGCCAGCTGCTGGACGCGCGGATCCTCGGTGACGATCGAGGTCCGGCGGCCGGATTGGTTGCTGAACTGGGCAAGCAGGCGCACATTCAGGGGCGTCTGCAAGGCGCGGCTGGAGCCGGGTACGACGAGCCCGACGTCAAGATCCGGGGACGAGCGCACCCGATCGATGAGATCAGCGATCTCGTCGTCGGACTTGGCAATGACAACAGCCGGCATCGGCGCCTATACCTTCATCGTCTTCAAAACGCGGCGCATGAGCCCGCCGAGGGGCTCGTCCGTGTCATCTTCCAGCGTCACGGCGTGACGCGCAAGCCCCATCGGGGTCACGTCCTGGCTGCCGACGAGCAGGCCGGTCGTGTCATACACGCCGGTGACGTCGCCTGGACCGAGGACCTTGACCGTCGGCGGACGGACGAAGGGCACGGTGTCCGACCAGTCCAGGCTGCGCAGCTGCTCGGCCACCTCGGGCAGTGCGGCGCCGCCTCCAGCCAGGCAAATCGACCCCGGCAGGGGATCCGGCCCGGCCAGCTCCTCGAGGGTGAGCGCGACGCCCTGCGCCAGGACCTCGGCTGTCGGGGTGAGGGCCCTGCGGGCCATGGCGCTCTGCTCGGCGGCGAGGTGCCCCTCGGAATGCGCGACTTTGAAGCGCTCCGCCTCGTCGAGGTCCATCGCGAGATCCGTCGCAAGTCGCTTGGTGAACGAACGCCCGCCGAGGGCGAACATCCGGGTTGCCTCGATGCCGCCCCGACGGACCACGGCGATATCGGTGGTCCCGCCGCCGACATCCACGAAGATGGCGCCCAGCTCATGCGACTCCGCTGACGCGCAACCGCGCGCCAGCGCATACGGTTCGGCCACGGTGGCCACGAGCTCGAGGTCCAGCTCCTGGGCGATGGCCTGGAGCGCGCCGATGTGCGTCAGCGGAGCGAAGGTGTTGAACACGGTGATCTCGACGACGTGTCCCTGGAAGTCCACCGGATTGCTGACGGCGTACCCGTCGATGCGCACGGCCGTGATCGTGCTGTGGACCAGCTTGACGTTGACCTCCTGAACGCCGAGGTCATGGGACATCTGGCGCACCGCTTCCCGGAGCGCTCGGCGCTGCACCGCCTGAAGCGCCGTGGCGAGGTCCGCCTGGGTGATGCGTGCCTGAGGCTGCGGCCTCGGCATCGTCATGGTGGTGCTGAAGCCGCGGACCTGCTCGCCGGCGATGCCGATGACCGCCTGACCCGGGATCGTCTCGCACATGTCCTCGGCTTCGGTGAGCGCACGGTCGCAGTTGTCGATGACCGCCTGGAGATCGGCGACCGCGCCGGCCTGCATGTGCGTCTGCGCCTGGCGAACCTTGCCGACGCCAAGGACGATGCCCTTGTCGTTCTCTCGCTTGACGATCAGGGCCTTGACGAACTCGGTGCCGATGTCAAGAACCGTGAAGTGGCTCTGGAA
>PLDZ01000071.1 GCA_003136295.1 Candidatus Dormiibacterota bacterium
GACGCGTCGGACCGTCACCTCGCGGAACGGGGCGACCCGGCCGAGCTGACCACCGAAGACGGCACCACGGTCAAGGTCGCCTTCGTCGAGCCGACCAGCGAGGCATACGACCTCTACTACAACGTGATCGCCAACCCGCTGCTCTGGTTCATCCAGCACTACCTCTGGAATCTCGCCCGCGAGCCGGTCGTCGACGAGACCATCCACCGCGCGTGGAAAGAGGGCTACGTGAAGGTGAACCGGCTGGTCGCCGACCGCGTCATCACCGAAGTAGAGCGGTCGGACAAACCAGCGGTCGTCTTCGTGCAGGACTATCAGATGTACTGCGTGCCCAGGCTGATCCGCGAACGCCGGCCCGACGTGCGCATTCAGCACTTCGTGCACATCCCATGGCCGACGCCGCAGTACTGGACGGTGCTCCCGCGGCACATGCGCGATGCGATCGTGCACGGCCTGCTCGGTGCGGACATCATCGGGTTCCAGACACTCCGCGACGTGCGCAACTTCCTGATGACCTGCGAGCAGAACCTCGGATTGACCGTCGACCATCGCGAGCGCACGGTCTTCTCCGAGGGCCGCGCGGTGTGGGTGCGCAATTACCCGATCAGCGTCGATCCGAAAACATTCATCCAGCATTCGGAACACCCGGCGGTGCTCGCGGAGATCGAACGCATCGAGCAGTGGCGTCCGAAGCACCTCATCCTCCGCGTCGACCGCACGGATCTCAGCAAGAACATCGTGCGCGGATTTCTGGCGTACGAACGCATGCTCGAGGCCCATCCGGAGCTGACCGGCGACGTCATGTTCTGGGCATTCCTGCAACCGAGCCGGCAGGACATCGACGACTATCGCGCCTACCTGGGCCACGTGCTCAGTGTCGCGGCGCGGATCAATCGCGAATACAGTCGCGGTGGCTGGACGCCGATTCGCGTCGAGATCGAGGACAACATGGAGCGCGCAATCGCGGGCTATCGGATCTTCGATGTGCTCCTCGTCAATCCGATCTACGACGGCATGAANNTGGGCGATCACGGTCAATCCGTTCGATATCGATGAACTCGCGGAGGCGCTCTATCTCGGGCTGACAATGGATGAGCCGCAGAAGAAGGCTCGCCAGGCCAAGATTCGCGAGGTGGTCCGGACCAATGACATCACGCGTTGGATCTCACTCCAACTCCAGGACCTTCGCGAGCTGATCGACTAGCGCCCCGCCCCTCGGGGGTCAGTGGTTGAAGCCGGCAAACCCTGCGATGAACAGCCAGCCGACCAGCGCGAAGGCAGTAACCCAGATGGTGATCCACGCGCGACCGGTCGCAAAGCGACGGCTGCGGCGGAGGTAGCGGAGGCGAACCGCCAGGTCAGCGGAGCCGTCGGGGCCGCCGCGGGGGAGTCGTCGAGTTGGGGAGAGTTCAGCCATCTGCGTGTCCAACGGGGTGGGCCGGGGCCGGGTTACGCCCCCCGTGGCACGCGCAAGTATCATGCAACCTTGCGAGTTTGGGTGAGCTTGCGGGCGACGCGCCGCACTGGAGTGTCGCGTTGAGCTCCCGATCCGAAGTCAGGAGGTACCGTGGACGGCGACGCGCCTGAGAGCACCGACCCCATCTCGCTTGCGCGTCAGGTGGTCGAGGACGCGATCAAGCTGGCGCGCGCCGAGCTCAGTGTCATTGGCGCTGAGCTGAAGCGGGCGGTCATCCAACTGGTGATCGCGATGGTGCTGATCATTGTTGCGTTCGTCTTCCTGTTGATTGCGGTGATCGAGGCACTGGGTGCGCTGCCGTCGGGGCTCGATATCCTTGGCCCCGAGTGGGTGCGCTGGCTGGCGCTCGGCGGGGTCTTCCTGATCCTCGCGGGCGTGCTCATCTTCTTCGGTCAGTCACGTGCGAGAAAGGCGATCAAACGAGGGCGGAAGTCGATCGAAGGAACGTTGAAGGAGGATGCCGAGTGGCTCCGGGAACTGACGAAGCGCAGCGTCAGCGGGAGCTGACCAAACAGGCGCTCGAGCAGAGCGCCGGCCGGTTGGAGCAGAAGGTGCGTGCCGAGCTCGACTGGAAGGCGCGCCTGCGCCGTGACGGTCCGCGCTACGCCGCCATCGCCGGCGGGGCGATTGTGCTGGTCGGGACGATCGTGTTCGTTCGCTCACGCTTCCGCCGTGATGCGCCCGAGGAGGAGACGTCTCCGGTGACGCTGGACGACCTCGTGGCCGAGCTCCAGGCGCTGCGCAAGGAAGTCAAGAAGGGCGGCGACAAGACGCCGGTCTGGCAGAAGGTCGTCCTCCGCGGCGTTTCGGCCGCCGGGTCGGCGGGCGGCGCCTACGCAGCCAAGCGGCTGGTCGACCGCCAGGAAGCTAAGGCCGGGGCCGAACCGCGATCGTGATCCGGCCGATGGCGCAGAGCGCGCCGTCGTCGTTGGTGATCTCGACGTCCCAGATCCAGGTCGTCCGCCCGCGATGACGCGGCTTCGCCTCTGCGTGGATGGTGCCGGTGGTGATCGGGCGGAGGAAGCTCATGTTGTTGGACATCCCCACGGAGATGTTGCCGGCGTCCTTGACGCCCAGGTACGTGCCGACTGAGGTGATCGTCTCGCCGATGGCGCAGAAGACGCCGCCGTGGACGATGCCGAAGGGCTGGAGCACCTTCGGGGTGACCGGGCAGGTCGCAGTCATGCGCTCCGGGGTGGTCTCACCGAACTCGAGCCCGTAGAGGGCGTCGAAGACCATGCTCTGGCCGGGATCGAGGCTCGCCATACGGCGGGCAAGTGTCGCACGAGCCCCCGCGGGGGTCGCGGGTCAGCGCTTGACGAGCAGCTCCGTCAGCGCGCCTTCGTGCGAGGACAGCAGGGAGTGGAGCTCGAGCATCTCGTCACCGGTGATCGGGTCGGCGACGTCCGGGAACCCCTCATCGATGGCGGGAACCTTGTTCTCCTCGGCTTCCGTCTGGAAGATGATCTGGAGGAGGTTCTCGTCGTTGCAGGAGGCACAGGTGACCCGGACCAACGCGCGGTTGCCCTGCTGCGCGAGGACGTTGATGCCGCAGTCGGCCATGTTCTCGCCACACGCCGAGCAGCGGTAGCGCCGGGCCTGAAAGCGGAGCAACTCGAGCAGATCCATCACTGTCCAGTATATGCCGCGTGCCCAGGCGGCACAGGGGGCCCCGGGGGTGTCCGGTACACTCGATGGCCTCCGCTGGGGAGTGGCCAAGTGGTAAGGCAGCTGATTCTGGATCAGCCAATCAGAGGTTCGAATCCTCTCTCCCCAGCCAACCCGAATTTTCAATTCGGGCATTTTCGGGTGATTTCGACCTGTGGATAAGTCCTTAAAACATCACCCGATTAGTCGCTCCTGAGCATTGATTTTTCAGCTCAGTCGACGACCATAAACGCTCCAATGTCTGCATGAAGGGCTGCCAAATCATGACCGTACGAGTCCTCAAGACCAGGACCCCGTCCTCACTGACGCTCCTCGCCGACGACTACCTGAGCCACTGCCGGGCGCTCAGCCGATCAGGAGTTCGAATCGTCTCCCTCAGCCACGCGTATCCCTCGTCAAGGACCTGGTGACCGGCTCCGGCATCTCCTCCGCCGATGGCTGGTCGCATCAGTGCACGGGTGTGCCCGATGAATGGCAGCTGTTCGCGGTGGATGACCGAAGCCCTCAGCCGATCGACAGCGCCCGCAGTGTCGGATGGATGCACCTTCACAAACGCGGCCGGCGGCAGCCTCACGTCAGCCAGCGGCCGGCGTGTCGAAGTAGTGGCCCTGGTTGAGATCGGCGATGAGCCCGATGTTGGTGAGTTGCCATCCGAGCATTTCGCGGGTGAGCGCGCTCGACGCGGGGCTGTCGACCCCGATGAAGTTGGCCAGCCACGTGAAGTGCGCGGCGGCCTCATCAGGGGCGATCGCCGCGACTGGGACTCCCAGGTGCCGCCCGATCGCCTCGGCGACCTCGCGGATCGGCACGCCCTCGTCGCCGATCGCGTGTAGCGTCGACGCCGGCGGCGCCGTCTCCACCGCCAGGCGGAAGAGGCTCGCCGCATCGGTGCGGTGCACGGCCGGCCAACGGTTGGACCCGTCGCCCAGATAGCCCGACACGCCCTTGTCGCGTGCGATGCTGACCAGGGTGGCCATGAACCCGTGATCACCGTTGCCATGAACCGTCGGAGGGAGCCGGAGCACCGACGAGCGAACACCGCGCGACGCGAGCGCCAGCGTGCGGTGCGCGTTGGCCAGGCGGGCGTGCGCCCCCCCGATCAGCGCAGGCAGCGTGGCGTCGGGATCGCGTCCATCGCCTTCGCTTGCGACGCGGCCGGGTGCGAGTCCCAGCGTCCCAGAGGCAATCACCAGGGGACGACCAGAGCCCTCGAGCGCCTCGCCGAAGGTCTCGATGGCGCAACGGTCCGCTTCAGCTGCGCCCGCGAATCCTCCCGCGAACGCGATGTCGTGCTTGAACGCCAGGTGGATGACGCCGTNNGTGAGGGCATCGGCCGAGGCATCCGACCGAGCCAGCCCGACGACCTGATGGCCGGCGTCGATGAGTTCGAGAACGACGGCGGAGCCGATCCAGCCCGACGCTCCGGTGACGAAAACACGCATGGCAGCCTCCGGTTCGATGCCCGGCCTCGGCGGTGAGACCAGGCCATGTCAGTTACTGCCATCACTCTAGCACAGGCATGTCAGCCACTGCCATCACAGTGTAGGATCGACGGATGGGACGTTGGGAGCCGGGCGGACGNNGGCAGGCTCGAGCAGGCAGCCCTTGAGCTGTTCGGCGAGCGCGGGTTCGAGAACACCACCGTCGCGCAGATCGCCGCCCGCGCTGGGCTGACCGAGCGGACGTTCTTCCGCTACTTCGCCGACAAGCGCGAGGTGCTGTTCTGGGGCTCGCAGGCGCTCCAGGAGCTCATGGTCGATGCGCTGGTCACTGCGCCGCCGGCCGCCGCGCCACTCGAGGCCGTCGTCGCCGCCCTCGACGCCGCCGGCGCCGCGCTTCAGGAGCGCTTCGAGTTTGCCCGAAATCGCCACGCCGTCATCGTCGAGAGCGCGGAGCTGCGCGAGCGCGAGCTGATCAAGCTCGCGTCACTCGCCGCAGCACTGGG
>PLDZ01000207.1 GCA_003136295.1 Candidatus Dormiibacterota bacterium
TGTGTGGTTTCACCACATAGTTGACGGATGTCTCAAGACATAGTTGACACCCACGTTCGGCGGGGGTGTTGGCTATGGCTTTGGGGCGCTATGTGGTGGACGCGGTGCTGCTCGAGGGGCGGAGCCCCGCTGAGATCGCGAGGACGCATGGGATCTCGCGGTATTGGCTCTACAAGCTGATCGCGAGGTTTCGCGAGGGCGGCTATGCCGCCTTGGAACCACGCTCACGACGACCGCGCTCCTGCGCCCACGCCGTCTTCCCCGAGATCCAAGCAGCGATCGTTCGCCTGCGAAGGGAGCTTGCTGATGCCGGCCACGACTGCGGCCCGCACACCATCGCCCATCACCTCCGCCTCGAGGTCGGCAGCGCGCCTTCGGTCGCGACAATCTGGCGCATCCTCGCCCGCCACGGGCTGATCACCCCCCAGCCCCACAAGCGGCCACGATCGTCGTTCATCCGCTTCGAGGCCTCGCTCCCCAACGAGCTCTGGCAAGCCGACACCACCCACTGGCAGCTCGCCGACGGCAGCGGTGTCGAGATCCTCAACTGCCTCGACGACCACTCCCGCCTGCTCGTCGTCGCCGACGCCTACGTCACCGTCAAGGCCGCGGACGTGGTCCAAAGCCTTTCCACCGCCTGGGAGATCTACGGCTTCCCCGCCGCCTTCCTGAGCGACAACGGGGCCGTCTTCAGCGGCAAATCACGCAAGGGCAAGGTGCTCCTCGAGTCCGAGTTGGAACGCCTCGGCATCGTCGGCAAACATTCGACCCCGTACCACCCCCAGACCTGCGGCAAGGTCGAACGCTTCCACCAGACCCAGAAGAAATACCTCGCCAAGCAGGCGCCGGCGTCGACGCTGGCGGTCCTCCAGGCGCAACTCGACACTTTCACCACCTACTACAACCAGCACCGCCCCCACCGTGCGCTCCACGGCGACACGCCCCTGCACGCCTTCCACGCACGCATCAAGGCGAGACCCGAGGTCACCGAGCCACCGGCTCACTATCGCGTCCGCCACGACCGCGTCGACAAGGCCGGATGCGTGACCCTCCGCTATCTCAGCCGGCTCCACCACATCGGTCTCGGCGCCGACTACCGCGGCCTCCCCGTCCACCTCCTGGTGGCCAACAAGAACATCCGGGTGATCGGTGAGGACGGATCACTCATTCGCGAACTCGTTCTCGACCCCACTCGCGACTACCAGCCACTCGGTACCAAGAGCGGCCCGAAGCCTAGAGTCGTCAACGATGTCGTGAGACATGTGTCAACGATGTCCTGAGACATGACATTGGCTGGGGAGGGAGGATTCGAACCTGCGACCCCTGGTCCCCCAGACCAGTACTTATTTGGCGGCGCGAAGTCGAGTACAGAATGTTCGCAATAGTGGCGAAATGGTTGGAATGATGACTAGTGCGCGGGAGGTGAAATCCGTTGGAATCGCATTGACATTCCTGGATTATGTGGGACACGAGCCTGTCTCCCCGCCCCCACCGCTCAGGTGGGCGCTGAGAACTGAGAGGCATCGGAATGCGCGAGCCGGCGCAGTTGAGGCGCTACAGGGAACGTCACCCGGTCGCTGAGGGGGTGCTGCTACCCTCTCCCCGGGGGCGGCGGTACCATCGACAGCCAGTCAAACTCTCCCATATCGTGTCGCTCATGGCAGCACGCTCGGGGTTTCGGCCAGCCCGGCTCGCCTGGACGATCGCGCTGTGCTCCCTCGGGCTCCTGGCCGCCAGCCTGGTCCTGCTGACCCTGGACTGGAAGGCGATCGATTCGCCCTTCACAGCTCAACTGGCGTACTTCCTCGGGGCGCCCATCGTCGGAACCCTCGGCGTGCTGATCGCAGCACGGCGCCCCAGGAACCCAATTGGCTGGTTGCTCCTGGCGATCGCCGTCGCAGACGCGATCTACCTTCTGGCCGACTTCCTGGCCATGCGCGGGCTGCTGAGCGGCGCGTCGGTGCGGAGCTGGGTGGCATGGCCTGCCTGGGTGTTCAACAACACCGTAGGGCTCGGTGTGATCTTGGTCCTGTTCACGATCCTGTTCTTCCCCAACGGACAACTGCTGCCCGGGCCACGCTGGCGATGGGCCGCGTGGGCGGTCTTCGTGGCCGCCGCCGTGGCGATCGCAATGTCCATGATCACCTTGAGTCCGATCTCATTGTCGCCACGGCTTCCCAGCGTGCCCAATCCGCTGGTCGTGCCTGCCCTCGACGGACTCACCGACAAGAACAGTCCCCTGTCGCTCACTGGGTTCTTGTTGGTGTGTCTTCCCATAGCAGCAGTGGTGGTGCGCTTCCGCCGTGCTCGGGGCGTGGAGCGAAGCCAGTTGCGCTCGTTCGCATGCGCCACCGCGGCTGCACTGGGAGTCATCGTGGTGAGCCTCCCTCTCGCCCAGGGAGATGGCGGGCTCGGATACGTGGGGTTCGGCTTTGGGCTCGGTCTGCTCCTTCCGGCTACGATCGGGCTGGCCGTCATGCGGTACGGCCTCTACGACATCGACGTCTTCATCAGCCGCACCATCGTGTATGGCTCGCTGGCTGTTTTCATCACTGCTGTCTATGTCGGCATCGCGGTGGGCATCGGCGCGCTGGTCGGCAGCGGCGGCAAGCCCAACCTGGGGTTGTCGATCCTGGCCACGGCGATCGTGGCGGTGGGATTCCAGCCCCTGCGGGAACGCTTGCAGACGATTGCCAACCGGCTGGTGTACGGCAAGCGAGCCACCCCCTATGAGGTCCTCTCTCAGTTCTCGGAGCGCGTCGCCGAGTCGTACGCCATTGACGACGTGTTGCCTCGCATGGCACGCGTTCTCGCGGAAGGCACCAGCGCCGACCGCGCGGAGGTCTGGCTGCGCAGCGGTGACGAACTGCAACGTGCGGCGGTCTTCCCACTCCAGTCGTCAGCGCCGGACGCGGTGCACCTCAACGGCAGAGCAGAACTGTCGATCCCCTCCACCGATCGCGCGGTGGTGGTGCGTCACCAGGGCGACGTGCTCGGCGCTCTGACTGTGACCAAGCGGCACGGCGAGTCGCTCACGCCGATCGAGATCAAGCTGATGGACGACCTCGCCCACCAGGCAGGACTGGTGCTCAAGAACGTGGGCCTCACGGCGGATCTGCAGGCGCGTCTGGACGACCTGCGTGCGTCCCGGCAGCGGCTCGTGGCTGCCCAGGACGACGAGCGACGCAAGCTGGAACGCAATCTGCATGACGGTGCCCAGCAGCATCTGGTCGCGCTCAAGGTAAAGCTCGGGTTAGTGGAGATGCTGCTCACCAGGGATCCGGAGAAGGCCAGCGCAACTATCGTCGCCCTCAAGAGCGACGCGGGCGAAGCGCTCGAAACCCTGCGTGATCTCGCCCGCGGCATCTATCCACCGCTGCTTGCCGACCGGGGCCTCGCCGTCGCGCTGCAATCGCAAGCAAGCAAGGCCACGCTGCCGGTGCATGTCGACGCCGACGGCGTCGGGCGCTATCCGCAGGAGCTCGAAGCAGCTCTCTACTTCTGCACGCTGGAAGCCCTGCAGAACGTCCAGAAGTATGCCCAGGCCTCAAGTGCGACGGTGCGCTTGCGCGAGGATGGAGGCCAGCTGCTTGTCGAGGTTGTCGACAACGGCTGCGGGTTCGATGTGGCGATTGCCGCGCGCGGCGCCGGGTTGACCAACATGGAGGACCGGCTCGAGGCTCTGGGTGGCAGGCTGCTGATCGAGACGAGCCCGGCCCACGGGACGACGCTTCGAGCCACCGTTCCCGTCCCTCTGATCATGGTGGCCGGCTGAGAGCTGCCCGTACACCTGCCAAGTGCCAGAGTGACACGCCGGGTGGTTGAAGGAGCTCGCGCCCGACAGCCGTTAGCCGCACATCATTTTCGAGGACAAAACCTGTAAGCGCTATGTAAGCGCTGCGGAGCGATGATCCGGTGCTGTGAGTAGCGGCATCCCGCCCTGACCACCCGGAATGATCCCTTTTGTGGACAAATGCCCTTATTCGCGGTTAGAGCACTACACCACGTAATGCGCGGCCGCCACCCCACACCGCGCAACCGCCTGTTCTGAACTCACACTGACGGAAAGTCGGGGAGACAGGACTCGAACCTGCGNNTCCCCCAGACCAGCACTTATTTGGTACCGGCAAACTGAGCTCAGAAATAGTGGTTTCGTGGCGAATTGGTTGGAATGACGACTAGAGCGCGTGTGATGGAATGGGTTGGAATCACGTGGACATCAACCGGCGTCTATTGCCTCGGACCCGATGGCTCCTCTCCCCCACCCGACTTACCGTGAGCACTCTCTTCGCCATGGGCCAGATCAGGGTCTATCACGACGAGAGTTCCGGCTATTCCTCAATAGCGCCGCCCACGCCTCGCAGATGATCGCGGAAACTCAGAGACGGCGTCTTTTCGCGTAGGTCAAGATAGGCATCAAATTGAACCTGACGACGCAGAGAAACACCTCCGCGCATGAGTTCGGCTTGGCGCTGCTCGGTGTCGCGGATGGTTTCTGCAAGCGTGAGGACGTCCCCGGCGGAGGCAGCGGGCACAAAGAGCACACCATCGTCGTCGCCTAGGACCAAGTCCTCGCGACCCACCGTCCAATCTCCAACGGAAGCGGACTCCAACGCATCATGGGAACGGATACTGAGGCGTTGCGGACCGGTTGGGATCGTACCCAGGCTGAAGACTGGCAACCCAATCGCTCGTATGTCAGGTGTGTCGCGATGGAGCCCCCAGATCACGATTCCGTCCAGTCCAGCAGCCTGGGCTTCCAGAGCCACGAGATCGCCTACACAACTTTCATCGAGTCGTCCGCCGTTGTCGACCACCAACACGTCGCCGTGTTCAGCCCCATCGAGCGCCTCCAAGAAGATATCGACGCTGCCGACATGTCGAGCGGGAGACGCGCGACCAGCTAGGCGGCTGCCAGGGACGACAGCGTGCAAGAGAGCTGGCGCACAGCGCACCGGNNGTCTCTTTGTTATCCATGTTGTGTTTCCTCGATCTTTCTCGGTATCACTTCAGTCGCGTCCTCAACCGGCCGACGCCGCGATCATTCCGGCTCTCCATCGCCTCGTCCAACGGTGCGGTGCTTGCGGTGCTCGCGTAGACCGCTCCCGCCTGATATGGCTGCAGCCCGGCGACCGAGGCATAGGTGCTCATTCACTCGTCGTTGGGATTGCACACGACGTCACTCACAACGGCTTCGTTGCATGACATAAGCTTCCGACCGGCTTAGCCGTGCTCGAAAAGCGTTGTCGTGATGTAGCGCTCGCCCGTGTCAGGGATGATTGCAACCACGACGGCTCCTTCGGATTCGGGGCGAGCTGCGATCCGAAGCGCCGCGTGCACTGCCGCGCCGGAGGAGACGCCCGCCACGATGCCTTCCTCTCGAGCCAGGCGTCGCGCGCAACTAAATGCCTCCTCATCCGTGACGACGAAGATCTCGTCGAGGATCGCGCGATTGAGGATCTGAGGGATGAAGCCGACACCGATCCCCGGCATCTGGTGCGGTCCCGCCTTGCCGCCGGAGAGCAGCGCTGAGCCCGCCGGCTCGACCGCAACCACCCGTATCTTCGCATTGCGTTGTTTGAGCACTTCGCCGACGCCCGTGATCGTGCCGCCGGTGCCGACTGAGGACACGAAGACATCGATCGCTCCGCCACTGTCCTCCCAGACCTCGACGGCGGTCGTGCGTCGGTGGATCTCGGCGTTGGCAGGATTGGAGAACTGGTCGAGCATGATGGCGTCGTGGCGGGCCTCCACAAGCCGGCGCGCCGCGCCCACGGCGTCGCCCATGAGAATGCCGGCCGTCAGGACAACCTCGGCGCCCAGTTGGCGCAGGAGCGCGACCCGCTCGACGGACATCGCCTCGGGCATTGTCAGCACCAACCGGTAGCCGCGGACCGCAGCGACCACGGCGAGGCCGACGCCGGTGTTCCCCCCGGTCGGCTCGACGATCGTCATCCCAGGACGCAGCACC
>PLDZ01000222.1 GCA_003136295.1 Candidatus Dormiibacterota bacterium
TGCGCGCGAATGGCGGCTTCATCATCGCCCTCGATCTCGAGCTCGAGATGTTTGCCCACGCGCACCGAGCGCACGCCGGGGAAACCGAGGCGGTGGAGTCCGTCGCGTACCACGAGGCCCTGCGGGTCGTTTACCACGGGCTTCAACGCGACCACGACCTCGACCGAGAAGGTCATTCGGCGACGACCCCTTCGATCTCGATCCCACAGATACGCCGAGCAGCCTCGACGTAGCGCTGTGTCGTCCCCCTCACCACCTCGTCGGGAAGCGCGGGACCGGGATCGGTCTTGTCCCAGCCGAGCGTCTCGACGTAATCGCGCACGAATTGCTTGTCGAACGAGACTGCGGGCTCGCCCTCGCGCCACTCGGATATCTCCCAGAAGCGCGAGGAGTCGGGAGTGAAGATCTCATCGATGAGCGTGAGCGTGCCGTTGATGAATCCGAACTCGAACTTGGTGTCGGCGAGGTAGATCCCCACGCTCTCGCAGCGCGCCGTGGCGAAGTCGAAGAGCCGCAGCGACGCCGACTCCAGTTGATCCGCGAGCGACTGGCCCACGAGTGCGCGCAGCTCGACGCGCGAGATGTTGACGTCGTGACCGTCATCTTTCTTGATCGCGGGCGTGAATCTCGGCGAGGCGAGCCGTGAGGAATCACGCAGCCCTTCGTGCAAGGGCTCGCCTGCGAGCGTGCCCTTGTCGCGGTACTCCTTCCATCCCGATCCGCTGATGAATCCGCGCACCACACATTCGACATCGATGCGCTGGGCGCGGGCGACGTGCATCGAGCGCGGCAGCCAGTCACTGCGCACCGACTCGGGTATCGCCTCCTCCAGGTCGGGAAGCAGGTGATTGGGCATGATGCCCGCTGTCTGCGCGAACCACCACCGCGACATCTGCGTCAGCACGGTGCCCTTTCCCGGAATCGCGGTCGGCAGGACCACGTCGAAGACGCTCAAGCGGTCAGTTGCGATCATCAGCAGCGTGCCGTCGGCGAGCTGGAAGGTGTCGCGCACCTTGCCGCGGCGGAACAGGTTCAGGTCACCAACCTCGGCAGCGTTCATCACCTGCATCAACTCATCCTCCCGCCGGCAAGGCCGGCCTCTATCGCAAGCTCAGGCGCCGAAGCATCCGTCGCAGTGCGCTGCGTGGTCGTCGACAGACCGAGACGCCGGTATGTCTCATCGATATTGGCGAGGTACGGCTCGATGTCGAAACAGTGCGCGATCGTCGACTCCGAAAGGGCGCCGGAGATGTCGGGATCGACTGCCACGAGGTCGCGAAATGAACCATCGTCGTCGCGTGCCCGCGCGGCCAGATGCTGCACGGCTCGATAGGCACGCTCACGAGGCCACTCGGCCTCGACGATCAGCGCGGTGAGCACCTGTTGCGAGAAGGCGATGCCGCCATGCAACTCGATGTTCGCCATCATGTTCTCGGACTTGACGCGGAGCCCCTCAACGATTCGCGTGGAGAGGCGCACGATGTAGTCGCTGAGCGCGCACGCGTCGGGAAGGATCACGCGCTCCGCCGACGAGTGAGAGATGTCCCGCTCATGCCAGAGGGCAACGTCCTCCATCGCTGTCGACGCGTATCCGCGAAGCACCCGCGCGAGCCCGCAGATGCGCTCGCAGAGCACGGGATTCCGCTTGTGGGGCATGGCCGATGAGCCCTTCTGGCGCTGTCCGAAGGGCTCCTCGACCTCGTCGACCTCGGTGATCTGGAGCAGCCGGATGGTGGTCGCCAGCCGCTCGAGCACCGCGCCGAGCAAGGCGAGTGCGGTGATGAAGGACGCGTGGCGGTCGCGTGCGAGCACCTGCGTCGAAACNNCGGGAGCGACGAACCTCGTCGACGAAATTGGCGAGCTTGACGCCGAGGGTCAGCGGCTCCGCGTGAACGCCGTGGGTGCGGCCCATCATCACAGTGAGGCGGTGACGCTCGGCCTGTTCGATCAGTGCTCCGATCAGGGACTCGACGTCGGCGTCGATGACACCTGCGGCGTCGCGAAGCTGGGTGGCCAGGGCGGTGTCGACCACGTCGGACGACGTCAACCCGAGGTGGAAGTACCGTCCCGCGTCGCCGACCGTCTCCTGCACTGCCGTCACGAACGCGGCCATGTCGTGTCCCTGCTCGGCCTCGAGCTCCGCGATGCGATCGGCGTCGATGGTCGCCCCCCGGAGCGCGGTCAGCGCCTCAACCGGGATGCGGCCGATCTCCGCCCANNCGTTCATTCTATCGGGGTGACCGCTGTCTCCTCCTTTCCCCTCGTGATCGCGCACCGCGGCGCTTCCCGCGACGCGCCGGCAAACACACCCGCAGCGTTCGAAACGGCGATCGCGCTGGGTGCGGACGCCGTCGAGCTCGACGTGCGCCGGACTGCGGACGGCGTCCTCGTGGTGCATCACAACGCATCCCGCCGGGGAGTCCCGCTCACGTTGCTGACCTACTCGGCCCTCGTCCGTCTGAGCCGCCACGAGCCGCCACGGTTCGACACGGTTCTGGATCTCTGCGCCGGCAGGATCGCGCTCGATGTCGAGGTCAAGGAACCCGGCTACGAGGCAGAGGTGATCGAGGCGGCATCGAGGCGCTTTCCACGCGATCGGCTGCTGTACACGTCGTTCGAAGAGCCGGTGATCAGCACGATCAAGCACCTGGATCCGAGTGCCCGGTGCGGGCTCTTGCTCGGGCCGGGCAGGCTCCGAAGCCGCACGCAGCGCTACGAAGCCCTGCCCTTCGATCTCGCCGAACGATGTGGCGCGGATCTCCTGGCCGTCCATCAGTGGCTGGCGCCGCTGCGCGGCCGGAGCCGGCGGGTCCCCGGCACCGGCCTCCTCGCGGAGGCACAGGCGCGTGGGTTTCCGATGATGGTGTGGACGGTTGACGGTCCCCAGCGGCTGCGCGCCTACCTTGCGGACGGGCGAGTGGCGGGGATAATCACTGACCTGCCTGGGCTCGCGGTCGAGACTCGCCGTGAGCTGCAATCCGGGGCCGGTCGGGAAGTGGGGCAGACCCGATTGGGTTCCGGCACGCGGGGAGCAGGGCGATTTCATGCCAGCCGACGTAACCGGACCAACTCGGGCCACGTTGACTGATCGAGTGCGCCCGGTGATCCCGAGATGACGCTACCTCGGGCGTATGAGGACCAGCTTGTCGAGCGTGCCAAACAGGACGCCGACGCCTTTGGGGAACTGTACGACCACTACTTCGGGCAGATCTACCGGTTCGTCTTCAGCCGCATGCGAGACCAGGAGGCAGCGGAGGACGTCACCTCAGAGGTCTTTTTCAAGGCACTCCGTGCAATCGGGCGATACAAACCGTCAGGCCACCCATTCAGCGCCTGGCTCTATCAGATCAGCGTCAACGCCATAAATGATCATTACCGCAGCCGCAAACCGACCTCGAGCCTCGACAGCGCCATCGCTGTCGCTGATCCGGCTCGCCCTGTCGACGACCGGGTCGTTGACAGTGCCGAGGCCGCGCGGGTATGGGCGGCGATCGACGATCTCCCGCCTCAGCAGAGGGCCGCGATGACCCTGAAACTCGGTGAGGACCTCAAGCTCGCCCAGATCGGGGACATCCTGGGGAAGAGCGAGGGAGCGGTGAAGCTGCTGATCCATCGCGGGATGATCGGTGTCCGGCTACGCCTCGGTGTCGTCGTCGCCGTCGAGGAGCAGAGCTGATGGCCTGGATGGGCGGATGGTTCGATCCCGAGCTCGAGGATCTGTTCCACGACGAGCCCGAACTGCTCGAGACCGCCAAGACGGTGCGCGCAGCGCGTCCGCGAGTCGAGGCCGACCCACGCTTCCAGAATCGCCTCCGCGCTCAGCTCGTCGCCGAGGCTTCGCGTGGCCACAGCGTTCGTGGCGTGCGCCGCTGGTGGCGTCTCGGGCCGGCACACTTCGCGTGGGGTGGAGCCTTCGTCGGGGCGGCGCTCATCACAGCCACCGTGCTCACCTTCGTCTCGAACCACACGGTCGATCAGACGGTCACCGCCTTCTCCCAGCTCACCGCGCAGCACTCCGTGAGCCCG